>NZ_QPKK01000081.1 GCF_003344635.1 Desertihabitans aurantiacus
GCCGGCGGCGACGACCCGGGGCACCGGCTGGCAGAGCTGGAGCGGTTCTGGCAGGGCTCCGAGCCCGCTGGGCCCGAGCAGCCGGCCCGGTTGCGGGTCGGGAGGTGGCGCGCCTCCGGGGAGCCGGAGGAGCCGGCGTCGCGGCCGGACGCCGGGCAGCGGCTGCAGCAGGTCGTCTCGCGGATGGTGGCCGAGGGCAGCCCGGCCGAGCGCCACCTGCTGCTGCGCGCGGCCGAGCTGCGGGCGGTGATCGAGCACCCCGAGCGGGACGGGTCGGCCGAACCCGCCGTGCCACCCACCCCGGTGCTGGACTGGGTGCTCGGGCTGGCCGACGAGGAGGAGCCCGCCCACCGCGCCCGGGCACTGGAGTGGCTGCGACCGCACCTGCGCGAGCAGGCCGAGCAGCTCCCGCCGGCGCTGGAGCACGCGCCGGTCGAGGTCGTGATCCGCCGTGGCGGATGGAAGCTGACCGGCGACCAGCACGGGTTGGACACCGAGGCGGTCCGCCGGGCGCGGGCGGAGGTGGGTGCCTTGCGCCCCGGGCGTCCCGTGCCGGCCATCGGGTGCTTCGCCGGCGCCGGAGCGGCGCTGGTGCTGGGTCTGCTCGCACTCTCCGGCGCGCAGGAGCTCGCGGTGGTGCTGCTGGTGCTCGCCGTCGTCCTGGTGGGCGGGGGGTGGTTCCTGCTGCGCCGGCACCGGCATCAGTTCCTCGACGAGCAGCAAGAACGGCGTGAGCAGCTCGACCGGGCCGTCGAGGAGGCCGAGCAGCGGCTCAGCACCGCCCGGACCACGCAGGAGCAGGACCAGCAGGAGTACCGGAGCCGGCGCGAGGGTCTGCTGGCCCGCCTGAGCGAGCCCGCGCTGCCCGCCGAGGAGCTCGAGCCGCTGCCGCTCGGACGTCGCGCGCTGGCCGATCCGGGGCCGTCCGAGCCCAGGTCGTGAGCCCGCAGCACGGGCTGCTCAGCCTGATCGGCCCCACCGCGTCGGGCAAGACCCGCCTGGCCGTCGACGTCGCCCTCGCGCTGCGCGCCGGCGGACGGCCGGCGGAGGTGGTCAACACCGACTCGATGCTGGTCTACCGCGGCATGGACATCGGCACCGCCAAACCGACCGAGGCCGAGCGCCGCGGCGTCCCGCACCACCTCATCGACGTCCTCGACGTCACCCAGACCGCCTCGGTCGCCGAGTTCCAGACGATGGCGCGGGCCGCGGTGGAGGACTGCCACCGCCGCGGGGTGCTGCCGGTGCTGGTGGGGGGCTCTGCCCTCTACGTGCGGGCCGTCCTCGACGACCTCGACTTCCCGGGCACCGACCCGGCGGTGCGGGCGCGGCTGGAGGAGGAGCTCGCCACCGAGGGGCTGGAGGTGCTGCGCGAGCGGCTGGTCCGCCTCGCGCCCGAGGCGGCCGCCCGGATCGAACCCGGCAACGCCCGGC
This sequence comes from Desertihabitans aurantiacus, assembly GCF_003344635.1. Lineage (GTDB taxonomy): Bacteria > Actinomycetota > Actinomycetes > Propionibacteriales > Propionibacteriaceae > Desertihabitans > Desertihabitans aurantiacus. The sequence continues at coordinate 1,435 of NZ_QPKK01000081.1, forward strand.
GGATCGTCCGGGCGCTGGAGGTGGTCGAGCTCACCGGCGGCTTCACCGCCGAGCTGCCGGAGCCGCGCTACCACCGCCCCGGCACCGTCCAGGTCGGGCTGCAGCTGGACCGGGCCGAGATGGACGCCCGGATCGAGCGGCGGGTCGACCAGATGTGGGCCGACGGGCTGGTCGCCGAGGTGCGGGCGCTGGAGGCGGCCGGGCTGCGGGAGGGCCGGACGGCCTCGCGCGCGCTGGGCTACCGGCAGGTGCTGGAGCACCTGGCGGGGGAGTGCACCGAGGAGGAGGCCCGCCAGCGCACGGTGGCCGGCACCCGCCGCTTCGCCCGCAAACAGCTCGGCTGGTTCCGCCGCGACCCCCGGATCATCTGGCTGGACGCCCTCGCGCCGCCGGAGCAGCTCCTCGACGCGGTGCTGACGCTGCTGCCGGGGCGCTGACCGGACGACGGCCGGGGCGTTGGGCCCGGTCGGGCAGGATGGGGCCCATGCGCAGCTGGCCGTTCGCCAAGGGTCACGGCACCCACAACGACTTCGTGCTGGTGGTCGACCGGCACGGGCTCCTCGACCCCTCCGACGACGACGTCCGCTGGTTGTGCGACCGGCGGGCAGGGGTGGGCGGTGACGGGCTGCTGCGCGCGATCAAGGCCGAGCACATCGCCGAGTGGGACGGCGACCCGTCGCTGTGGTTCATGGACTACCGCAACGCCGACGGCTCGGTGGCCGAGATGTGCGGCAACGGCGTGCGGGTGTTCGCCCGGATGCTGATCGAGGACGGTCTGGCCGACGGTCCCGAGGTGCCGGTCGCCACCCGCGCGGGATTGCGTCCGGTCACCGTCACCGCCGGCGGCTACCGGGTGGCGATGGGCCCGGTCACGGTCGAGCCGGACGCGGTCCAGATCACCGTCGGCGGCGAGGGCTCGGCGCACCGCTGGCGGGCCTCGGCGGTCGACGTCGGCAACCCGCACGCCGTGGTGCTGCTCGACGACGGACCGGAGACGCCGTCGCTGGGGAGCCTCGACCTGCGGCCCGCCCCGCGCTGGGAGCCGGCCGAGCGGTTCCCCGACGGGGCCAACGTCGAGGTGGTCGAGGTGGTCGACGAGCGGCACCTGCGGATGCGGGTGCACGAGCGCGGGTCGGGGGAGACGATGTCCTGCGGCACCGGCACGGTCGCGGTCGCCGCGGCGCACGCCGCCACCCTCGGCGTGTCCGAGGGGACCTGGCGGGTCGACGTCCCGGGCGGCACCGTCACCGTCGAGCTGGCCGACGGGCGGGCCTGGCTGACCGGCCCGGCCGAGATCGTCGCCCGGGGTGAGGTGCTGCTGCCCGGCTGAGGACGTAAACGTCTGGTCGGCCCTCACACGCCGCGAGTAGGCTGGTCCGACGATGACAGCACTCCCGCACTCCGGCGGCTCCCGCTTCGAGCCCGACCTCGACGACCTCCGCCCGCTCGACACCGACGACGACGTCCTCGACGAGCGCGACGACGACCTGCTCGACCCCGACGGCCCCGACCCGGACGCGCTCGACCCGGATGGGGACCAGCTCGACCTGGAGGCCCGCCACTCGCTGCGCCGGGTCGCCGGGCTGTCCACCGAGCTCTCCGACGTCACCGAGGTCGAGTACCGCCAGCTGCGGCTCGAGCGGGTGGTGCTGGTCAGCGTGTGGACCACCGGCAGCGAGGTGGACGCCGACAACGCGATGGCCGAGCTGAAGCTGCTGGCCGAGACCGCCGGCAGCCACGTCCTGGAGGGTCTGGTGCAGCGTCGCCCGCGGCCCGACGCCGCCACCTACATCGGACGCGGCAAGGTGGAGGAGCTGCGCGAGGTGGTCGTGGCCACCGGCGCCGACACGGTGATCTGCGACGGCGAGCTGACCGCGGCCCAGCTGCGCAACCTGGAGGACCGGGTCAAGGTCAAGGTGATCGACCGGACCGCGCTGATCCTCGACATCTTCGCCTCCCACGCCAAGAGCGCGGAGGGCAAGGCCCAGGTCGAGCTGGCCCAGCTGCAGTACCTCAAGCAGCGGCTGCGCGGCTGGGGTGGCAACCTCTCCCGGCAGGCCGGTGGACGGGCCGCCGCCGGCGGTGGCATCGGTGGTCGTGGTCCCGGTGAGACCAAGCTCGAGACCGACCGCCGACGGATCAACACCCGGATCGCCCAGCTGCGGGCCCGGCTGCGCGACCTCGACTCCACCCGCACCACCAAGCGGGCCGAGCGGGTCCGCAACCAGGTGCCGTCGGTGGCCATCGTCGGCTACACCAACGCCGGCAAGTCCAGCCTGCTCAACCGGCTGACCTCGGCCGGGGTGCTGGTCGAGGACGCCCTGTTCGCCACCCTCGACCCGACCACCCGACGCACCGAGACAGCCGACTCGCGGGTGTACACGCTGACCGACACCGTCGGCTTCGTCCGCCACCTCCCGCACGACCTGGTCGAGGCCTTCGCCTCCACGCTGGAGGAGACCTCGCGGGCCGACCTGCTGGTGCACGTGGTGGACGCCGCCGACCCCGACCCCGAAGGCCAGATCACCGCGGTCCGCAAGGTGCTCGCCGACATCGGCGCCGCCTCCGTGCCGGAGCTGATGGTCTTCAACAAGGCCGACCTGGCCAGCCCGGACACGCTCACCGTGCTGCGCACGCACCACCCGGACTCGGTCGTCGTGTCCGCCCGCACCGGGCAGGGCACCGACGAGCTGCGCCGGCAGGTCGAGCAGCGGCTGCCCCGGCCCGAGGTCGAGGTGCGCGCCCTGGTGCCGTACGCCCGCGGCGACCTCATCGACCGGATCCACACCACCGGGGAGTTCATCACCAGCGAGCACACCGCGGAGGGGACCCGCCTGGTGGCCCGCGTGCACGCCGACCTCGCCGCCGACCTGGAGCGCTACGCCGTCTGACGGCCCCAGCGCCCTGAGCCACCCGATCCCAGCGCCCTGAGCCACCCGATCCCAGCGCCCTGAGCCACCCGATCCCAGCGCCCTGAGCCTGTCGAAGGGCGAGCACCCGGCTCAGACCTCGGCGACCACCTCGCCGTGCAGCAGGGAGATCCACCCGTCGGGGTGCTCGGCCCAGGCCCGCCAGCCGTCGGCGATCCGCTCCAGGTCGCCCGCGGTGGCGTAGCCGTCGGCGACCGCCTGCTCGGCCATCGCCGAGGTGGTGACCCGGTCGGCCCACATCCCGCCCCACCACGCCCGGTCCTCGGGGGTGGCGAAGCACCAGGTGCTGGAGCCGAGGTGCAGCCGGGTCAGCCCCGCCTCCCGCGCCCAGGCGTGCAACCGTCGGCCGGCGTCCGGCTCGCCGCCGTTGGCCCGGGCCACCTGCTGGTAGAGCGCCATCCAGGCGTCCAGCTCGGGCAGCCGCGGCCACCAGGTGAAGGCGGCGTAGTCGGAGTCGCGCACCGCCACCACCCCACCCGGCCGGGTCACCCGTGCCATCTCGGCCAGCGCGCGCACCGGGTCGGCCACGTGCTGCAGCACCTGGTGGGCGTGCACCACGTCGAAGGTGCCGTCGGGCAGGTCGAGGGCGTGCACGTCACCCACCACCAGCTCTGCGGCCACCCCGCGCCCGGCCAGCCCGGTCCGGGTCACCTCCAGCGCGGACGGCGTCGCCTCCAGCGCGGTCACCGGCCCAGGGGCCACCCGCTCGGCCAGGTCGGCCGTCAGCGTGCCGGGACCGGCCCCCACGTCGAGCAGCGCCAGCCCCGGCCGAAGCCGGTCGAGCAGGTAGGCCGCCGAGTTCTCCGCGGTGCGCCAGCGGTGCGAGCGCAGCACGCTCTCCGCGTGGCCGTGGGTGTAGCGGTGCGCGCCGGCAGGGTCGGTCATGCGCCGCAGCCCACCACTGCCTGATACTGCCGTGGTGACCGACTCAGCCAGTGGGACGCCCCGACCCGGGCGGCAGCACCCCGACCAGCCGCGCGCGGACCTGACGGACGCGGACGCACCGGTGCTGGTGCTCGCCAACGCCGCCGCGGGCTCGGCGGACGACGCCGAGGTGACGGCGGTGCTCAGGCGGCTCCGCGAGCTGTCCGACGTCGAGGTGGCCGTGCCGGGGCCCGACGGGGAGCTCGCGGAGCTGGTGAGCGGTGCCGCCGGCCGCTCCGTCGTCGTGGTCGGTGGGGACGGGTCGCTGAACGCGGTGCTGCAGGCGATGGTCGAGCGGGACGTGCTGGCGACGGCGGGCCCGCTCGGGCTGGTGCCGATGGGCACCGGCAACGACTTCGCCCGCGGGCACGGCATCCCGTTGGATCCCGGGCGGGCGGTCGAGGTCGCCCTCACCGGGCCGACCCGGCCGATGGGTCTGCTGCACGACGACCAGGGCCGGGTGGTGGTCAACGTGGTGCACGTCGGGGTGGCGGCCGAGGCCACGGCCTACGCCCGGGAGGTCAAGGGTGTGCTCGGCCGGACCGGCTACCTCCTCGGCGCGGTGCGGGCCGGCATCGGTGCCCGTGGCTGGCGGTTGCGGCTGCTGGTCGACGGCGAGGTGGTGCTCGACGGTGCCTCGCGGACGCTGATGGTCTCGGTGGCGCTCGGCAGCTCGGTGGGCGGAGGGACGCCGGTGGCCCCGACGGCGACCCCGGACGACGAGCTGGCCGATGTCGTCGTCTGCACCGCCACCGGCTGGGCCAGCCGGCTGGCGTTCGCCCGCGACCTGCGGGCCGGTCGGCACCTCGAGCGCGCGGACGTCCGGCTGCTGCGGGGACGTCGGGTGCAGGTCGAGGCCGTGGCGGAGGACACCTTCAGGGTGAACGCCGACGGCGACCTGGTGGGCCGTCGCCGGCACAGCACCTGGACCCTGCAGCCGCGGGCCTGGTGCGTCCGGACCGCCGGCTGAGCCCGGGCCGGGACCGGGGTCAGGCCACCTCGCCCACGGGGGCGTCGAGGACCCGGGAGAACAGGGCGTCGAAGACGACGAACCGGTCGAACTGGAGCGCGAACGCCCTCGCCCGTCGCGCCGTCTCGGCCCGGCGCTGCTCCGACCAGTCGCAGACCACCTCGTCCAGGGCGGCCCGGACGGCGTCCGGGTCGGAGGTGGGCACGACCACCGCGGTGTCGCCGACGGCCTCGAGGATGCCGCCGGTGTCGCAGGTGATCACCGGTCCTCCGCCGGCCAGCATCGACTCCACCAGCGCGATCCCGAAGGTCTCGACGAACTCCGGCTGCGGCCGGCTGGGCAGCACGAACGCCGCCGAGCCGGCCATCAGCGCCGGCTTCTCCGCGTCGTCGACATCGGTGAGCAGGTCGACCCGGTCGGCCACCCCGGAGTCGGCGACCCAGCGGCGCAGGTCGTCCTCCTTCGGCCCGCGGCCGGCGATCACCAGCCGGAGCCGCTCGCTGGTCCGGCTGCCGACGTAGCCGCCGAGCAGGTCGTCCAGCCCCTTGGCCGAGGCCAGCCGGGAGAGGAAGAGCACGTAGCCGCCGGGGGTCAGCCCGCGCCGCTGGAGCACCCGCCGGGTCTGCTCGGGGTCCAGCCCGGTGTAGGCGGCGGTGTCGATGGCGGGGTAGGAGACGCCGACCCGGGCGGCCAGCTCGTCGGCGAAGGAGGTGCCGCTGAGCGCGTCCAGCCGACGGGCCTCGGAGACCACCAGGTCCTTGGTGTAGCGGGAGACCGCGACGCAGACGTCGCTGTCGAGGTAGCTGGTGAGCACGTGCGCGGCGGCGCCGTGCCGGCCGTGGGCGACGCAGTCGCGGACGACGTTGGTGATGTCGGAGCCGACCGCCTCCGCGATCGTCACCACGTCGGAGCCGAGCCGGCGGGCGATCCGGGCGGCGTCGCTGACGGCCACCGTGTGCGGGCTGAGGTAGAGCGACATCGCCACCGTCGGGACGCCGTCGGTGAACAGCTCGACCAGCCGGCCGGTGAGCCCGGCCAGGTGCCGGCCGTCGGGCACCCGGTAGTCGCCGACGGGTTCGGGACGCTCCACCGTGATCCCCGGGCTGTAGGGGGTGACGGTCTCCAACGGCTTGAGCGGCAGGCCGCTCGCCTCGAGCCGGTCGATCGTCCAGGTGACGATGCGGACGTCGGTGAAGCCCCGCTGCAGGGCCACCTCGGCCAGGCAGCGGGCCTCTCCGGAGTGGCCGCAGATGACGGGGTCGGCGCGGACGACGAGGACGAGCCGGCGTCCGGCCGGTTCGCCCGGCAGGGCGGGGACGGGAGCGGACACGGTCACCTCCGGGTGGGGTCGGGTGGTCGGGGGTCGGACGTCGAGGGCGGGCGGTGCTGCCGGCCCCAGCCGCTCGGCTCGCGGCCGAGGGTGAACACCAGCTCCTTGGCCTCCCGCAGCTCCGCGGCGCTGAGCCAGGCCCGCTCCAGCGGCCGGCCGTCGAGGGTGACCGACTGCACGTGGTCGACCCGTCCCGGCCGCGGTGGGGTCAGACCGCGGGCGTGCACGGCGAGCTCGGCGTCCTCCAGCACGAGGCTGGCCGAGGGCACCGCCGGCGGGTGCAGCAGGAACAGCGACTGCCCCGGTGCCGGGAACAGCCCGAGGGTGGCCCACACGTACCAGGCGCTCAGCCCGCCGGAGTCGTCGTTGCCGGGCAGCCCGCCGCGACCGGTGCCGAACTGGGAGCGCAGCACCTGCTGCACCACCTCCGCGGTGCGGTCGGGGCGTCCGGCCCAGTGGTAGGCCCACGGGGCGTCGTAGTCGGGCTCGTTGTTCAGGCCCTCGAAGCGGCCCAGGGCGTAGCCGGCCTGCAGCTCGGCGCTGGTCGGTCCGACCCCGGGCTGGCGCACCGGCGGCTGGCCGTAGCCGAAGAAGCGGTCCAGCATCGCCACGAACGGCGTGTCGCCGCCGGCCAGCTCGATCCTGGCGCGCATGTCGTGCAGCAGCCGGAAGGAGTAGTTCCACCGGCCGCCCTCGTAGAAGGTCGAGTCGACCAGCAGCCCGGTGTCGGGGTCGAAGGCGTTGATCCAGCCGCCCGCCAGACCGGACAGCTGCCGGGCCAGGGCGCGGTCGCCGACCCGGCGGGCCACCGCGGCCGTGGCGTGGTAGGCCATCGCCAGGTCGAGGGTGTGGCTGATCGGGTGGGCCACCTGGTGCACCAGGTAGTCCTCGCCGTAGGTACGGCGCAGGTCGGCCTCGAGGTGGACCAGCGCCCAGTCCCAGTCGATGCCGGAGACGCCGCGCTCGCACAGGTCGGCCAGCAGCAGGTGCGCCAGGGCGCTGGCCTGCCGGGAGAACCGGTCGGCGCCCTTGGCCATCCGGTAGCCGATCGGCAGGTTCCCCTCCTCCTCGCAGACGGTGAGCAGCGAGACCGCCAGGTCGGTGGCGCGCTGGGGGAACAGCAGGGTCAGCAGCGGCAGCTGGGTGCGGTAGATGTCCCACATCGTGCAGACGTCGAAGACCCACGGCCCGTCGCCGGTCCAGCCCGGCGCCTCGTCGGGGGCGGAGCACGGCTTGATCAGCGAGTGGTAGAGGGCGGTGGCGAGCACCGTCTCCTGCTCCCCGCTGACCGGCTCCACCTGCACCCGCCCGAGGTGGCTGCGCCAGGCGTCCTCGGTGGCCCGGCGGCGCCAGCCGAACGCGGTCACCCGCCGGCCGAGGTCGGCGTCGTGGTTGGCCCGCGCCTGCTCGCAGCCGCGCAGCGACCAGCCCATCCGCACCTCGACCACCTGGTCGGCCCGGCTGGGCCCGCTCCACACCATCCCGAAGGGGCGCAGCGTGGTGGGCCGGATGCCGTCCAGGTCGAGCCGGGTGCCGCCGGGCATCAGCCGCCGGTCGTACCACAGCAGCTGTCGCCAGCCCGGGGCGTGCACCTGGACGTGGGTGGCCAGCGGGACGCCCTCGACGGTGATCTCGCCCTCGGCCACGCCGGGGGCCAGCATCGCCAGGTGGGCGCGCAGCGGGACGGTCCGGCTGTGCGGCAGGGCGAGCCCGCCGATGGAGGCGTCCACCACGACCCGAGCCCGTTCCGAGGCCGGGAAGATGTAGCGGTGCACCGCCGACTTGGGTCCGACGGTGAGCTCGCAACGGATGCCCGAGCCGAGCGTGCCGGCCCAGAAGCCGGGACGGGCCACCTCGTCGCGGACCGGCCAGGTGGTGCCCAGGGCGTCCAGCGGCTCGAGCATCGGGGTGACCCGGAAGTAGTTGTAGTACTTGCGGATGGCGCCGGTGCCGGACTGCTGGAAGTGGGTGAACCCGCTGGCCACGATCTCGTCGTGGACGGTGCGCGGGACCCCCTCCGTGTTGAAGTCGTAGCGGCCGTAGCCGGTGGGGTAGGCGCCGGAGTAGGGGCACACCGAGACCATCCCGAAGGGGTGGGTGGCTCCCGGGTGGGTGTTGCCGATCTGCGGCTTGGGCCACCACCAGGTGGCGGCCAGGCCGTCCGGGGCCGGCAGCCGGGTGGCCTCGGTGCCGATGAACGGGTCGACGGCGTCGTACACCCCTGCCTCCTCCCGCCGTGGTCGGTCGTCCTCGACGCTAGGTCGGCCACGTTGCAGCCGTGTGTCCGCCGGAGGTCCACCCGGTGACGTCGGGCAGCCGGGCGGCACGCTGTGGAGAACCCGTCCGGGCCTGGCCGGGCCGGATACGGTGATCGGGTGCCTCCCACCTCCACGACGTCCGCCGGTCACCGCGACGTGCTGCAGGCCGCGGTCGGGGGCATCGGCGGCACGGCGCGTCCCGGGCAGCAGGAGATGGCCGACGCCATCGCCTCGACCCTGCGCACCGGCCAGCACCTGCTCGTGCAGGCCGGCACCGGCACCGGCAAGTCGCTGGGCTACCTCGCCCCGGTGCTGGCCCACCTCACCGATCACCCCGAGGAGCGGGTGGTCATCGCCACCGCCACGCTGGCCCTGCAGACCCAGCTCGCGCACAAGGACATCCCGGCCGCCCTCGACGCGGTGGAGGAGGTGACCGGACGCCGGCCCCGGCACGCCGTGCTCAAGGGACGTTCCAACCACGCCTGCCTGCTGCGGGTGCGCGACGGCGTCGTCGACGAGCAGGAGGCGCTGGTCACCGGCTCGGACCTGATGGCGATGGTGCAGGACGCGCCTGCCGGCGCGCTGGTCCAGGACGCGTCCGCCACCGACGCGCCGACCAGCAGCGGGCCCACCGGGGCGGAGACCGTCCCGGTCACCGGCGGCACCGGCTCGGGCGGGTCGGCCGTCGGCGCCCAGGTGGTGGCGCTGCGGGAGTGGGCCGAGCAGCAGGCCGAGCAGGGCGGCCTGGCCGACCGCGACGACGCGCCCAGCCACAGCCCGCGGGCCTGGGCGCAGGTCTCGGTGCCGGTCCGGGAGTGCCTGGGGGCCTCGCGCTGCCCGTGGGGCGAGGTCTGCTTCGTGGAGAAGTCGCGGGAGCGGGCCCGGGAGGCCGACCTCGTCGTCACCAACCACGCGCTGCTGGCGATCGACGCCATGCACGGCGGCACCGCCATCCCCGAGTACTCCGCGGTGGTCATCGACGAGGCCCACGAGCTGGTGGCCCGGGTCACCGGGGCGGCCTCCGGGGAGCTCAGCCCGGCCCAGGTGGAGCGGGTGGCCAAGCGGTGCCTGACCTGGCTGGACGACGACCTGGGCGGGGAGTTCCTCGACAGCGCCGACACGCTACGGGTCGCCCTCGACGCGGCGGTGCCGGAACGGATCACCGACCCCGGGCACGGCTGCGTCGACGCCTGCCGCCGGATCCGCGACGTCGCCCGCCGGGTGGTCTCGGTGCTGGGCAAGGGTGGCCAGGGCGCCTCGCAGGCCACCGACGAGCCGGAGAAGCGGCAGGCCGCCGCGGTCGCCCAGGAGGTGTTCGACCTCGCCGAGCGGATGGCGGCGCTGGCCGAGGCCGACGTGGTGTGGGTGGTCGACCGCGAGCGTGCCGGCCGCGAGCTGCGGGTGGCACCGCTCAGCGTCGCCGGGCTGATGCGCAGCCACGTGCTCAGCCAGCACCCCACGGTGCTCACCTCGGCCACCCTGCAGCTCGGGGGCAGCTTCGACGCCACCGCCGGCTCGGTCGGGCTGTGGCCGGGGGAGCGCACCGACGACCCCGACCCCGGCGAGCAGACCGAGGAGACGCTGAGCTGGCGGGGGATCGACGTCGGCTCGCCCTTCGACTACCGGCGTCAGGGCATCCTCTACCTGGCCCGTCACCTGCCGCCGCCGCGGCGGGACGGGATCAGCGAGGAGACGCTGGCCGAGGTGGCCGAGCTGGTCTGGGCAGCCGGCGGGCGCACGCTCGGGCTGTTCGCCTCGCAGCGCTCGGCCGAGGTGGCCGCCGACCACGTCCGCCGCCAGCTCAAGGACCACACCGTGCTGTGCCAGGGCGAGGCGAACCTGCCCGAGCTGACCCGCCGCTTCGTCGAGGAGCCGGCCACCAGCCTGTTCGGCACCGTCTCGCTGTGGCAGGGGATCGACGTGCCCGGCGACACGTGTGAGCTGGTGATCATCGACAAGCTGCCGTTCCCGCGCCCGGACGACCCGCTGATGCAGGCCCGCCAGCAGGCGGTCACCGAGCGGGGCGGCAACGGCTTCATGCAGGTCGCCGCCACCCACGCCGCGCTGCTGATGGCCCAGGGGGCGGGACGGCTGATCCGCCGGGCCAGCGACCGGGGGGTGGTCGCCGTCCTCGACCCGCGGCTGGTCACCGCGCGCTACGGCAGCTTCCTGCGCTCCTCGATGCCGCCGATGTGGTCGACCACCGACCGCGAGGTGGCCGTGCAGGCGCTGCGGCGGCTGCAGGAGGCCCGGGCCGAGCAGGCCTGACCGGTCGCTCCCCGGGTCAGTCCCGCACCGGCTCGTCCCAGGGTGCGGTGCAGAACAGCACCGACCACGGGCTGCAGCCGATCCCGCGCTCGGGGAGCACCGTGCGGGTGGTGACCACCGCCACCCAGTCCTGGCCCGGTTCCAGGTCCTCCAGCGCGATGGTCTCCCCGCCCGTGCCGTCGGCGCCGTCGGTGCGCAGCTGGTAGCACCGGTCGTCGGCGACCGCCGTTGCCGGGACCCACAGCGTCTCGACCGCCGGCAGGTCGGCCTCGGAGCGCTTCCGCAGCGGGGAGCAGCCGTCGGGCAGCGGTGCGGAGGTGGCCTCGCCGAAGTCGGTGGCGGGCAGCCGCGCGACCAGGGCCTCGGCCGCGGCCCGGTCGGCGACCGGGTGGAGGTCGATGCTGCGCACCGAGCAGGTCTGGGTGTGCTCCTGCACGATCCAGCCCGCGTCGCGGGTGCCGAGCTGGCACTCCAGCGCGAGGTGGCTGTGCCGCGGCGGTGGCCCGCCTGCGGCCGCCACCGCCGTCCGCTGGCGGTCGCGCAGCGCCCTCACCTCCGGCTCGGCGACCGCTCGGTTGTCGCGCACCTCGGCGGCGACCTCTCGGGCCAGCCGGGCCTGCCGGATGGAGCCGACCACCCCGTTGCCCACGTAGGCCAGCACCGGCAGGGCGAGCAGGGCGGCCAGCACGACGAGCACCACCCGGAGCACCCGTGCCCAGCGCGAGCGCGGTACCGGGGCGGACGGGTCGGCGGACAGCTGGTCGGGGCTCGGCACGGGGCGACGCTAGCCGCTCGCCGGGCCAGCCCGGGTGGTTCAGACCCGGCGCAGCACCGTGACGACCTTGCCGAGGACGGTCGCCTCGTTGCCGTCGATCGGCTCGTAGGCCGGGTTGTGCGGCAGCAGCCACACCTGGCCCGGCGTGCGCTTGAAGGTCTTGACGGTGGCCTCCTCGCCGATCAGGGCGGCCACGATGTCACCGTTCTGGGCGTCCGGCTGCTGGCGGACGACCACCCAGTCGCCGTCGCAGATGGCGGCGTCGACCATCGAGTCACCGCGCACCTCGAGCATGAAGAGCGTGCCGTCGCCGACCAGCTGCTTGGGCAGCGGGAAGACGTCCTCCACGACCTCCTCGGCCAGGATCGGACCACCGGCGGCGATCCGCCCGACCACCGGCACCGGCACGGCGGTGGGGAAGGCGTCCGACACCCCGGTCTCGTCCCCGGCGTTGGCCAGCACGGGCGCCTCGTCGGGTGCGGTGCCCACCGACGGCGCACCGGGCAGCAGCACCTCCATGGCGCGGGGACGGTTCGGGTCGCGCCGCAGGTAGCCCTTGGCCTCGAGCACCTTGAGCTGGTGGCTGCCGCTGGACGAGCTGGCCAGACCGACCGCGTCGCACACCTCCCGGATGCTCGGCGGGTAGCCGCGGCGCTCCACCGACTCCTTGATCACCTCGAGGATCCGGCGCTGGCGGGGGGTGAGACCGTGGGCGTCCTCCGGGCCGTCGGGCAGGGAGGTGACGGTGGCCCCGGACTCGGCCAGCTGGGCGGCCACCATCTCGGCGCTGGGACGTCCGCGTCGACGTCCGGAGGGGCGGGTGCTGGGGACGGGCGGCTCATCGGTGCTGCGGACCATGGGGCAGACGCTACGGCTCCGGCGGGCACCAATCAAACACCTGTTCGACCTCGGCGCGTCGCGCCGTTGCGGGCGCCCCCGACGGTGCCCGGGAGGGTCGCGAGCCGCGACCCCGGACGGCGTCGCGCGAAAACTGTCAGTGCCTCCTGGTGGAGTCCTCGACGTCGGCCGACGGGCGCCGACCGGCGGAACCCCGAACACGCGTTCGAACACGCCGGTCGAGGTAGTTGGCACACACGTTCGAATCGAGTAGACAAGGGGTATCGAACATGGGTTCGACGCACCGAGGAGGCAGCATGAGCACCACCATCGTGACCGCTGGTTCGCTGGCGGAGTCCGCGCTGCGGGTCGCCCCGCCGGTCCGCCGGCGGCGGGTGCGTCCGCAGAGCCGGGTCCGACCGACCGGGGCTGGTGCGCCGGAGCTGCGCACCCCGGTCGGGGCGCCGCGGGCCTGCCGGGTGTCGGCGCCGG
>NZ_QPKK01000082.1 GCF_003344635.1 Desertihabitans aurantiacus
GCGGGCGGCGGGGCCGGCGCCGGGGTCCCGCGCCACTCCGCCACCGCCGCGGCCGTCAGCCCCAGCCCCAGCACGGCGGGGGCCCAGAACGCCACCAGCGGCAGCAGGATGCGCAGCGTCCGGTCCCGCAGGTAGGACGCCGACCCGCGACGGTGCAGCACCATCCGGCCGAAGTAGCCGGCCAGCATCATGAACAGGTGCATCCGGAACAGGTGGATGACCATCACCGGGATGCCGGCGACCACCGAGGTCCGGGAGTCGACGACCAGCCAGCCGATCCCGGGCATGAAGGGCATCAGCGTGTGCAGCACGATGCCCAGGAGCAGCGCTCCCGCCCGCAGGGCGTCCAGGCCGTGCAGCCGCGGTGTCGTCGAGGTGGTGCTGTGCGTGGTGGCGGTCATGACGACGACGCTAGGGCGGCTCCGGAGCCGGCGCCTCGGTCGATCGGTGGCGCCCGGATCCACCGATCGGTGGAGGGGAGGACCCTGGCCCGGCGGCCGGGGTCGGACCAGAATGGCGTCATGACCGCCACCTCCCCGCCGGTGGCGACCCGGGACGCCTCCGGGTCGGTGGACACCGGCCCGGCATCCTCCGACCACCCTCCCGCCCCGACCGCGACCGAGCCACCCGGGGGATCCGCCCGCCCGGGCGTCCGGCAGCTGCCCGGGGTGCTGCTGCCGGTGCTGCTGCTGGGGCTGTCGGCGGCGGCCGGCTGGGTGACCACGGGCGAGCTGGTCATGCGCGAGGCGATGCTCGCCTCGACGCCGTCCACGCTGCTGCTGCTCGCCACCTGGGCGCTGATCGGGCTGCTGCAGGACCGGCTGCGGCCCGGATCGCCGGCACTGGTGGTCGGGTTCGTGGTGCACACCGTGGTGCTGGCGGTCGGGCTGTGGTGGAACCCGTTCCTGTGCATCTACGCCTTCGTCGGCTACTACGAGGCCGAGCGGCTCTTCCGGGGTCGGCAGGTGCCGGTGGTGGTCGTGGTGACGGCCGTGCTGGCCGCCTTCGGCCAGACCGGCGGCTTCCGCGGGGTGCTGGGCGTCCCGGTGCTCTTCGCCGTGCTCGCCCTGGTCAACCTGGCGGCCGCGCTGGCGCTGATGCACTTCAGCCAGGAGCGCGAGCGGCAGCTGCACGCCCGGGAGCGGGCCGCTGCCGCGCTGGCCGCGGCTTACGAGGAGAACGTCTCGCTGCAGGCCCGGTTGGTCGAGCAGGCCCGCGCCACCGGCGTCAGCGAGGAACGGGCCCGGCTCTCGCGGGAGATCCACGACACCGTCGCCCAGGGGCTGGTGGCGGTGATCCGTCAGCTCGAGGCGCTGCCCGGCCCGCTGGACGCCGACGTCCGGCACCGGGTGGAGCAGGCCGAGCGCAGCGCCCGGGAGTGCCTGCTGGAGGCCCGGCGGGCGGTGCAGGCGCTGGCGCCGCAGCAGCTCGGCGAGGGCGGGCTGGCCGAGGCGCTGGGGGCGGTGGTGCCGCAGTGGGCCCGCACCCACGGCATCGTGACCGAGCTGGACGCCGACGAGGCGCCCGAGGAGTCCGCCCACCCGGCGGTGCTGCTGCGGGTGGCCCAGGAGGGGCTGTCGAACGTGGCCCGGCACGCCCGCGCCGGACGGGTCCGGCTGCGGTGGTGGGCGACCCCGACCGAGGAGCTGCTGCAGATCGCCGACGACGGCGTCGGGTTCGACCCCCAGCGGGTGGGGGCCGGGCACGGGCTGACCGGCATGCGGGAGCGGCTGACCGCCGTCGGCGGACGGCTCGACGTCAGCAGCGCCGAGGACGCCGGCTGCACGATCACCGCGCGGGTGCCCCGTTGACCGCCGGGGACGGGGCGGTGGTGCGGGTGCTGGTGGTCGACGACCACCCGGTCGTCCGGGACGGGCTGATCGGCGTGCTCGGCGCCGCGGACGGCATCGAGGTGGTGGGGGAGGCCGCCGGCGGCCATGAGGCGGTCGAGCTGGTCGGGCGGTGCGACCCCGACGTCGTGCTGATGGACCTGCGGATGGCCGACGGCAGCGGGGTCGAGGCGATCCGGCGGCTCCGCGAGCGCGACCGCCGGCGTCCCCGGGTGCTGGTGCTGACCACCTACGACACCGACCGCGACATCCGCGGCGCGCTGCAGGCCGGCGCCGACGGCTACCTGCTCAAGGACGTCCGCAGCGCCGACCTGGTCCGGGCGGTACGCGACCTGGCCGACGGCCGTCCGGTGCTGGTGCCGGCCGCCCTGGCGGCGCTGACCCGGCGCGGCGGCGACCCCGTCCTCAGCGAGCGGGAGGCCGGGGTGCTGCGGCTGGTGGCCGACGGGCTGACCAACCGCGCCATCGCCACCCGGCTGGGCATCGGCGAGGCCACCGTGAAGACCCACCTGCTGCACGTCTACACCAAGCTCGAGGTCGCCGACCGGGCCTCCGCGGTGCGGCGCGCCTGGGAGCAGGGTCTGGTCTGAGGCCAGAGCGGTGCCGGGGTGCCCGCTCCCTCCGACAGGCTCAGGACGACGCTTCGACGGGTTGAGGGCGGTGTGGAAGTGCCCTCCGCGGGAGCCCCGGTCGGACTACCCTTGGCGCACCGGCGACCGTGTGACGGTCGCTCTGCCATGTCCGCCCACACCCAGGAGGAGGCCGAGGTGCGCCTGCCGAACCTCCTCACCCGTTCCGACGGGAGGCACCCCGGGGCCCCCGCCGCCACGGTCTGGCACCGTGACCACCGGGTCGGGCTGGGGATGATCCTGGCGAGCGTCGCCACCACCCTGGTGATCGGCTTCCTCGGCCCCTCGATCGTCACCCTCACCCTCGGCGACCGGACCTCGCTGCTGCCGCCGTACTACCTGCCGACCAAGTGGCTGCCCGAGCCGGACGAGCTCGCCGTCTCGGTGGCGGTGCTGCTCGGGATCGCGGTCGGCGCGCTGGGGGTGTGGGTCTGCCTGCGGGCGATGGCCGACGGCTGGCGTCCGCACCACCGCCGGCTGTTCGGCCTCGGCGCGGTGATGAGCACCGCCACCATCATGGTGCCGCCGCTGACCTCGGCCGACATCCTCATGTACGCCGGCTACGGACGGCTGCAGGTGCTGGGCCGCAACCCCTACGACATCACCCCCGCCGAGATCTTCCGCAGCCAGTACGACCCGGTGCTCGCGCTCACCGAGGAGCCGTGGCGCGACACCCCCAGCGTCTACGGGCCCATCACCTCCTGGACCCAGTGGTTCTCCAACGTCCTCGGCGGGGAGAACATGCACGACGTCGTGTTCTGGCTGCAGGTCTTCTGCCTGGTGCCCTTCCTGCTCACCTGCGCCGGCGTGGTCTGGCTGGCCCACGGCGACCCCAAGCTGCAGTCCCGCGCCGCGCTGCTGAGCATCTGCAACCCGCTGCTGATCTGGGCGGTGGTGGCTTCGGGCCACAACGAGGCGCAGTCGGTGATGTTCGCGGTGTTCGGGCTGATGCTGATGCGCAAGTCGCCCTTCGGCGCCGGCATCGGGATCGGGCTGGCGGGCTGCGCCAAGCTCTCCATCGGTCTGTACGGGCTGGCGATGCTGTGGGCCTACCGCCGCGAGCCGAGGAAGGCGCTGCTGCTCTGCCTGGGTGCCCTGGTGCCGATCGGGCTGGCCTACGGGGTGTGGCAGCCGACCGCCCTGCTGCAGGTGCTGCGCAACACCACCTACGTCTCGGCCGGCGGGTGGGCCTCCCCGGTGTACGGCCTGCTCACCCAGGTGCTGCACATCCCGCCGCCGCGCTCCACCGCCCTGCTCAACGTGGTCGCCCTCGTCATGCTCGTGGTGGTGGCCTGGATGCTCTCCCGCGTGCTGCCCTGGCGGGCCGCCCCCGGGCTGCGTCCGGGCACCGACCCGATGGCGGACCCGATCACGGTGGCTCTGCGGACGGCCCTGGTGCTCTCGGTGGGCTGGCTCGTCACCTCCATCTACACCCTCAGCTGGTACGACCTCATCGCCTGGGTGCCGCTGGCGGTGATCGGGGCCACGCAGCTGGACCGGCTGTTCCTGTGGCGCGGTGCGCTGCTGTCGATGGCCTTCGTCCCGGGCCGTGCGGTGGAGATGGGCCCCGCCCTGGACTTCCTCGCCGCCCGGATGCGCGACACCGCCTCCCCGGTCGTGCAGTGGGGCGTGCTGGTGATGATCGTGCTCTGGTGGCGGCGGATGTGGCTGCTGCCGAGGCGGGAGCTGAAGAAGCTCGGGGTGCCGGTCCGCCCGCCCCGGGAGTCGCTGCTGGTCACCCCGGCCACGCCGACCTCTGCCTCCTCGGCCTCCTCGGCCTCCTCGGCCTCCTCTGCCTCCTCGGCGACGGAGCGTCCCTGATGGCGACCGCACCGGGCTGGTACCGCGACCCGGCCGACTCCTCGACCTACCGCTGGTGGAACGGCCTGGGCTGGACGGCGTGGCGCGCCGAGACCGACCAGTCGCCACCGCCCCCGCACGGCGGGGACGCGCGCACGGTGGCCACCGTGGTGCCGGCCGACGACCGCCAGCAGCGCCACACCGCCCGCACCGTGCTCGTCGCGGTGGTCGTGCTGGTCGGCCTGCTGGTCGCCGTCGGGGTGATGGGGGCGGTCCGCCGGGCCGCCGAACCCGTCCCCGGGGCGACGACCGCCCCGACCGCCTTCGGCACCCCGGCGGTGCAGGCCCCCGACCTCGAGCTGGACGCCGCCTCGCGCCGGGTGGTGCTGCTGGGCGAGCTGGAGGCGCAGCTGCCCGCAGACCCCGCCGTCGCCCCGCGCGAGACCCTGCTCGAGCTGGCCGATCCGGCCGCGCTGAGCGAGACCGAGATCGACGGCACCGGGTTCTTCGTGCACGCCCTGGTGGGCTACGCCGGCCCCACCCTGGAGCAGGACGACCCCGACGCGACGGCCGCGGCCGCCGGTGCGTGGGTGCTCGACCAGCTGTTCAGCGACACCGACCTCTACACGCCCGGGACACCGATCACGGGGCCGCTGGGCGACCTGCCGGCCGACCGCGCCGTGCAGTGGCAGGTGGAGGTGGCGATCGACTCGACCGAGCTGGACGCCGATACCGACCTGGTCCGGGTCGGGGTGGTCGAGCTCTCCGACGGCCGGCAGGTGGTGCTGCTCAGCACCTTCCCCGACCGGGCGGACCCGGAGCTGACCGCGGCCTTCGAGGCCT
Source organism: Desertihabitans aurantiacus (assembly GCF_003344635.1). Taxonomy (GTDB): domain Bacteria; phylum Actinomycetota; class Actinomycetes; order Propionibacteriales; family Propionibacteriaceae; genus Desertihabitans; species Desertihabitans aurantiacus. The sequence goes on from NZ_QPKK01000082.1 coordinate 5,123, forward strand.
ACTGGGACAGCATCACCCTGCGCTGAGCGACGGGCTAGCCTGCCGCAGTGACGTCCGCCACCCACGGCTACCTCGGCCCCGCCGGCACCTTCACCCACCAGGCCCTGCTCACCCTCGGCGACCTGCCCGGCGAGGCCGTCCCCTACCCGTCGGTGCCGGCGGCCCTGCACGCCGTGCGCAGCGGCGAGGTGTCGGCGGTGCTCGTGCCGATCGAGAACTCCGTCGAGGGCGGGGTCAGCGCGACGCTGGACGCCCTGACCCACGGTGACCCGTTGCAGATCACCCGCGAGGTGGTGATCCCGGTCCAGTTCGACCTGTACGTGCGCCCCGGGACCGAGCTCTCGCAGGTGCGTTCGGTGGTCAGCCACCCGCACGCGATCGCCCAGTGCCGGGAGTGGCTCGACGCCCACCTGCCCGACGCCGTCGTCACCGAGGGCGGCTCGACGGCCGCCGCCGCGGTGGTGGTGGCCGACCCGGCGTCCGGCTTCGACGCCGCGATCTGCGCCCCGGTGGCCGGTGCGGCGCAGGGGCTGGTGGCCGCGGCCACCTCGATCGCCGACAACGCCAGCGCCGAGACCCGCTTCGTCCTGGTCGCCCGTCCCGGGCCGCTGCCGCCGCGCACCGGGGCCGACAAGACCACCCTGGTGGCCTTCCTGCGGATCGACCGCTCCGGGGCGCTGCTGGAGATCCTCGAGCAGTTCGCCGGCCGCGGGGTGAACCTGTGCCGGATCGAGTCCCGGCCCACCCGCACCACGCTCGGGCACTACTGCTTCTCCATCGACGCCGAGGGTCACCTGGACGACGCCCGGCTGGCCGAGGCCGTGATGGGTCTGCACCGGGTGTGCTCCGAGGTCGTCTTCCTCGGCTCCTACCCGCGCGCCGACGGCGCCAGCCCGACCGTGGCGGAGGGTCAGAGCGACGCCGACTACACCGAGGCCGCCGCCTGGTTGGCCGGGCTGCGTCGCCCCGACCGCTCCTGAGACCGCGGCCGGGTCACCAGCCCTCGGGCGGGGTGAACTGGCTGAGCACGAACCGGGCGCCCTGCGGGTCCCGCACGACGGCCTGGCGGGTCCACCCCGTGTCCGTGGTCGAGAGCACCGCCGCGCCCAGGCGCACGGCCCGCTCAGCCGCCTCGTCGCGGTCGGCCACGGTGAAGGTGACCTCCCACCAGGCGGCCTCGTCGGGCACGACCGCGCCGATGACGTCGGCGAAGCCCTCCGGCGCGGCGGCCTGCCGCTCGACGATCCCCGGGTCGACGGTGTCGGCGAGGTGCCGGCCGTAGCCGGGCACCCGTACCGTCGAGGGGCCGTCGCCTCCCGCGTCGACCTCCCAGCCGAACACCCGGCGGTAGAAGTCGGTGGCCGCGGCCGGGTCGGGGGTGTGCAGGTCGCTGAAGTTCCAGGCGCCGGGGACGTTGGCCAGCTGGGCGCCGAGCCGGTGGCCGGCCTGCCACAGGCGGATCTCCGCCCCGGTGGGGTCGGTGCCGACCGCAGCGCGCCCGGGCGGCTGGGCCTCGAACACCTCCAACGTGCCGCCGGCGGCCCTGAACACCTCGGCCGTGCGGTCCAGGTCGTCGACGGCGACGTAGGTGCGCCACCGCGCCGTCGGACCCTCGGCGCTGGTCAGCCCGGCGACGTCCTGCCCGTCCAGGGTGGCGATCCGGTAGGTGCCCGGCACCCCCGGCGGCATCGCCTCGGTGGTCGCCCAGCCGAGGAGGGCGGCGTAGAACTCCGCGGCGGCGTCCGGGTCGGGCTGCTCGGTGTCGATCCAGCTGGTCACCCCGTGGGGGTAGGTCCGCTGCACCTCGGTCTCCTCGCTCGTCGACGGCGACCACGCTAGTGGTGGGCGGGCGTCTCCGGAAGGCGTGCGGGCGTCTCCGCCGCGGCCGGGGCCACCAGCCCGTGGCGGTGCCCGGCCGGCAGCCGCAGGGTGAGTGCGCCGGGGACGACCTCGGCCACCAGCTGGCTGCAGGTGCCGACGGTGTCGCCGTCCATCTGGTAGGGGTCGGTGCGGTCGATCCGGATCGAGACCCGCCGACCCGTGATCCGGTCCAGGGCGGCGTCCCCGTGCTCGCGCCGGGTCAGCACCCGGGTGACGATGCGGGCCCAGTCGCGGGCCGAGCGGGGCGAGGCCACCATCAGGTCGAGCAGCCCGTCGTTGGCCCGGGCGTCGGGGATCAGCGGGATGCCGCCCTGCAGGAAACCGACGTTGCCGATGACGATCACGCTGGCGCGGCGCCGCAGCTCCGGCCCGTCGTCGACGCGGATCCGGGCGTTCACCGGCGGGTAGGAGGCGTGGCGGGCGGCGGCGACGAAGTAGGCGGCCGAGCCCACCGCCCGCTTGAGGTCGGGGTTGGTGGCGGCCATGATCACCGCGTCCACCCCCAGCCCGGCCATCACGCTGAAGTGCTCCCCGGGCAGCTCGCCGTCCACCGCCAGCCGGACCAGGTCGACCGGGGTGTCGACGCCGTCCAGGGCCATCAGCAGCGCGGTGGACTCGTCCAGCGGGATGCCGAGGTTCTTGGCCAGGAGGTTCCCGGTACCGGCCGGGATCAGCCCGAACGGGATGCCGGTGCCGGCCAGCCCGTCGCAGATGATCCGGATGGTGCCGTCACCGCCCGCGCCCAGCACCAGGTCGACCCGCTCCCGGACCGCCCGCAGGGTCATCGCCCGGCCGGGGTCGGCGGCGGTGGTCTCCAGCCAGAGCGGGCGGTAGCCGCGCGCGTCCAGCTCGTACTCCACCCGGCGGCGGAACCCGGGCCAGTCGGTCACCCGGGCCGGGTTGTAGACCACCGCGCAGGTGCGCCGCTCCCGCTCCGGGTCGGGACGGGCCGCCAGCAGCTGCTCCAGCTCCGGCGGCACCATCCGGACGCCGCAGGCCAGCATCGCCGAGGCCACCACCGAGGCGCCCCAGAGCACCCCGCCGAGCAGGTCGCTGAGCCAGTGCGCCGACATGATCCAGCGGTCCAGGAGCACCACCGCCACCAGCGCGAGCCCGGCGACCCGCCAGCCCAGCATCACCGTCCGCGGCTGCCGGGTGTGGATCAGGGTGGCCGTCACCGTCACCACCAGCACGGTGATCGCCGCGGCGTGCTGGGAGGGGTAGCTGTGCCCGAGCGCGGTGATCAGCTCGTGCGGCGACTCCGGCCGCTCCCGGGCCAGCAGCGCCTTCCATGCGTACCCGCCGCCCCAGGCCACCGGGATGGACAGGAACATCGCCATCGCCAGGTTCCGCAGCCGGCGCCGCAGGCACCACAGCGCGTAGCCGAGCACCACCGAGTAGCAGACCACCGGGGTGGTCACCAGCGCGATCGCGGCGAAGATCTCCTCCGCCGCCGACCCGGGCACCAGCGGGACGGCCGTGGTCGCCCGGTCCAGGCCGTCCAGCCAGCCCTGCGCCACCACCAGGGTGAGCAGCGCGAACCCGAGGACGGCCGCGACCGACACCGCCCAGGCGAAGGTCGAGGGCAGTCGGCGGCGCGCGGTCACGGGTGAAGGGTAAAGGGCTGAACCGATGCCCACCCGGTTCACTAGGCTGGCCGGCGTGATCGACCCGAAGCTGCTGCGCACCGACCCCGACCGGATCCGAGCGACCCTGCGTGCCCGCGGGGAGTCCGAGGCGCTGGTGGACGAGCTGGTGGCCGCGGACGAGCAGCGCCGCAGCACCATCGCCCAGTTCGAGGCCGACCGGGCCGAGCAGAAGGGTCTGGGCAAGCAGGTGGCGCGGGCGACGGGGGAGGAGAAGGCCGCCCTGCTCGCCCGCACCAAGGAGCTCGCGACCCGGGTCAAGGAGCTGCAGGCGGAGGCCGACGCCGCCGGACGCCGCTTCGACGAGCTGTTCCGCCGGGTGCCCAACCTGGTGCCCGAGGACGTCCCGGCCGGCGGTGAGGACGACTACGTGGTGCTGGAGACCCACGGCACCCCCCGCGACCTGGCCGCGGAGGGCATCGAGGTGCGCGACCACCTCGAGCTCGGCGAGAGCCTCGGCGCCATCGACGTCGAGCGCGGGGCGAAGGTGTCGGGCTCGCGGTTCTACTTCCTCACCGGCCAGGGCGCGCTGCTCGAGCTGGCGCTGATCAACCTGGCCATGGCGAAGGCGCTGGAGTGGGGTTTCACCCCGGTGCTGCCGCCGGCGCTGGTCAAGCCGTCGGCGATGGAGGGCACCGGCTTCCTCGGCCAGGCCGCCGCCGACGTGTACCGGCTGGAGGCCGACGACCTCTACCTGGTCGGCACCGCGGAGGTGCCGCTGGCGGCCTACCACAGCGAGGAGATCCTCGACGCCGCCAGCCTGCCGCTGCGCTACGTCGGCTACAGCCCGTCGTTCCGGCGCGAGGCCGGCTCCTACGGCAAGGACACCCGCGGCATCTTCCGGGTGCACTGGTTCGACAAGGTCGAGATGTTCGTCTACTGCGACCCGGCCGACGCCGACGCCCAGCACCGGGCGCTGCTGGGCTTCGAGAAGGAGTTCATCGAGGCCCTCGAGCTGCCCTACCAGGTGCTGGAGCTGGCCGCCGGCGACCTCGGGCTGAGCGCGGCCCGCAAGTACGACTGCTACGCCTGGTTCCCCAGCCAGCAGCGCTACCGCGAGATCACCTCGACCTCCAACTGCACCGACTTCCAGGCCCGCCGGCTGAACACCCGGGCCCGGTTCGAGGGCGGGACGGCGCCGGTGGCCACCCTCAACGGGACGCTGTGCGCGGTGCCGCGGACGATCATCGCGCTGCTGGAGAACCACCAGCAGGCCGACGGCAGCGTGCGGGTGCCCGAGGCACTGCGGCCCTACCTCGGCGGCCGCGAGGCGCTGACCCCGGTGAGCCGGTGACCGACGGCTGGCGTCCCGGCCTGGTGGCCCTCGACATCGACGGCACCCTGCTGCACCGCGACGGGACGCTGCCCGGCGACGTCCGGGCGGCGGTGGCGACGGTGGTCGCGTCCGGGGTGCCGGTGGTGCTGGCCACCGGGCGCGGCTGGCACGCCACCCGCCCGGTCTACGAGGCGCTGGAGCTGCCCGACGGCTGGGCGGTCTGCTCCAACGGCGCGGTCACCCTGCGGCACCGCCCCACCGAGGTGGTCCGCCAGGTGACCTTCGACCCCCGGCCGGTGATCGAGCAGGTGGTCCGGCACGCCCCGCACGCGCTGATCGCGGTCGAGGAGGTCGGGGTGGGCTACCGGATGAGCAGCGACTTCCCCGAGGGCGACCTGTCCGGAGAGCTGGTGGTGGAGAGCGTGGACGAGCTGTCGGCCCGTCCGGCCACCCGGGTGGTGATCCGCGACCCGCAGTCGACCGACGAGGACTTCGTGGCGCTGGCCGAGTCGCTGGGTCTGCACGGGGTGGCCTACTACATCGGCTACAGCGCCTGGCTGGACATCGCGCCGGAGGGCGTCAACAAGGCCGCGGCGCTGGCCGAGGTGTGCGAGCAGCTGGGTGTCGCGGCCTCGCAGGTGCTGGCCCTGGGCGACGGGCGCAACGACATCGAGATGCTCACCTGGGCCGGTCGCGGCGTCGCCCTCGGCGAGGCCCCGGCGGAGGTGCAGGCGGTGGCCGACCACGTCACCGACGACTTCACCGCCGGCGGCACGGTCGCCGAGCTGGCCCGCTGGTTCTGACCCGGACCGGCCGCCGGCTCAGGCGGCGACGCGGGGACGCTGCCCGCTGACGACCTCACGGGCCACGGCCACCACCTCGTCGGGGGTGGGGACGCGCGGGGCCGGTGCGGGCGCGGCGGAGGCGGCGGCGCGAGCGCGGCGGAGGTGGCGCTTGACGGTGGACAGCGAGCAGCCGAGGCGGTGCGCCAGGGTCTCCAGGCTCTCGTCGGGGTTGGCGCGCCGCAGCCGCACCACCTCGTCGTGGTCGACCTGGCGTCCTCCCGCGGTCACCCCGGCCAGGGTGTCGAGGTCCTCCGGGGTGACGGTGACGCCGAGCCGGCGGCGGATCTCGGCGCGCTGACGCGGGGTGGTCTGGGCGACGTAGCCGGAGACGTCGTGCTTGACCACGGCGTCGTAGAGGCAGCTGGTCAGCAGCGGGCAGCTCTGGCACACGTTCTCGGCCTTGCGCACCATCATCGCGGCCTGGCGCCGGTCGTCCCCGCTCGCGCCGGCAGGCAGCCCCTCGTCCAGCACCGGGTGCTGGTAGAGGTCGGCGAACTCGATGCAGCTCGGACGGTCGGCAGCGCGGTCGGTCATTCTTGGTCCCCCCAGGATGATCGTCGTGGGCATTTCCGAGGGGTGTGACGCGACGGGATCGGCGCTCGGTTCCCTCCGGATGGCCGGGATTCATCGTGGCAGGGCCGCGGCGGGGCGGAAGCCGCTGGACGTGGGAGGAGGCACCTGTTGCGGTTTGGGTGCCAGCACCCAGACCGCTGAGTAGGGGTACTCAGCCCGCACGGGCACAGCCGGACACCCGTGCGGGCGGGGAGGCGGCGGGACGCCGCTCAGAGGTACATGCCGCTACCGCGCTGCGGCGGTTGCTGGCGGGCGGCCGCCTCGGCGCCGGGCAGCGCGCGGCGCATCTGCTCCAGCTGCGCCCGGGCCGCCATCTGCTGGGCGAACAGCGCGGTCTGGATGCCCTGGAACAGCCCTTCCAGCCAGCCGACCAGCTGGGCCTGGGCGATCCGCAGCTCGGCGTCCGAGGGCACCGCGTCGCCGGTGAACGGCTCGGCCAGCCGCTCCAGCTCCTCGGCCAGCTCGTCCGACAGCCCCGACTTCAGCTCGGTGACGGCGCCGGCGTGGATGTCGCGCAGCCGGGTGCGGCTGGGGTCGTCCAGCGGGGCCGACTTCACCTCCTCGAGCAGGGTGCGGATCATGGTGCCGATCCGCATCACCTTGGCCGGCTGCTCGACCATGTCGGTCACCGAGTCGCCCTCGGCGCCGTCGTCGTCCACCACCTCGGAGTCGACCACGTCCTCGCCGCGCCCGGCGTCCTGCTGCGGGCCCTCGACGGCCATCCCGTTCGGGGTCACCACCACGGTGCGCCCGTCCTCGGTCTGCCCGGCGTAGATCGGGGGCCGTCCCTGGTTGCCATCCGGCTGCTCGGTCATGGAGCCGAGTCTAGGGACGCCGGCCGAGCGCGGGGGAGCCGGGCGCGGGGTCACCGGCTCCCGGCGCGCGGCGCGGCGATACTGGCCCGGTGCTGTACCTGGAGCTGCTGCCCGACGACGTCGTCGCGGACGGTCTGCGGGCCGACTGGGCAAGGCTGGAGGAGGCCGGCCTGCCGAACCTGTCGCGGCACCGCTCGGTGCACCACCGCCCGCACCTGTCGGTCAGCACCCACCCCGACGAGGCGGCTCCCGACCCGGCCGCGCTGCCCGTGCTGCTGGCCCCGGTGCTGGACCGGCTGCCGCTGCCGCTGCGACCCGGGCCGCTGGCCGTCTTCGGCACCGGCCCGTTCGTGCTGGTGCGCACCTGCACCGTGGACGCCGCCCTGCTGGCGCTGCACCGCGACCTGGTCGGACGGGTGGGACCGCCGGCCGTCGAGCACGGCGAGGTGGGCGCCTGGGTGCCGCACCTCACCCTGGCGCGCCGGCTCGACGGCGCGCAGGTCGGGCGGGCGCTGGAGCTGCTCGGGGCGGCGCCGGCGGGGTTGCTGACCGGGGCCCGGGTGTGGGACTCGACCCGTCGCGAGGTGACCGACCTCGGTCCGGACCGGCCACCGTCGCAAACCAGGTGAAAAGCGTCGGCCGCTGTCCCTAGGCTGACGCTCGCCATGGTCCTCTTCCCGCCGCGCGTCACCGCCTACACCGACGGTTCGACCGAAGTCCCCGACACCCGCAGCCCGACCCGGTTCCTGCTGTGGATGATCGGCGACCAGTGGCGCGTCTTCGTGCCGATGGTGCTGGTCGGCCTGTTCTGGTTCCTGCCCGGTGCGGTGGGGCCGTGGTTCCTGGGCCGGGTGGTCGACGAAGGCATCTCCACCGGCGACTGGGGGCAGGCGCTGCTGTGGAGCGGCTGCCTGCTCGGCGTGCTGCTGCTGGGCGTGGTCGCGGGCATCGTCGGGCACACCTTCGAGGTCGGCTCCTGGCTGCAGGCGCTGTACGGCACCGTGCTGCGGGTCACCCGCAAGAGCGTGCAGATGGGTCACGTGCTGCCGCGACGGACGCCGACCGGTGAGGTGCTCAGCGTCTCGGCCAGCGACTCCGACACCTTCGGCGCCACCCTGACCATGGTCGCCCGGGCGCTGGCCGGGGTGGTGGCCTTCGTGGTGGTGGCCGCGCTGGTGCTCACCACCTCGGTGCCGCTGGGCATCGCGGTGCTGGTGGCCGGGCCGCTGCTGGTGGGCTGCGCAGCACCGCTGCTGCGCCCGCTGCACCGCACCCAGGCGGTCGAGCGGAACCGGATCTCCGAGCTCACGTCGATGGCCACCGACATCGTCGCCGGGCTGCGGATCCTGCGCGGCATCGGCGGTGAGCGCACCTTCGGCCGCAACTACGCCGAGCAGTCCCAGCGCACCCGGGCCGCCGGGGTGCGGGCCGGTGGCTGGCAGTCGGCGGTGGACGCGCTCGGCGTCCTGCTGTCGGGGCTGTTCCTGGTGCTGCTGACCTGGCTCGGCGCCCGTGAGCTGCTGGCCGGGCGGCTGACCATCGGTCAGCTGATCAGCTTCTTCGGCTACGCGGTGTTCGTGGTGCTGCCGATCCAGGTGTTCTTCGAGGCGGTCCGGGCCTGGGTGCAGGGCCGGGTGTCGGCCCGCAAGACCATCGCCGTGCTCGGCCTGCGGCCGCCGTGGCACGAGCCGGAGCGGCCGCGTCCGCTGCCGGCCGCGGCCGAGCTGGTCGACGAGCGCAGCGGCGTCCGGATCGTCCCCGGCCGGCTGGTGGTCGTGGTCAGCGGCGTCCCCGACGACTCGGCGGCGCTGGCCGACCGGCTCGGGC
>NZ_QPKK01000083.1 GCF_003344635.1 Desertihabitans aurantiacus
CACGAGCCGGAGCGGCCGCGTCCGCTGCCGGCCGCGGCCGAGCTGGTCGACGAGCGCAGCGGCGTCCGGATCGTCCCCGGCCGGCTGGTGGTCGTGGTCAGCGGCGTCCCCGACGACTCGGCGGCGCTGGCCGACCGGCTCGGGCGCTACCTGCCCGACACCGGCACCCCGCCCAGCCTGGACGTCGACGACTCGCTCAAGGGCGGGGCCCGTCGGGCGGCCAAGGCCGAGATGGCCCAGCTGCGGCGGGCCCGTGCGGTCGCCGACGAGGAGCAGGCCTCGGCCCGCTGGGGGGTCAGCCTCGGCGGGGTCGACCTGTCGGAGCTGTCGCTGGCCGAGCTGCGCCGCCACGTCCTGGTCAGCGACACCAGCAGCCAGGTCTTCGCCGGCACCCTGCAGCAGGCGGTCGACCCGCACGGCCGGGCCAGCCGCGAGCAGGCCGAGGAGGCGCTGCGGGTGGCCTCGGCCGAGGACGTCTACGAGGCGCTGCCCGGCGGCTGGCAGGGCGTGCTGGACGAGCGCGGCCGCGGGCTGTCCGGCGGGCAGCGGCAGCGGGTGGTGCTGGCCCGGGCGCTGCTGATGGACGCCCCGGTGCTGGTGCTGGTGGAGCCGACGTCGGCCGTCGACGCCCACACCGAGGCCCGGATCGCGGAGCGGGTCACCCGCTACCGGGCCGGGCGGAGCACCGTGGTGATGACGGTGTCCCCGCTGTGGCTGCACCACGCCGATGAGGTGCTGTGGCTGGAGGACGGCCGGCTGGCCGGCCAGGGCAGCCACAGCGAGCTGCTCGCCGAGCCCGGCTACCGCCGGGTCGTCGCCCGGGGGATGGAGACCAGCGGTGTCTGAGACCTGGCTGGACGACTCGGCCCGCACCTGGCGCGACGACCGCGTCGTCGCGCCCCGGGTGCCGGCGGAGCTGGTGCCGCCGCACCACGGCCGGGTGGGTGAGCGGCTGCGCGCCTGGCAGCGCCGGCACCGGCTGCGGGCGGAGCGGGCCGACGGCTACTTCCACTCCTCCCGCGCGCCCGAGCGCGGTCTGCCGGTGGCTCCGGCCAGCGCGGTCACCGGGTTCGTCGGTGAGCTGCTCAGCCACCGGCGCGCCCGGGTGGCCTGGCTGCTGGCGCTCAACATCGCCGCAGCGGTGGCGGGGCTGGTGGTGCCGCGGCTGCTGGGCTCGCTGGTCGACCGGGTCGCGGCCGGGCAGACCACCCTGGCCACCATCAACGCGCTGGTGCTCGCGGTGGCGGCCGTCGTGGTGGTGCAGGCGCTGCTCACCTTCGGGGCCCGCTTCTCCTCCACGGTGCTCGGCCAGGACGTGCTGGCCTCGGCGCGGGAGAACGTCGTCCGCACGGTGCTGTCGCTGCCGCTGAGCCGGGTCGAGAGCGCGAGCTCGGGCGACCTGGTCACCCGGGTCACCCGGGACGTCTCGGCGATGAGCAACTCGGTGCAGTACGCGCTGCCGCAGGCGGTGATCGCGGCGGCCACCACCGTGCTGACCATCGTCGCGCTGTGCCTCAACAACCTGCTGCTGGCGGTGCCCTCGCTGCTGGCGCTGCTGCTGGTGTCGTTCCCGGTGCGGGCCTACCTGCGGCGCGCCCCGCGCGGCTACATCACCGAGGGCGGCACCTACTCCCGGATCAACACCACGCTGACCGAGACGGTGGAGGGCAGCCGGACCGTGGAGGCGCTCGGCCTGCGCGGCCAGCGGATCGCGGTCGGCGACGACGACGTGGCCGAGTCGGCCCAGGCCGAGCGCTACACGATGTCGCTGCGCAACCTCATGTTCGGCTGGATCGACCTGGCCTACAACACCCCGCTGGTGGCGGTGCTGCTGCTCGGCATGGTCGGCTACGGCCAGGGCTGGGTGAGCCTGGGCGAGATCACCACCGCCACCCTCTACGTGCAGGCGCTGGTCGAGCCGGTGGACCGGCTGATCGCCAACGTCGACCGGCTGCAGGTCGGCATCGCCTCCACCACCCGGCTGCTGGGCATCCGCCAGGTGCCCCAGGACCGCACCCCCGGCGACGACCGCCCGCAGGGGGTCGACCTGGTCGGTCGCGACCTGCGCTTCGCCTACCGCGAGGGCCACGACGTGCTGCACGGGGTGAGCCTCACCCTGCGGCCGGGGGAGCGGCTCGCGGTGGTCGGGCCGAGCGGGTCGGGCAAGTCGACGCTGGGACGCCTGCTGGCCGGGATCAACGGCCCGCGCACCGGGTCGGTGACCGTCGGCGGGGTGGAGCTCATCACGCTGCCGCTCGACCTGCTGCGCACCGAGGTCGCCCTGGTCACCCAGGAGCACCACGTCTTCGTCGGCACCGTCCGCGACAACATCGTGCTGGCCCGTGAGGACAGCCCGGACGAGGTCGTGGTGCGGGCGCTGCAGGCGGTGGACGCCTGGGACTGGGTGCAGCGGCTGGACGCCGGCCTGGACACCATGCTCGGCAGCGGCCACACCAGCCTGACCCCGGCGCAGGCCCAGCAGGTGGCGCTGGCCCGCCTGGTGGTGGCCGACCCGCACACGCTGGTGCTGGACGAGGCCACCTCGCTGATCGACCCGCACACCGCCCGCGACGTCGAGGGCTCGATGGCCGGCCTGCTGGCCAACCGGGCCGTGGTGGCGATCGCGCACCGGCTGCACACCGCCCACGACGCCGACCGGATCGCCGTGGTCATCGACGGCCGGGTGGTCGAGCTCGGCAGCCACGACGAGCTGGTCGCCCGCGACGGCGAGTACGCCGCCCTCTGGCGCGCCTGGACGTCCTGACCCCGCCCCCTCGTTCCGCCGGTTCGAGGTATCAGTGGACGCTGTGCCGTCCGGTATCACCTCGAACCGCTGGGGTCGCCGCATCCGCCGCCCCGCTGACTCAGCCCTCGCCCAGCTCCTCCAGCGCGTGCTGGGCCTCCTCGGCCTCCGCCTCGGCCCGCTCCACCGCCTGCTCGGCCTCGGCCAGCGCCGAGCGGGTGCGGCCCTCCGCCTCCTGCGCCTCCGCCTCCGCGGCCTCGGCGGCGGCGAGCTCGTCGCGGAGGTCGGCGACCTCCTGGCTGCGCCGGTCCAGCTCCTCGGCGGCCTCCAGGTGCTGCTCCTCGGCCTCGGAGTGCACTGCGCGGGCGTCGACCAGTGCGGTACGCAGCGTCTCCAGCCGCTCCCGGGCCTCGGCCAGCGCCTTCGCCCGGGCCTGCTCGGCCTCCCGCTCCTTGCGGGAGCGTCGGCGGTCGCGGGCGGCCGACAGGTCGACCACCGGGGTCGGCTCGGCGGCCGGCCGGCTCTCGACGAGGCCGAACCCGGAGTAGCTGACCGGCTTGCTCAGCCGGCCGTGGCGGACCGTCTCGGCCACCTCCGGGTCGGCCAGCGCGGCCTGCAGGCTGCCGGCCACCTCGGCCCGGACTGCCTCGCTGGGAGGGTGCCCGTGGTCGGCGGCCAGCCGGGCGGCCCGCCGGGTGAGCGCCTCCACCACCTGGGTGCGCTGGGCGGCCAGCGGCCGCAGCTCGTCGGCCGACAGCGTCTGGTGCGCCGCCCGCAGCGCCTCGCCGAGCTCGAGCAGCTCACCGACCGAGGCGGCCTCCTCGCGGGCCAGCAGGTTGACCACCCAGGCAGAGACGGTCGGACGACGCAGCCCCTTGATCCGCTGGGCCCGGGTGCGGTCGCCGCTGCTGCGGGCCTCCGCGGCCAACGCGTCCCGGGCCGCGACGAACTCGCCCGGGTCGAGGGAGAACAGCCGGTCCAGCTCGGGGTCCTCCGCGTCGCCCCCGGCGGCCGGACTCACCGCGGCACCACCAGCACGATCTTGCCGTGGTGCTCCCCGGACTCCAGCAGCGCGTGCGCCCGGGCGGCCTCGGGCATGCTGACGCGGGTCTCGTGCGCCAGCCGGACGTCCCCGCTGCTGAGCATCGGCCACACCTCCTCGCGCACCCGGGCGCAGATCGCGGCCTTCTGCGCGGTGGGGCGGGAGCGCAGGGCGAGGGCGCTGACGCTGCCGCGGCGACCCAGCAGGGCACCGAGGTCGAGCTCGCCGCGGCGTCCGCCCTGCATCCCGATCACCAGCAGGTGCCCGTCGGCGGCGAGCACGCCGACGTTGGGCTCGAGGTACTTCGCCCCCATCACGTCCAGCACCACGTCGACCCCGTCCGGGGCCGCCTCCCGGACGGCGGCGGCCCAGTCGTCGGCGTAGTCGAAGGCCTCGTCGGCGCCGAGCCGGCGGCAGTAGTCGCGCTTGTCCGGCGTGCCGGCGGTGGTGAGCACCCGGCAGCCCAGCGCCTTGGCGTACTGCAGGGCGAAGGAGCCGACCCCGCCGGCGCCGCCGTGCACCAGCACGGTCTGCCCGGCGACGAGCCGGGCGTGGTCGAAGTTCGACACCACCGTGGCCGCCACCTCGACCAGGCCGCCGGCGCTGACCAGGTCGGTGCCGACGGGCGGGGGCAGCACCTGACCGGCCGGGACGGCGACCCGCTCGGCGTACCCGCCGCCGGCCAGCAGCGCCACGCAGGGGTCGCCGACCTGCCAGCCGGTGACGTCGGCGCCGACCTCGACGACGGTGCCGGCGCACTCCAGGCCGAGCAGCTCCGAGGCACCGGGCGGCGGCGGGTAGTGGCCCTGCCGCTGCAGCAGGTCGGCCCGGTTCACCCCGGCCGAGACCACCTCGACCAGCAGCTCGGCCGGTCCGGGCCGGGGGTCGGGGGCCTCGCCCCAGACCAGCACCTCGGGCCCGCCGGATCCCTCGCACCGCACCGCACGCATGCGGCCAGCGTGCCACAGGGCCGCTCCCGCCGGACGTCCGGCGGCGGGACTGCGGGCCCGGGCCGTCGCCACTAGGATGTGTGGCTCCCGGGCACGTCCCGGGTCCGGCGGGGTCGCATAGTGGACTAGTGCAGACGCCTTGAAAGCGTCCGAGCGGGCAACCGTTCCGTGGGTTCGAATCCCACCCTCGCCGCCCACCACGACGAGAGGGAGCCCGTGAGCCTGCACCGATTCCGCCCACCGCTGCCGATCCGCGCGCTGTCCGTGGCGGCGGGGCTGGCGGTCGCCGGCGCGGTGCTGTCGGTCGCGCTGACCGCGGCCACCGGCAACCGCTGGCTGGCCGCGCCCGGTCTGGTGCTGGTCGCGCTGGGGGCCGCGATGCTGGTGGCGGCGGTGGTCACGACATCGCGCAACCGGGCCGAGATCGAGCTCGACGACGAGGGCTACCGGGTGCGCAACCGGGTCGGGGAGCGCAGCGGGCGGTGGCGCGACGTCAGCAAGGTGGTGCTGGCCCAGAGCGGGGACCGGATCACCTTCGTGGCCAAGGACGGCTCCCACGTGCACCTGGTCTGCCCGCAGGGGTCGGTGGACGCGCTGGTCGGCGAGGTGACCACGCTGCTCAACCGCGACCGCGGGTACGGCCGGATCTGACCCGCCCGGGCCCGGGCGGGTCGGGCGCTCAGCCGGTCTTGGTCGGCCCGGGCTGGGAGGCGGCCGCCGCCTCGGGGTCGAAGGCGCACTCGTCGGCGGTCGACTCGCTGGCCTTCGTCGGCTCCGCGGAGGGGTCGGGGCTCGACCCGTCGGCTGGGGTGCCGGAGGCGTCGGGGGAGGCCGTCTCGGAGGGGTCGGCGCTCTCGGACGGGCCGGGGCTGCCCGAGGTCGGGTCGTCGGCCGGCTCGTCGGGGCTGCCGGTGGGCCCGCCGGAGGGCGCCGGGTCGGCGTCCTCCTTCTGCCCGGTCTCCTCCAGCGCCTTCTGCACCCGCTCGCGGACCTCGGGCCAGTCCGGGTTCTCGGAGAAGAAGCCCTGGTCGCCGTTGCGGAACAGCACGCTGCGGGTGTTGCCGTCGCGGACCCGGAGCGCGAGCTCGAGGAAGGCCGGCAGCATCTCCTGCGGGACGTCGGTCTGCACGATGTCCTGGGAGGCCTTGGCGATCGCCTCGTAGCGGGTCAGCACCGTCTGCGGGTTGGCCTGCTTGATGACCGCGTCGATGACGCAGCGCTGACGGGCCATCCGCTCGAAGTCGTCCGAGCCGTAGCGACCGCGGGCGAACCACAGCGCGTCACCGCCGTTGAGGTGCTGGTTCGGCCCCGGCTCGAGGTAGCGGTCGGGGTAGATGCCGCGGTCGGTGTTGCCGCCGACGGCGACGTGGGTGTTGATGTTGACGGTGATCCCGCCGAGGGCGTTGATCATCTTGCTGAAGCCCTGCAGGTTCACCAGCGCGTAGTAGTCGATGTCGAGACCGAGCGCCTCGCCGACCGAGAGCTTGAGGACGTCCGCGCCCTCGTGGTCGGTCTCGCCCACCGCACCGGGGTGCAGCGCCGGCACGTTGCGGTACATGGCGAACAGCACGTACTCGAGGTTGGCCGGGTCGTAGCCGTCGTAGAACCCGTTGGGGTAGATCGCGTCCAGCTCGCTGCCCGCGGGGAAGGGCATCCGCGCGGTGTTGCGCGGCAGGCTGAACAGCGTGGTGTCCCCGGTGACGGTGTCGATGCTGGCCACGATCACGGTGTCGGTGCGGATGCCTTCGCGGCCCTCGTCACCGTCCCCGCCCAGCAGCAGCACGTTGACCCGGGGCTGACCGGCCCACGGGTCGGGCTGGTTCGGGTCGACGGTGGGCCGGGTGGCGGAGTCGCTGTCCGCGCCGCTCTTGAACACCGCGCCGACCACGGCGGCCTGGTCGTGGGAGTAGCGGGCCGCGACCGCCATCGGGGCGGCCACCACGAAGGCCAGCACCGCCACCAGGACCGCGCCGAGACCGCGCTGCGCGCCGGCGACCCCCCGGGGCCGCAGCGCCAGGTGGGTGACGACGATGACCGCCACCCAGGCCAGCGCGACCAGCACCAGCAGCACCGAGACGGTGTCGAGGAGGGTCGGGTCGACCACGGCGCTGATCAGTGCCGAGCGCGCGAACAGCGCGACGCCCGCCAGCGCGAGCAGGGCGAGGACGAAGACGCCGAGGACGACGCCGCCGGCGCGGCGGTGCCCCGCCTTGATCAGGCCGACCCCGGGGACGAGGGCACCCAGTGCGGTCCAGCCGGCGCTGCTGCCGAAGCTGCCGCCGTCGGGGGTGCGCTCCGAGGACGCGCGCTCGTCTGCCACGGATCAGCTCCTCGGGATCTCCGGTCGGTCGGGTACCGGCACAGTGTAGGAGGCAGAGTCCAGCACACCGCGGGTGCAGCGCGGGCGCGCGCCGCGGGGGCCCGGGCGTCCGCCTTTGCCCTGGTCCACCTCGCGACGATAGTCTGGCCCGGCACCAGGAGGCGTCGCCTAGTCCGGTCTATGGCGCCCGCCTGCTAAGCGGGTTGAGGGCTTCAACCCTCTCGCGGGTTCAAATCCCGCCGCCTCCGCCGCACCACGAGGGCCCTGTCGGCACGACCGGCAGGGCCCTCGTCGCGTTCCCGGCCGGCTCGGACGGGTGCCCTACGGTGAGCGGGTGGCCGACCTCGAGCGCTCCCGTCCACCGGTGGGCACGGCGACGGTGACCCGGGTGGTCACCCGAGTCCTCGGCGTCGGGGTGGTCGACGTCCGCGAGCTGGCCGGCGGGAGCTACTGCCGCACCTTCCGCGTGGACCTCCGCGAGGACGAACCCGTGGTGGTCCGCTTCGCCCCGCCCGAGAGCCAGCAGCTCGCCTCCGAACGCCACCTGATGCGCAACGAGGTGGCCGGCACCCCGCTGCTGCAGCCGGTGCTGCCGGTGCCCCGCCTGCTCGCCAGCGACACGTCGCACACGCTCGTCGACCGCGACGTGGTGGTGCAGTCCTGGCTGCCCGGCGTCCCCGCCGCGGAGGCGCTGACCCGCAGCGGCGACCGGGACGCCCTCGTCCTCTGGGAGCAGCTCGGGGCCCTGCTCGCGCGGGTGCACGCCGTCGGCGGCAGCACCTACGGACGGCCGGGCGGGCCCGGGTCGGCCACCTGGTCGCAGGAGCTGGGCCGGCGGTTCACCCTGCTCGCGCTCGACCTGGAGCGGGCCGGTCTCCCTCCCGTGGCCGTGCACCGCTGCGCCGACCTGGTGTCCCGGGAGGCCGACCGGCTGGACGAGCGGCCGCCACGGCTGCTGCACGGCGACCTCGGGCCGGGCAACGTCCTGGTCGCCGGCCCGGACCGTCTCGAGGTGGTCGGCGTCGTCGACAACGACCGGGTCTGGTGGGGCGACCCGCCCGCCGACTGGACCTGGTACCTGGTCGACCGGCGCCGCCCGGCCCAGCAGGAGGCCTTCTGGTCCGGCTACGGCGGCCGGCCGGCGGTCGAGGCGGAGGTGCTCGGGCTGTACGCCGCCCGGAGCACCGCCGAGGCCGCGCTGGAGGCGCACCGCCTCGGCCTCGGCGACCGCCTGAGCCAGCACCTGTCCGAGCTCACCCAGCAGGTCGACCGGTTGACCTAGAGAGGCCCGGCAGGCCGGCGGCTCAGCCGAGACGGCTCCGCAGGGTGTCCAGCTCCTCGCGCAGGGCCTCGGGCAGACGGTCACCGATCTCGGCGAACCACTCCTCGACCAGCGGGACCTCCCGGCGCCACTCCCCGGGGTCGAAGGCGGTGGCCCGCTCGACCTGCGCCGGGTCGACGCGGAGACCGGTGAGGTCCAGCTCGCCCGGGGCGGGCAGCACGCCGACCGGGGACTCCTGACCGGCGGCCCGGCCCTCGAGGCGGTCGACCACCCAGGTGAGGACGCGCGAGTTCTCCCCGAACCCCGGCCACAGGAACCGGCCGTCGGCGTCGCGGCGGAACCAGTTGACGTAGAAGACCGCCGGCAGCCGGACGTCGGGACGCTCGGCCAGCGACAGCCAGTGCCGCAGGTAGTCCCCGACGTGGTAGCCGAGGAACGGCCGCATCGCCATCGGGTCACGGCGGACCACGCCGACCTCGCCGGCGGCCGCCGCGGTGGTCTCGCTGGAGCAGGTGGCGCCGAGGAACACCCCGTGCTGCCAGCTGGTGGCCTGGGCGACCAGCGGCACCGTGCTGGGACGCCGTCCGCCGAACAGGATCGCGTCGATCGGGACGCCGTCGGGGCTGTCGAAGTCCTCGGCCAGCGTCGGGCAGCTGGTGATCGGGGTGCAGAAGCGGCTGTTGGGGTGTGCGGCCGGCTCCCCGGGCGTCCCGCCGTCCGGGCCCTCCTCCGGCGCCCAGGAGCGGCCGCGCCAGTCGGTGGCGTGGCGGGGCGGCTGGGTGGTCATGCCCTCCCACCACACGTCGCCGTGGTCGGTGACGGCCACGTTGGTGAAGATGGTGGGGCCGCGGTCGATGGTGCGCATCGCGGTCGGGTTGGTCTGCCAGCCGGTGCCGGGCGCGACGCCGAACAGGCCGTACTCGGGGTTGACCGCGGTCAGCCGGCCGTCCGCGCCGACGCGCAACCAGGCGATGTCGTCGCCGATCATCTCCGCCCGCCAGCCCGGCACGGTGGGCTGGACCATGGCCAGGTTGGTCTTGCCGCAGGCGCTGGGGAAGGCGGCGGCCACGTGGTAGCGGCGGCCCTCGGGCGAGATCAGCCGGAGGATGAGCATGTGCTCGGCCAGCCAGCCCTCGTCGCGGGCCATCACGCTGGCGATCCGCAGCGCGAAGCACTTCTTGCCGAGCAGCGAGTTGCCGCCGTAGCCCGAGCCGTAGGACCAGATCGCCCGGTCCTCGGGGAAGTGGGCGATGAACTTCTCGGGGTTGCAGGGCCACGGCACGTCGCTCTGCCCGGGCGCGAGCGGGGCGCCGACGGAGTGCAGGCACTCGACGAAGTCGGCCTCGCCGGAGGCGGTCATCGCGGCCAGCGGTTCCGCGCCCATCCGGGTCATGATCCGCATCGACGCGGCGACGTAGGGCGAGTCGGTGAGCTCGACGCCGAACTTCGGGTCGGCGGCGTCCATCGGGCCGAGGCAGAACGGCACCACGTACATCGTCCGGCCGCGCATCGAGCCGCGGAACCGCTCCGTCAGGGTCGCCCGCATCTCCGCCGGGTCGCGCCAGTGGTTGGTGGGTCCGGCGTCGGCCTCGTCGACGGAGCAGATGAAGGTGCGGTCCTCGACGCGGGCGACGTCGTCGGGATCGGTGCGGGCGGCGAAGGAGCCCGGCCGGGTGCGCGGGTCGAGGCGGACCAGCGTGCCGCTGCGCACCATCTGCCGGGTCAGCTCGTCCCACTCGGCCTCCGAGCCGTCGCACCAGTGCACGGCGTCGGGGGTGGTGAGGGCGGCGACCTCCGCGACCCAGCGCAGCAGCCTGCGGTGCGTGGTCGGTGGGGTCGTCGTGCCGGTGGGGCGTTCGAGCTGCAGCGTCATCGCGTGTCCTCCCAGAGAGCCATACCAGTGAACAGGTGGACTGACAGTAGCCCATGGAGGCCGCTGGTCTCATACCAACCGAGATACTGGTCTGTGACACCGCTCACCACCGCTGCGGCTGGGGGGCGGGAGGGATTTGGCCCGGGCGCGCGATGGCGGCTAGAGTGACTCCTCGGTTCGACCGGCGCTCGTAGCTCAACGGATAGAGCATCTGACTACGGATCAGAAGGTTGGGGGTTCGAGTCCCTCCGAGCGCGCAGCAGACAGCCCCTGGCCAGCAGGCCAGGGGCTGTCGTCGTCCTCGGGCGTGTCGTCTCCGGGGGGTGCCGGGTCAGCGGACCCCCGCGCCGGCCAGCGCGTCGGCCAGCTCGCGCCCGCAGCGACGGGCGTGCTCCTCGGCGTTCGCCCGCAGCTCGGCGGCGGCGTCGGTGAAGGCATCGAGAGCCGGGTTGGTGCCGACCAGCGTGAACGGACGCTCGACCACCCGCAGGTCGAGACCCCAGACGTCGCCGAGCACCCGGCACAGCCACGCCGTCGAGTGGTCCCAGCCGTCCTTCGGCGTCCCCGGGCCGTAGTTGCCGCCGAGCACCGTCACCAGCGTCGCCGGCTTGCCCTGCAGCGCCGTCCCCTGGGGGTCGATCCGCGGGTCGGTGTAGGCCAGGTCGAACCAGGTCTTGAAGTGCTGGGAGACGCCGTAGTTGTAGAGCGGCACCGTGAAGAGCAGGGCGTCGGCCCCGACCAGCTCGTCGGCGAACGTCGTCGCCAGCGCGCGGGCCTCGCGCTGGCCGGGGGTGCGCTCCTCCTCGGCGACGAAACCGCCGGTGACGGCGTCCTGCCAGGCGGTCGCCGGCACCGGGGAGGCGGCGAGGTCGCGGCGCACGACCTCGGCCCCGGGGCGGGCAGCGCTCCACTCGGCCTCGACGAGGTCGCCGAGGGCGCGGCTGGCGCTGGTGGTCGGGAAGATGCTGGCATCCAGGCGGAACAGGGTCATGCCACTCCGATCGTCTTTGTGTAGTCGCTCAGAAAATCATAGCGACTCGACGGAGGTTAGCACGGGTAGCATGGGGTCATGACCGAGACCGAGCACGCGCGGTGTGACGCTGCCGTCACGCTCGCGTTCAGCGTGCTCGGCAAGCGCTGGAACGGGATGATCCTCAGCACGCTGAGCGACGAGCCGCTCTCGTTCGCCGTGCTGCGGCGCTCGGTGGGTGGGATCAGCGACGCCGTCCTGTCCGACCGGCTGACCGAGCTCGCCGGGGTGGGACTGGTGACGCGGGAGGTGAGCCCGGGCCCGCCGGTGTCGGTGAGCTACGGGCTGACGGAGGCGGGCCAGCGGCTCGTCCCGGTGCTCGACCAGCTCGGACGCTGGGCCGCGGAGAACCTGCGCAGCTGTTGACCGCTGCCGGGCTCAGGCGCCCGGGGCGGGGGCGACGACGACCGGACGGGCCGTCCCGCGCCGGATCCGCGGACGCCGGCGGGCGCGCAGCCGCTCCGCACGCAGCAGCATCGCGGCGTCGCCCTCGAGCGAGCCGATGGTGGTCAGCGCGCCGGCCACGGTGAGGTCGCCGCAGTGCCGGGCGGCGGCGTCGTCGGCGATCAGCTCGACCAGCAGCCCGCTGACCCGCTCCAGCTCGCGCGGCCCGGGCAGCAGCGGCACGCAGGCGGCGTTGAGCCGGGCCAGCCGCAGCAGCAGCGGGTGGTGCAGCCGCAGGTGGGCCTGCTCGTGCAGCACCACCGCGCGCAGCTCACCGGCGTCCAGCGAGCGGGCCAGGCCGCTGGAGACCAGCACCCGGTGCCGGCAGCCGACGGCCGGGGCGCGTCCCGGCAGCGCGCAGGCCACCGCCCGCGGCGACTCCACCACGGTGATCGAGGTGCCGTCGGCCACCGCCCGGTGGATGCCGCGCTCGGCCTCGAGCGCGCTGAGTCCCCGCCGGGCGCGACGCTCGTCCCGGGCCAGCCGGCGGTACTGGGTGGTGACGACGACGCCCACCACGCCGGCCACCGCGAGCACCCCCCACAGCAGGACGACGGCCTGCACCGAGACCCAGCCCGCCCCGTCGGCGGTGGAGCGTCCCACCAGCACCGCGGCCAGCCACATCGCCGCCACGAAGCTGGTGGCCGCGCCGGCCAGCCCGGTGTGCAGCGCCAGCTGCCAGAGCCCCAGGCACAACCCTGGACGGTCGAAGCGCCAGCTGCCGCGGGTGAGCAGCCGCGGCGCCAGCACGGCCATCGCGGCGGCGTAGGTCAGCGGCAGACCGATCAGCAGCAGGCCCGCGAGGACGTCCACCTCAGGCCCCCGACCCCGGCCGCTGCAGGGCGTCCCGCAACGCGGCGACGTCCTGGGGGTCGAGGCTGCCGGCGAACTTCAGCAGGGCAGCGGTCCGGTCGCTGGAGTCGGCCAGCGTGGCCAGCATCGCCTCGCCGGTGTACTCCGACTCCGAGCGGGCCGGGCGGAACCGCACGCCGCGGACGCCCTCGCCGACCCGGACCACCTCCCCCTTGACCCGCAGCCGCTCCAGGGCGGTGAGCACGGTGGTGAGGGCCGGGGTCGCGCCGGGCAGCCGGAGGAGCAGCTCCTGGGCGGTCAGCGGCTGCTCGCTCTGCCAGAGGGTGCGCAGCACCGCGGTCTCGAGCTCGCCGCGGGCCCGTCGTCGTGCGCTGGTCATCGTCCACCCCCCGGGCGGGAGGCTACCGCGGGGGTGGCGCCGCCACGGAGAGCGTGGACAATGACCGACGTGGACACCGACGTGGTCGTGGTGGGAGCAGGTCTGGCCGGGCTGGTGGCCACCGTCGAGCTGGCTGCGGCGGGCCGCCGGGTGACGGTCGTCGACCAGGAGCCGGAGGCCTCCCTGGGTGGGCAGGCCTGGTGGTCGTTCGGCGGGCTGTTCCTGGTCGACTCGCCCGAGCAGCGCCGGCTCGGGGTCCGTGACTCCGCGGCGCTGGCGCTGCGGGACTGGATGGGCAGCGCCGCCTTCGACCGTGCCTCCGACCACTGGCCGCGGCGCTGGGCCGAGGCCTACGTCGACTTCGCCGCGGGGGAGAAGCGCTCCTGGCTGCGCGGGATGGGCGTCCGGTTCTTCCCGGTGGTCGGCTGGGCCGAGCGTGGCGACGGCACCGGCCGCGGGCACGGCAACTCCGTCCCCCGCTTCCACATCGTGTGGGGCACCGGGCCCGGTCTGCTGGAGCCGTTCCTGCGCCGGCTGCACGAGCACGTGGACGCGGGCCGGGTGCGGCTGCTCCTCCGCCACCGGGTCGAGGCGCTCGTGCTCACCGGTGGACGGGTGACCGGGGTGCGCGGCAGCCGGCTGGTGCCCAGCGGCGTCACCCGCGGCGAGGCCAGCCCGCGCGAGGTCGTCGGCGACTTCGAGCTGGCCGCCGACGCGGTGCTGGTCACCTCCGGCGGCATCGGCGGCGACCTCGAGCTGGTGCGCCGCAGCTGGCCCGACCGGCTGGGCGGGCCGCCGCAGCGGTTGGTGGCCGGCGTCCCCGCCTCGGTGGACGGCCGGATGCTGACGGCCGCCACCGCCGCCGGCGCCAGCCTGATCAACCCCGACCGGATGTGGCACTACACCGAGGGCCTGCAGAACCACGACCCGGTGTGGCCCGACCACGGCATCCGGATCCTGCCCGGGCCCTCCTCGCTCTGGGTGGACGGCGCCGGCCGGCGGCTGCCGGCC
>NZ_QPKK01000084.1 GCF_003344635.1 Desertihabitans aurantiacus
GCCGCCGGTGGACCGACCGTCGCCCGCGGACCCGGCCCCCTCCCCCGCCCGGCCCGCGACGACGGCCGAGGCCGCTGAGGCGCTCTCGACCCACACCGCCGCGGTACGGCAGTACCTCGGCGTGCCCGACCCGGCCGGGCTGTACACCGCCGGAGCGCCGGCCGACCCGCCGGCGCCGCAGCGGCGACGCGGCAACCGCGTCCTGCTCGGGGTGCTGCTGGCGGCCCTGGTGGTGGTGCTCGGCACCCTCGGCGCCCTGGACGCGGTCACCGGTTGGCCCATCGCCCTCAGCACCTACCTGGGGACGGCGCTCGCGGTGACGGCCGTCGCCTGCGTGGTGGCCGCCTTCACCGGCCGGTTCCGCGGGCTGGTGGCGATCACCGTGCTGCTCGCGGTCTCGGCGGTGACGACCGGGCTGGGCCAGGCCTTCAGCCAGAGCCCGGCCTGGTCGCAGTCGACCAGCCACCACTACGGGTCGCTCGCCGAGCTGCCGGCCTCGGACACGATGGAGGTCGGGACGGTGGAGGTCGACCTCAGCGACCTGGAGGTCGCCGAGGACCGCAGCTACCTGGTCCGCGTCGACGCCGGTGTCGTACGGCTGGTCGTGCCCGACGACCAGCACGTGCAGGTCGAGGCCGCTGTGGACGTCGGCACGATCAGGATGCCCGCCGGGTCGAGCCAGGGCATCGACCTCCGCCAGAGCGCCACCTTCGGCGACACCGACGAGCCCCGGCTGACGATCCGCGCCCGCGCCGACGCCGGCACGGTGGAGGTGGTGGCCCGATGAGCGCCCCCACCGACCGCGTCCCGGTCCGGCCGACGCGCCGCGGCGTCGACGTCGGCGTCCTCATCCTCGGGCTGATCATGCTCCCGGTCGCCGCCCTGGTGGTGTGGACCTCGCTCGGCCTGGCGGTCGACTGGGGCACCATCGCCGTCCTCGCCCCCGTCGGACTGGTCCTCGTCGGAGGACTCGGTCTGGTCCTGTCCCGCCAGTAACCCGCCACACGGAAGGTCCCGCCATGTCCAGCGCACCCCGTCAGCTCACCCGCAGCCGCGACCAGCGGATCGTCTCCGGCCTGTGCGGAGGTCTGGCCGAGTACCTCAACATGGACCCCACGCTGGTGCGGGTCGTCTTCGCCGCCATCACCGTGCTGACCGGCGTGTGGCTCGGTCTGCTCGCCTACCTCGTCGGCCACTTCGTCATCCCCGAGGCACCGCTGGACGCCGACCGGATCGCCCCGTTCGAGCCCACCGACCCCCTCGGGACGCCGGCGCAGCACCCCGCCGACACCAGGCTGCGGAACCCCGACGACCTGCGCTGAGCCGGGCGAGCTCAGCGCGGGGCGCTCACTCCCACTCGCCCCGAGCGCGGAGCGCTCGCTCCCACTCGCCCCGAGCGCGGAGCGCTCACTCCCACTCGATCGTGCCCGGCGGCTTGCTGGTGATGTCGAGGGTGACGCGGTTGACCTCGCGCACCTCGTTGGTGATCCGGGTGCTGATCCGCTCGAGCACCTCGTACGGCAGCCGGCTCCAGTCGGCGGTCATCGCGTCCTCCGAGCTCACCGGGCGCAGCACCACCGGATGGCCGTAGGTGCGGCCGTCGCCCTGCACGCCGACGGAGCGGACGTCGGCCAGCAGCACCACCGGGAACTGCCAGATCTCGCGGTCGAGTCCGGCGGCGGTGGTCTCCTCCCGGGCGATCAGGTCGGCCCGGCGCAGGATCTCCAGCCGGTCGCGGGTGACCTCGCCAACGATCCGGATGGCGAGCCCCGGCCCGGGGAACGGGTGGCGCCACACCATCGCCTCGGGCAGCCCCAGCTCGGCGCCGACCGCGCGGACCTCGTCCTTGAACAGCGCCCGCAGCGGCTCGACCAGGGTGAACTGGAGGTCCTCGGGCAGACCGCCGACGTTGTGGTGGCTCTTGATGTTGGCCGCACCCTCACCGCCGCCGGACTCCACGACGTCGGGGTAGAGCGTCCCCTGCACCAGGAACTCGATGTCGTGCTCGGCGTTGATCCGGCGCGTCTCGGCCTCGAAGGTGCGGATGAACTCGCGGCCGATGATCTTGCGCTTCTGCTCGGGGTCCGAGACCCCGGCCAGGGCGTCGAGGAACTGGTCGGCGACCTCGGCCACCACCAGGTCGACGCCGGTGGCCGCGACGAAGTCCTGCTCAACCTGCTCGGCCTCCCCGGCGCGCAGCAGCCCGTGGTCGACGAAGACGCAGGTCAGCTGGTCACCGACCGCCCGCTGCACCAGCGCCGCGGCGACCGCGGAGTCGACGCCGCCGGAGAGGGCGCAGAGCACCTCCTTGTCGCCGACCTGCTCGCGGATCGCGGCCACCGACTCCTCGACGATGTTGGCCGCGGTCCAGTCCGGACGGCAGCCGGCGATGTCGAAGAGGAAGTGCTCCAGGGTGCGCTGGCCGTGCTCGGTGTGCATCACCTCCGGGTGCCACTGCACCCCGGCGAACCCGCGGGCCCGCTCCTCGAAGGCGGCGATCGGGGCGCCCGGCGAGGTCGCCAGCACGGTGAACCCCTCCGGGGCGCGGGTGACGGAGTCGCCGTGGCTCATCCACACCCGCATCGCCGGGTCGACCTGGGACAGCAGCGCCCCGGGCTCGACCACCGTGGCCGGCGTCCGCCCGAACTCGCTCCGCCCGGTGTGGGCGACCTCGCCGCCGAGGGCCTGGGTCATCGCCTGGAAGCCGTAGCAGATGCCGAAGGCGGGCACGCCGAGGTCGAACATCCCGGCGTCCACCTGCGGCGCGCCTGGGGCGTAGACCGACTGCGGGCCGCCGGACAGGATGATCGCGGTCGGTCGGCGGGCGGCCATCTCGGCCACCGGCATGGTGTGCGGGACGATCTCGGAGTAGACCTTGGCCTCCCGCACGCGGCGCGCGATCAGCTGGGCGTACTGGGCCCCGAAGTCGACGACGAGGACGAGGTCGTGGTCACGCGCGCTCATGGCTGTCCAGTCTAGGGCCCGCGGCGACGTCCCGGCGCCGCCGGAACGGTCGTAGTGTTCGGCCCGTGGACGTCCCGGCCACCCTGCTCGAGATGCCCCGCTGGTGGCACGACGCCGCGGGTCGCACCTGGCTGACCCGGCTGCCGGCGCTGGTCGCCGAGCGGCTGCGCACCTGGGGGCTGACCGCCGACGGCCCGCCC
This sequence comes from Desertihabitans aurantiacus, assembly GCF_003344635.1. Classification (GTDB taxonomy): domain Bacteria; phylum Actinomycetota; class Actinomycetes; order Propionibacteriales; family Propionibacteriaceae; genus Desertihabitans; species Desertihabitans aurantiacus. The sequence goes on from NZ_QPKK01000084.1 coordinate 3,165, forward strand.
TGGCACGGGTCGAACGCGCTGGTGCTGCCGGTGCGGCGCGGTGGGGAGCCGCTGGCGCTGCGGATGTCGCCACCCGGGGACGACGTCGCCGGCGAGGCAGAGGCGCTGCGGCTGTGGGACGGCCGCGGCACCGTCCGGCTGCTCGACGTCGACGCCGACCAGGGCGCCACCCTGCTCGAGCGGCTGGACGGCGACCACACCCTCGCCCGCGAACCGGTGGGACGGGCCGTGGAGGTGCTGGCCACGCTGATGGTGCGGCTCGCGGTGCCGGTGCCGGAGCGGGTGCGCTCCACCGCCGAGGTCGCCGGTGCGGAGGTGGCGTCCTTCCGCCGGCGCTGGGAGGCCGCCGGACGTCCGACCCCCTCCGCGCAGCTGGGTCGGGCGCTGGCCGCGGCCCGTGAGCTGGCGGCCACCGACCCGGGCAGCACGGCCGTGGACGCCGACCTGCACTCCGAGCAGGTGCTGCGGGGCGGTCGTGAGCCGTGGCTGGTGGTCGACCCGGTGCTGCTGCGCGGCGACCGTGAGCACGACCTGGCGCGGGTGCTGTGGACGCGGCTGGAGGAGCTGCCCGAGGACCGCGACGTCCGGGACGCCTTCGACATGGCCGTGTCGGTGGCCGGGGTGCCCCGCGACCGCGCCACCTCGTGGGTGGTGGTGCGCTCGATGTCCTACCTGCTGTGGGGGCTCGAGCACGGGCTGACCACCGACCCGGTGCGTTGCCGGCGGCTGCTCGACCTGTTCGCCGGCTGAGCGTTCCCTAGTTCGCCAGCCGGGAAACTGGTCCATGATGTGAGACATCGCTCGGCTGGAGGAATCCGGGACCCGACGTCCGGTGTTCTTCTGCCATGCGAATCCATGATGATGTCACCCAGATCGTCGGCGGCACCCCGCTCGTGCGCCTCAACCGGATCACCGACGGCGCCCAGGCCACCGTCCTGGCCAAGATTGAGTTCGTGAACCCCGCGCACAGCGTGAAGGACCGGATCGGTGTGGCCATCATCGAGGCCGCCGCGAAGTCCGGTGAGCTGCAGCCGGGCGGCACCATCGTCGAGGGCACCTCGGGCAACACCGGCATCGCGCTGGCCATGGTCGGCGCGGCCAAGGGCTACAAGGTCGTCCTCTGCATGCCCGAGACCATGTCGGCCGAGCGCAAGACGCTGCTGCGCGCCTACGGCGCCGAGCTCGTGCTGACCCCGGGGTCGGAGGGCATGAAGGGCGCCGTGGCCCGCGCCGAGCAGATCGCCGCCGAGCGTGGCGCCGTGCTGGCCCGTCAGTTCGCCAACCCCGCCAACGTCGAGGTGCACCGCCGCACCACGGCCGAGGAGATCTGGAACGACACCGACGGCACGGTCGACTTCGTGGTCGGCGGCGTCGGCACCGGCGGCACCCTGACCGGTGTCGGCCAGGTGCTCAAGGAGCGCAAGCCCGAGCTGAAGATCGTGGCCGTCGAGCCCGAGGAGTCCCCGATCCTGTCCGGCGGCCAGCCCGGCCCGCACAAGATCCAGGGCATCGGCGCCAACTTCGTGCCCGACATCCTCGACCGCTCGGTGATCGACGAGGTCATCCCGCAGAACGCCGAGACCGCGGTCAAGTGGGCCCGTCGCGCCGGCGTCGAGGAGGGCATCCTCGCCGGCATCTCCTCCGGTGCCGCGCTGGCCTCGGCGATCGCGGTGGCCCAGCGTCCCGAGAACGCCGGCAAGACGATCGTCGTGATCGTCCCCTCCTACGGCGAGCGCTACCTGTCGACGATCCTGTACGCCGACCTGATGAGCTGATGAGGCCTGCGCTGCTGAGGCGTCTGGTGACGGTCCTCAGCGCACCCGGCTCGACCATGGTGACCCGCACCGGTCCCGACGGACCACGCCCCCGGCCCGGGGCAGCGCTCGCGCTGCTGTCTCGGGCCTGGCGGCGTTGGCAGGAGGACACCGACAACGCCCTGCGCCACGACCCCGCGGCCCGCAACCGGGCCGAGGTGACGGTGGCGTACTCGACGATGCACGCGATCTGGGCGCACCGGCTGTCGGCCCTGCTCTGGCGGCGCGGGCACCGCCTGGCCGCCCGGCTGGTCTCCCAGCTGGCCCGGGCCGCGACCGGGGTGGAGATCCACCCCGGCGCCACCATCGGGCGGCGCTTCTTCATCGACCACGGCACCGGTGTGGTGATCGGCGAGACCGCCGTGATCGGCGACGACGTGATGTTCTACCACGGGGTCACCCTGGGCGGACGGTCCCCGATGGCCCGCGGCAAGCGCCACCCCACCCTGGAGGACGGGGTGATGGTCGGCGCCGGCGCCTCCATCCTCGGCCCGGTGGTGGTCGGCCGGGACGCCAAGGTCGGCTCGAACGCGGTCGTCACCCGCAACGTGCGGGCCGGCGCGACCGTGGTCGGCGTCCCCGCCCGGGAGCGCACCCCGGCCGAGGCCGCGCAGGAGCCGGAGTGGCACATCTGAGGCTCGCCCTTCCCTGCGAGTCCGCGGGAGCGGGTGCTGGTCTGGGCGGTCTGGTCCTGGGCACGACGTGCCGCTGAGCGTCACGCTGTCAGGAGCTGGGCACCGATCCGTCAGCGACCGACGGGCCCGTCCCCAGCGCCCTGAGCCTGTCGACGGGCGACCCCTGCCGACCCTGCCCGCGGACGCCTCAGGCGGTGGCGGTGTCGGAGGCGATGGCCTCGTGGTGGCGGATGACCTCGGCGACGACGAAGTTGAGGAACTTCTCGGCGAACTCGGGGTCGAGGCGGGCGTCGACGGCGAGGGCGCGCAGGCGGGCGATCTGACGGGCCTCGCGGTCGGGGTCGGCAGGGGCCAGGCCGTGGGCGGCCTTGAGCTCCCCGACCCGCTGGGTCACCTTGAACCGCTCGGCCAGCAGGTGGATGAGCGCGGCGTCCATGTTGTCGATGCTGGCCCGCAGCCGCAGCAGCTCCTCGGTGACGGGGTCCGGGGCGGTCACGAGAGGACCACCTCGACCCGCTGGAACTCCTTCACCTCCGTGTAGCCGGTGGTGGCCATCGCGCGGCGCAGGGCGCCGACGAGGTTCATCGTGCCGTCCGGACGCCGCGACGGGCCGAGCAGGATCTCCTCCAGCGGGCCGACCTGCTCGAAGGCGACGCGCTCCCCCCGCGGCAGCGAGCCGTGCCAGGCCTCGGCCCCCCAGTGGTAGCCCTGGCCCGGCGCATCGGTGGCCCGGGCGAGCGGTGAGCCGATCATCACCGCGTCCGCCCCGCAGGCGATCGCCTTGGCGATGTCGCCGGAGCGGCCCACACCGCCGTCGGCGATGACGTGCACGTAGCGGCCGCCCGACTCGTCCAGGTAGTCGCGGCGGGCCTCGGCGACGTCGGCGATGGCCGAGGCCATCGGCACCTCGATCCCCAGCACCTGCCGGGTGGTGTGCGCGGCACCGCCGCCGAAGCCGACCAGCACGCCCGCGGCGCCGGTGCGCATCAGGTGCAGGGCGGCCTGGTAGGTGGCCACCCCGCCGACGATCACCGGCACGTCGAGGTCGTAGATGAACTGCTTGAGGTTGAGCGGCTCGCGGTCCTCCGAGACGTGCTCGGCCGACACGGTGGTGCCGCGGATGACGAAGAAGTCGACCCCCGCGCTCTCCACCGTGCGGGCGTGCTCGGCGGCGTGCTGCGGGGACAGCGCCCCGGCCACCGGCACCCCGGCGGCCCGGATCTCGGCCATCCGGGCGGTGATCAGCTCGGGCTTGATCGGCTCGGCGTAGATCTCCTGCATCCGCCGGGTGGCGGTGCGGGCGTCGACGATCTGGGCCAGCTCGTCCAGCAGCGGCTGCGGGTCGTCGTAACGCGTCCACAGCCCCTCGAGGTTGAGCACGCCGAGCCCGCCGAGACGGCCCATGGTGATCGCGCTCGCCGGCGACATCACCGAGTCCATCGGCGCGGCCATCATCGGGAACTCGACGGTCAGCGCGTCGATCCGCCAGCTCAGGTTCACCTGCTCCGCGCCCCGGGTGCGGCGTGAGGGGACGATCGCCACGTCGTCGAGGGAGTAGGCCCGCTGGGCGCGCTTGCTCCGGCCGATCTCGATCATCTGCTCTCCCGTGTCAGGAGCCCGCGTAGTTGGGGGCCTCGACCGTCATCTGGATGTCGTGCGGGTGCGATTCTCGCAGACCCGCCGAGGTGATCCGGACGAATCGTCCACGGCGCTTGAGCTCGGCCACGGTGTGGGAGCCGGTGTAGAACATCGCCTGCCGCAGCCCACCGACCAGCTGGTAGGCCACCGCGCCGAGCGGGCCGCGGTAGGGCACCTGGCCCTCGATGCCCTCCGGCACCAGCTTGTCGTCGGAGGTGACGTCGCTCTGGAAGTAGCGGTCCTTGGAGTAGGACGCCTTCCGCCCCCGGGAGGCCATCGCCCCCAGCGAGCCCATCCCGCGGTAGGACTTGAACTGCTTGCCGTTGATGAAGACGAGCTCGCCCGGGCTCTCGTCGCAGCCGGCCAGCAGCGAGCCCAGCATCACGGTGTCCGCGCCGGCCACCAGCGCCTTGGCGATGTCGCCGGAGTACTGCAGGCCGCCGTCGCCGATCACCGGGACGCCCGCCTCGCGGCAGGCCTGGGCGGCGCTGTGGATGGCCGTCACCTGCGGGACGCCGACGCCGGCGACCACGCGGGTGGTGCAGATCGAGCCGGGGCCCACCCCGACCTTGACCGCGTCCGCGCCCGCCTCGACCAGGGCCCGCGCCCCGGCCTCGGTCGCCACGTTGCCACCGATGATGTCGACGTCGGCGGCGGCCGGGTCGTTCTTGAGCCGCTTGATGAGGTCAATCACCCCGCGGGCGTGGCCGTTGGCGGTGTCGACGACCAGCGCATCCACACCCTCCTCCACCAACGCCATCGCCCGCTCCCAGGCGTCACCGAAGAAGCCGACGGCCGCGCCGACACGGAGCCGACCCTGGGGGTCCTTGCAGGCGTTGGGGAACTGGTCGGACTTCACGTAGTCCTTGAGCGTGATCAGCCCGGTCAGCCGGCCGGCGTCGTCGACCAGCGGCAGCTTCTCGATCTTGTTCGCCGCCAGCAGCGCGAGCGCCTCGTCGGGCTTGATCCCGGTGCTGCCGGTGACCAGCGGCATCTTCGTCATCACCTCACCGACCCGGCGGTGCGGGTCGGTCTCGAAGCGCATGTCACGGTTGGTGATGATGCCGAGCAGCTTGCGGTCGGCGTCCACCACCGGCACCCCGGAGATGCGGAACTGCCCGCACAGCTCGTCGGCCTCGGCCAGGGTGGCCTCGGGTGAGATGGTGATCGGCTCGTCGACCATCCCCGCCTCCGAGCGCTTCACCAGGTCGACCTGATGGGCCTGGTCCTCGATGGAGAGGTTGCGGTGCAGGATGCCCATCCCGCCCTGGCGGGCCATCGCGACGGCCATCCGGGCCTCGGTCACGGTGTCCATCGCCGAGGACAGCAGCGGGATCCCCACCCGGATCCGGCGCGACAGCTGGGAGGACGTGTCGACCTCGCTGGGGATGACGTCGGTCTCGTTGGGTTGGAGCAGGACGTCGTCGAAGGTCAGGCCCAGGGCGGCGAAGGGCTGCGGGACGCCAGCGGCGGTCAGGTCACCGGGAAGGATCGACACGGGTCACCTCTTCAGTTCGCGGAGCCCCCATCCTAGTGCGGTCCGCGAAGTCCTCCGAACGCTCAGACCAGCGTGCGCAGGGTCGCGGCCAGATCGGTGTCGAGGTGGGTGAAGCCGCTCTCCACCAGCCGGGCCGGCAGCACCCGCTGGCTGGCGAACAGGGCCTCGCGCACCAGCTGCGGGCCGAGCACCAGGTCGAGCCCGACGGTCGGCGTCGGCACCAGCGTGGGCCGGTGGACCGCCTTCCCGAGCGCGGCGGTGAAGTCGGCGTTGCGCACCGGCTGGGGGCCGGTGAGGTTCACCGGGCCGCTGAGGTCGGCCTCGAGCAGGTGCAGCTGGGCGGCGACGGTGTCGCGCAGGCTGATCCACGGCATCCACTGCCGCCCGTCGCCGAGCCGGCCGCCGGCGCCGATCCGGAACAGCGGCAGCTGCCGGTCCAGCATGCCGCCCTCGGCGGCGAGCACGATCCCGGTGCGCAGCTGCACCACCCGGACGTCGTCGGTGCGGGAGGCGTCCTCCCAGCGCCCGACCAGGTCGGCCAGGAAGCCCTCACCCTGCCGGTCGGCCTCGGTCAGCTCGTCCTCGCCGCGGTCGCCGTAGAAGCCGACCGCGGAGCCGGACAGGAACACCCGGCAGCGGTCGGAGGTGGCGAGCGCGGAGACCACCGTGCGGGTCGTCTCCAGCCGGCTGGTCAGCAGCAGCTGGCGGCGGGCGGCGTTCCAGCGCCGGTCCGCGATGCCGGCGCCGGCCAGGTTGACCACGGCGTCGACATCGGTCAGCCCGGCCTCGCTGATGGCCCCGGCGCCGGGGTCCCACTCACGCTCGCCGGGCTCGCGCGGCGGACGGCGCACCAGCCGGACGACCTCGTCCCCGCGGTGCCGCAGCGCACGGACGAGCGCCTGACCGATCAGACCCGAGCTGCCACCGACCGCGATGCGCACGCTCCCATCCTGGCACGCGGCCCTCCGCCCTCAGCGGGCCGTCAGCCCGGCCAGTCCGCCAGGATCCGGTCAGCCACCCGGAAGGCGTTGGCCATGATCGTCAGGGTCGGGTTGACGCTGCCGTTGGTCGGGTGCAGCGAGGCGTCGGCGACGTAGACGTGGCGGGTGCCGTGCAGCCGGCCGTCCGGTCCGGTGGCCGAGTGTCGCGGGTCCTCCCCCATCCGGGCGGTGCCGCTGGAGTGCTCCCCCGCCGCGGAGGCGGTCGCGCTGCCCCGGTGCCGGCGGACGGTGGTCGCGCCGGAGGCCTGCATCCAGCGGACGCCGACCTCGGCCATCCCGGTCTCCACCTCGAGCGAGGCGGGATGGGTGTCCTTGCGCAGCCGGGCCGCCGGACGTCCCCAGCGGTCGCGCACCGCGGCGTCCAGGCGTACCCGCGAGGACGGCAGCGGGACCTCCTGGCCGATGCCGAACACCCCGAACACGGTGCGCCGGCCCTCCCGCATCCACCGCTTGTGCCCCAGACCCCACGCGGGCACCCCGGGGGCCGTCGGCTCGCTGGCCTGGGTCAGCGGCAGGATCCCCATCAGGTCGACGATGACGCCACCGCCCCAGCCGATGGTGCCGGCGTGCTCGTGGTCGCGGGTCGCGATGCTGTGCCCCGGGCCCCGGTAGTCCTTGAGCGGACGGTCGACCTCACCGAGCACGGTGACGAAGCGGTGGTCGTGCAGGTGGCGGCCCAGGTGGTCGTTGCCCAGCCCGCTGGCCAGCAGCAGCCGCGGCGTCTCCACCGCCCCCGCCGAGACCACCACCACCGGCGCGCCCACCTCGAGCTCGACCGGCTCGGGACCGGACGCGCCGGCCAGCAGCCGCACCCGGGCGCCACCGGCGGCGTCGACCACCTCGACCGCCTCGGTGTCGAGCAGCAGCTCGCAGCGGCCGGTGGCCAGCGCCCGCGGCACCACGGTGTTGTGGGAGCCGTTCTTGGCGTCCACCGGACAGGCGTGGCCGACGCACTGGGGGCAGCGCACGCAGGCCGGGCGTCCCTCGTGCTCGACGCTGTTGATGGCCAGCGGGATCGGTCCCCAGCCCCAGCCCAGCCGCTCCGCGCCTGCCGCCAGCCACTCCCGCGCCGGTTCGGTGCCCATCGCCGGCATCGGGTAGCCGCCGGTGCGGCGGGTGCGCGTGGTCAGCGCCCCCTCCTCCCCGGCGACGCCGAGCTCGGCCTCGGCGCGGGCGTAGTAGGGCTCCATCTCGTCGTAGCCCACCGGCCAGTCCGCCAGCGAGGCGCCGTCGGGGTTGCCGTAGGTGGAGGCCATCGCGAAGTCCTCGGGCATGAACCGCCAGGCCATCCCCTGCCAGATCCGGGTGCCGCCGCCGAGCAGCATGGCGTTCAGCCCGTAGCGCCAGCCGTTGCCGTCGCCGTCCACGGTCACCGCGCCGTCGGCGTCCTCGAGCACCCGCGGGTGCCCGGGCCCCGGCCCGGCCGACGGGGCGTAGACGGCGTTGCGCTTGCCGTGCAGGTGGTCACCGCGCAGCGCGGCGTTCGAACGCGCCGGCGCCCGCTCGACGAGCAGGACGTGCTTGCCGGCGGCCGACAGCGCGCGGGCCACCGACCCCCCGCCCGGTCCGGAGCCGATGACCACGGCGTCGTAGCCGCGGCGGACGTCGCCCGCCGCCACGGTGGGCAGCGGTGCCGGCTCGACCGGCTCCACCCCCGGTGGCACCGGGGAGAAGCCGATCATGTCCAGCCCGGCCGGACGGGCCCCGTGCCGGGCGGCGTAGTAGCCCTCCCAGCAGACCCGGCGGAGGGCGGCCAGCTCGCCCGCGACCTCGGGGTCGCGCTCCCAGGCCAGCAGCAGCCCGTCGCGGGCGGCGTCGTCCAGCCCGACGAAACCGGCCCGCTCGAGCCGGCCCGCGAGCGAGCCCAGCAGCGGCCGGGCCCAGTCCAGGTCGGGCCCGGGGGCGTCGAGGTAGTCCCCGACGCCCCCGTCCCAGCCACCGGCCCACTCGTCGGCCGGGATGATCCGGTCGACCGCCGCCCGCAGCGCCTGACCCGGCCCCGTGTCCGGGCCCGTCATCGGCCGGCCAGCGAGCCGCCGATGCCCCCCACGCTGAAGTAGCGGTTGAGGACCGCGAACACGATCACCGGCGGCAGCATCATGATCACCGCGACCGCCATCACCGGCCCCCAGTTCGTGGTGTTCTGCTGGAAGAAGGTCTGCAGACCGACCGGCAGGGTGAAGTTGGCGTTGGAGCGCAGGAAGACCAGCGAGACCAGGTAGTCGTTCCAGGCCAGCAGGAAGCAGAAGATCGCCGTGGACAGCACCCCGGGCAGGGAGTTGCGCAGCACGATCCGGATGAACCCGCCGAACACCGAGGCCCCGTCGATCCAGGCGGCCTCCTCCAGTGCCACCGGGATCGAGTCGTAGTAGGCCGTCATCATCCAGATCGCCACAGACATCGTCGAGCCGACGTAGATGATGGTGATGCCGGTCAGCGTGTCGACCAGCTGCAGCTGGGCGAAGAGGATGAACAGCGGGATGACCGAGATGACGATCGGCACCGACTGCACCACGAACAGCAGCAGCGAGTAGCTCGAGACCAGCTTGTTGCGTCCGCGGGAGAGCACGTAGCCGGCCGGTGCCGCCACGATGACGGCGATGAGCACGGTGATCAGCGCGGTGGTCAGGCTGTTGCCGAGCCAGGTGGCGACCTGGGTGCGGGAGAAGACGATCTGGAAGTTCTCCAGCGTCGGTCCGGTCGCCGAGCTGCCCAGCCCGGGCCGCAGCGAGAGCCACAGCACCGAGACGATCGGGACCAGCACCAGGGCGGTGATGATCGCCATCAGCAGGAAGCGCCACCACTGCCCGCGGGCCTCCTGCTCGACGCTGGTCCGCCGGCGAGGCGCCTGCTGCTCGGCGGAGAGCCGCCGCGGCGCCAGGGCGGCCGGGGCGTTCGGTGCGGAGCCGCTCATGCGATGTCCACCTTCCGGATCTGGCGGTAGAGCACCACCGACACGATGACCAGGGTGGCGGTCATCAGCAGCGCGATGGCCGTGCCCGGACCGGTCTGGTACTGCGCGAAGGTCGTGCGGTAGGAGAGCACCACCAGCGAGGTGGTGGCGTTGACGGGCCCGCCGCCGGTGAGCAGGAAGATCGTCGGGAAGTCGTTGACGCAGAAGATCGTCATGAGGATCCAGCTGATGTAGGTGGACCGGGAGATCAGCGGCAGCGTGAGGTGGGTGAAGAGCTGGCGCCGGCTGGCCCCGTCCACCCGCCCGGCCTCGTAGACGTTCTCGTCCACCGAGGCCAGCGAGGCCGACATCATCATCATCATGAACGGGAAGCTGATCCAGACCTTGAACACGCAGACCGTGATCGAGGCCAGCAGCGGGTCGGCCAGGAACAGCACGCGACCCAGCCCGAGCAGCTCACCGATGATCGGCAGCGGGCTCTGCGGGGTGGCGACCAGCCAGTTCCACGAGGTGGAGGTGACGACGACGGGCACCACCCACGGCAGCAGCAGCAGGACCTTGAAGACCTTGCCGCCGGGGATCCGGGTGCGCAGCAGCATCGCCAGCGCCAGGCCGACGGCCCAGCTGCCGAACACACCGACCACGGTGAAGATCAGCGTGAACCGGGCCGCGGCCCAGAAGCCGGGCGAGGTCAGGACGTCGGCGAAGTTCTCCAGGCCGACGAAGTCCCCGTCGGAGATCAGGGTGCCGTCACGCAGCGACTGCACGCTGCCGTACAGCACCGGGTAGAGGTTGAGCAGGGCGATCAGCAGCACGGACGGCAGCACCAGCAGCACCAGGGTCAGGGACCGTGCGCTCGGTCCCTTCCGTGCGGTGTGCGGGCGCTGCCGGCCGGACCCGCCGGGGGCGACCCCCCGGCGGGCCCGACGCACGCGCTCGCCGATGGCGAGGTCGGTCATCGGAGTCTCTTCTCTGGGTGGGCGGGAGGGACGGGGGCCGGCCTCAGCCGATGGTGTCCTCGATGCCCCGCTGCAGCTCCTCCAGCGCCGAC
>NZ_QPKK01000085.1 GCF_003344635.1 Desertihabitans aurantiacus
GGGTGCTGCGCCACCACGTGCTGCGGGCCGACGGCAGCTGGCGCGACACCGTGGTGTTCTCGATCCTCTCCGCGGAGTGGCCGGACGTGCGCCGGCGCCTGGTCGAGCGTCTGCGTTCGCTCGACCAGGCGCCGGTCCGTCTGCGCTGAGGCCTCAACGCCTCCGCATCGCCAGGCGCGAGGAGGTCTTGGACGCCTGGGCGGCCCGCTCGGCGGCGCCCTGCTGGGAGGCCTCCGGCACCGAGGTGGCCGAGAGCACCAGCATCGAGTGCCCGGGGACGTCCACGCTCTGGCCGGCGTCGACCGTCTCGGCCTCGGCGTCGACCCGGCGCACCGCGGAGTAGCCGGTGGCGGTGTCGAGCCGGACCACCCACCCGGTGCCGTAGTCCTCGGCCGGGAGGGTGAAGGTGACCGGCTCGGTGTGGGCGTTGAACATCAGGATGAACCGCTCGTCGACCACCCGCTGCCCCCGGGTGTCCTTCTCGGGGATGGCGTCGCCGTTGAGGAAGACCATCAGGGTGCGGGCGAACCCCTGCTCCCAGTCGGCGTCGCTCATCGGGTCGGCGTCGGGCTGGAACCACTCGATCTCGCCCAGCTGCGACCTCCCGCCCTTGGCCGCCTCCCCCGCCAGGAAGTCACGGCGGCGGAAGATCGGGTGCTCGCGGCGGAGCCGGATCGCGGCCCGGGTGAACTCGATGAGGTCGGTCTCGTCCTGGTCGAGCTGCCAGTCCACCCAGGAGAGCTCGTTGTCCTGGGCGTAGACGTTGTTGTTGCCCTGCTGGGTGCGGCTGAGCTCGTCGCCGTGGGCGAGCATCGGCACCCCCTGGCTGATCATCAGCGTGGTGATGAAGTTGCGCTGCCGCTGCAGCCGCAGCGCGTTGACGGCCTCGTCGTCGGTCTCGCCCTCCGTACCGGAGTTCCACGACCGGTTGTGGCTCTCGCCGTCGTTGCCGTCCTCGCCGTTGGCCTCGTTGTGCTTCTCGTTGTAGGAGACCAGGTCGCGCAGGGTGAACCCGTCGTGGGCGGTGATGAAGTTGATCGAGGCGGTGGGCCGGCGGTCGGAGTGGTTGTAGAGGTCGGAGCTGCCGGTGAGCCGGGAGGCGAACTCGGGCAGGGTGGCCGGCTCACCGCGCCAGAAGTCGCGGACGGTGTCGCGGTACATGCCGTTCCACTCCGTCCACAGCGGCGGGAAGTTACCGACCTGGTAGCCACCGTCGCCGAGGTCCCACGGCTCGGCGATCAGCTTCACCTGCGAGATCACCGGGTCCTGCTGGATGATGTCGAAGAAGGCCGACAGCTTGTCCACCTCGTGGAACTGCCGGGCCAGGGTGGCGGCGAGGTCGAAGCGGAAGCCGTCCACGTGCATCTCGGTCACCCAGTAGCGCAGCGAGTCCATGATCAGCTGCAGCACGTGCGGGTTGCGCATCAGCAGGCTGTTGCCGGTGCCCGTGGTGTCGTAGTAGTGCCGCTTGTCGTCGGCCAGCCGGTAGTAGGCGGCGTTGTCGATGCCGCGGAAGGCGATCGTCTCGCCGAGGTGGTTGCCCTCGGCGGTGTGGTTGTAGACCACGTCGAGGATCACCTCGATGCCGGCCTCGTGCAGCGCCTTGACCATCGCCTTGAACTCGGTGGTCTGCTGCCCGCGGGTGCCGGAGGAGGAGTAGCCGTTGTGCGGGGCGAGGAAGCCGATGGTGTTGTAGCCCCAGTAGTTGGACAGGCCCTTCTCCACCAGGTGGGTGTCGTTGACGAACTGGTGCACCGGCATCAGCTCGATCGCGGTCACCCCCAGGTTGGTCAGGTGGTCGATGATCGCCGGGTGCGCGAGCCCCTGGTAGGTGCCGCGGATCTCCTCGGGGATGTCGGGGTGGGTCATCGTCAGGCCCTTGACGTGGGCCTCGTAGATCACCGACTCGTGGTACTCGTGGGCCGGCGGGCGGTCGAAGCCCCAGTCGAAGTAGGGGTTGACGACCACCGACAGCATGGTGTGGCCGAGAGAGTCGTCGTCGTTGAACGCCTCCGGGTCGTCGAAGCGGTAGGAGAACAGCGACTCGTCACCGTCGATCTGGCCGTCGATGGCCTTGGCGTAGGGGTCGAGCAGCAGCTTCGCCGGGTTGCAGCGGTGGCCGGCGGCCGGGTCGTAGGGGCCGTGCACGCGGTAGCCGTAGCGCTGGCCGGGCTGGATCCCCGGCAGGTAGGCGTGCCAGACGTAGCCGTCGACCTCCGTCAGCTCCACCCGGGTCTCGTTGAGGTCGTCGTCGACCAGGCACAGCTCGACCGACTCGGCGGCCTCGGAGAACAGCGCGAAGTTCACCCCGCTGCCGTCGTAGGTCGCCCCCAGGGGGTAGGGCTTGCCCGTCCAGATCTCCATGCCTCTGCCTCTCGCTCGCCTGCTGCGACGGTGACCCTACTGGTCGCAGGTGACAGGAGAGTTCCCACCGCGGCCCGGATGAAAAAGGGCGGGGGTCGGACGCGACGGAGCCGCGACCCGTGCGGCTCGCGGCTCCGGAGGCGCTGCCCATCCCCCGAGAGGCGGCCCCTGGGTAGACCATGGCACCACCGGTCCGTCCGCGTCGGGTGAGCGGGGGTGAAACCGAGGGTGACTCAGATCACCCCTCGGAGACCACCCTCGTTACCATGGGGGCCGGCTCGACGACGAGGACGAACGGGGGTGCGTCCTGACCGACCAGCGTCCGGCCGCCCTCGCGGGCGTGCCGCCGGTCCCTGACCCGCACGTGGTGCGTCCCCGCCTGCACGCCCTGATCGAGCACGCCGTCGAGCGGCCGGTCACCCTGCTGCGGGCCCCGGCCGGGTTCGGCAAGACGACCGCGGCGGCGTCCTGGCTGCGCAGCCGCGGGGCGAGGTCGGCGACCCGCTGGGTCCAGCTCGAGGCCCACTCGGCCGACCGGACCGTGCAGGCGCTGGCTGAGGAGCGAGGCGAGGACGGCGACGCGGCGGTCGTCGTGGTCGACCAGCTGCACCGGCTGCCCACCCCCGGGCTCGTCGAGCCGCTGGTCGCCCGGATCCTGTCGGCCGACCGGGCCCGGCTGGTGCTGATCACCCGCACCGCCCCGGCGCTGCCGCTCGGGCTGCTGCGCTCCCGCGGGGTGCTGACCGAGATCGCCGACCGCCAGCTCGCCTTCAGCGAGGAGGAGTACCGCGCGCTGCTGCGGCTGTGCGGGCACGACCCGGACGAGCTGGGCGACACCGCGGCACCGGTCGCCTGCACCCACGGCTGGTCGGCGGCGATGCGGCTGCTGGCCGAGCACCACGGCGACGACCGGGCGGCCCACCAGCTGACGGTGCTGCTGGACGACTACGTCCGCACCGAGGTGCTCGGGCCACTGGAACCCGACCAGCGGGCGCTCCTCGGCGACCTGGCGGCCCTCGACGTGCTGACCCCGGAGTCCGCCGCTGGCGTGAGCGGACGTCCCGACGCCTGGTCCCGGCTGTCGGAGCTGGCGCTCAGCGGCGTCCCGGTGCGCTGGCTCGACGCCGGCACCGTCGAGCTCAACCCGGTGCTGCGCCGGGCGCTGACCGCCCGGCTGCCGGGAGGGGCCACCCCGCAGGGTCGGCAGCACGGGCGCCGGGTGGTGGAGTGGCTGCGCAGCTCGGGGCAGGGGCTCGCCGCCGTCGAGCGGCTGCTGGCCGACGGCGACGAGGACACCGCCATCGCCACCCTGGGCGAGGAGCTGCTACCCCGGCTGCACAGCGACACCGCCGTGCTGGACGCCCTGCTGGACCGGCTCTCCCACCTGCCGGACTGGCGGGTGGCGATGATGCGCGGCTACCTGCGGCTGGCGCACATCCCCGACACCGACCCGGCCACCGCGTTGAGCACCGTGGAGGCGCTGCTCACCGACACCGAGGGGCGGCTGTCGCCGCTGCAACAGGCCTACCTGGACGCCTTCCGGCTGAAGCTGGACCGCTGCACCAACTACCGGCTGGGCACCGCCGGACCCGACACGCTGGGCACCGAGGAGCCGCCGGCGCGCGAGCCCGGCGACACCGTCCGGCTGCAGCACGTGGCCACGGCCGCGCTGCGCTCGGAGCAGGCGCTGTGGCGGCTGCACCACGGCCAGCTGGAGGCCGCGCACACCACCGCCCGGCAGGCGGCCACCCTGGCCGGTCTGGCGAGGGTGCCGTGGCTGCAGGGCGAGGCCCGGGCGACCGACAGCTTCGCGCTCGCGCTGCTCGGGGAGTACCGGCAGGCCCGGGAGTCCGCGCTGGCGGCGTTCGAGACCGCGCGCGAGGGCGGCGAGGGCGAGCAGGCCGCGGTCACCCTGGCGCACCTCGCCGAGAGCTGGATCCGGATGGAGGGGTCTGACCTGACCGGGGCCCGACAGCACCTCGACCGGGTCAGCGCCCGTCCGCCCCGACCCGACACCACACCGCTCGTGGTCTACCTCGACGTGATGCTGACCGCGCTCGGCGACGGCCGGGAGGCCTCGGACCGGGTGGACGCCTTCCGCCAGGGCGACCCGGTGCTGACGCCGTTCCAGCGGTCGCTGATCACCGTGGCCGCGTTCCGTGCCGATCTGCTGGCCGACCGGCTGGAGGAGGCGCAGGAGGAGGTCGACCTGCTCGAGGCGATCGGGTTCCCCGGCCAGCAGGTGGCAGTCGACCTCACCCGGGCCCGGATCCTGGCCCGGGCGGGCCGCGAGGACGAGGCGGTCGAGCTGCTCCGGCCCTACCTGCACGAGCGGCCGCCGCTGTCGGTCCGCGAGGCGATCGGGGTGATGTCGACCCTCACGGTGGCCGCCGACCGGGCCGGACGCGCCGACGTCGCCGAGAGCGCCCGGGTGCGGTGGCACGCGGCCTGCGAACGCGTCGGGCTGGAGGTCGACCGGTCCCGTGCGGCGCGGATGATGCGGCGGCTGCTGGCCGCGGAGATCGAGCTCAGCCCGGCCGAGCGGCACGTGCTGGAGCACCTGGACTCCGACCTGCTGCTCGCCACGGTGGCCGAACGGCTCTACATCTCGGGCAACACCCTCAAGACCCACCTGCGCCACCTGTACCGCAAGCTCGGGGTGAACGGGCGCGAGGCCGCCGTCGAGCGGGCCCGCACCCTCGGCCTGCTCTGACCGTCGGACCGCTGGCCCGCTGCCTCAGCGCAGCGACCAGCGGGTGAACAGGTGGTCGCCGGATCGCAGCACGCCCACCAGCCGCAGCGGCCGGGGCGGGTCGAGCACGTCGCCGTGGACGATCCGCGCGGCCTCCCCACCGACCAGCAGCGGTGCGGTGGTGAGCACGAGCTCGTCGACCAGGCCGGCGGCCACCAGCGCCTGGTTGAGCCGGGCCCCGCCCTCGCAGCCGATCCGGCGCAGCCCACGGGCGCGGAGCGCGGCGACCGCAGCACGGACGTCCAGGGTGTCGGTGCCGGCGGTGACGACGTCGGCCACCTGCGCGATCCGGTCGAGCCGGGCGGAGCGGGCGGTGGTGACCACCAGCGGCCGGGTGACCGCCTCGGTGAACAGCGGGTGGTCCAGGTCGAGGTCGCCGCTGGCGGTGACGACCGCCAGCCCGGGGTGCGGGGTCTGGCCCCGCGCGCGCCGGCGGGAGCTGACGTCCTCCTCGACCACCAGCGGCCCGTACCCCTCCGCGCGCACCGTGCCGGCCCCGACCAGCACCACGTCGGCCACGGCGCGGGCGGTGAGCAGCAGCCGCTGGTCGGCCGGCGAGGTGAGCGTGCCGACCCGGCCGGCGATGGTCGCGGCCCCGTCGGCGCTGGCCACCATCAGCGTGCGCAGGTGGTCCCCCTGCACCAGCAGCTCGGCCTCGAGGTCGTCGACCTCACCGACGGCGTCCCAGCGCTCCATCAGCTCCCCTCCCCCTCCCGCGCACCCTGGGCACGCGCATGTCATCTCCGTCCCGGCCGGCGTGTCGCGGCGTGCCGCCGCCGCGGACCGTTCCCGCGCACACGATCTCAGGGTGTCGCGTCGGCGGCGACCCGCTCCCGCGCCAGGTGGCCGACCAGCGCCACCACGAGGGCGAGCACGCCGGCCACCGCCATCCCGAGCCCGATGTGCACCTCGAGCAGCAGGGCCCCGGCGGCCGCCCCGGCCAGGATCAGCAGCACCGCCAGCACGCGGCGGCCGGCGTTCTTGCCGGTGCCGCCGGCCAGCCGGGACTCTGCGGCCAGCCCCACGATGGTGGAGGTGACGACCACCGTGGTGACGTCGGCGACAGCCAGCCGGCGGGCCGCGGCGGCCTGGGCGCCCATCGCCAGCCCGAGCAGCGCGGTGACCACGCCACCCCAGACCGTGCCCTCCTCGGGCACCGCGAGCAGGCTGGCCACCCCGGTGCCCAGCACCAGCGCCCCGACCGCGGCGAAGACCACGCTGCTGCGGCCGCTCCACCCGGTCCGCGCACCCTTCAGCGAGCGGCCGCCGATCCCGGCGCCGAGCAGGAAGGCCACCAGCGCGACCGCCGGGCCGAGCACGGGCAGGTCCTCGGCCCGGGCCAGACCCATGCCGAGGATCACCACGTTGCCGGTCATGTTGGCGGTGAAGACGCGGTCCAGCCCGAGGTAGCCGACGGCGTCGATGATCCCGGTGCCGAAGGTGAGGGCGAGCATCATCACCAGGTGCATCCGGGCCTGGTCCGCGCGCAGTGACTCCACCGGAGCATCATGGCGGGGCCGCTCCAGCGACGCGAGCCGGCGAGGAGGAGGAGCGCGTGACCCCGCAGACCGGCCGTTGGCGGATCGACGTCCCGACCCCGGCCGATGCCGGGGAGTGGGTCGAGGTGCACCTGCAGGCGCTGGCCGAGACCTACCCCCAGCTGCCGCCGGGCTTCGTCGGGCAGCGGCGGGCGGCCCGCGACCGGCTGGTGACCGACCTGGAGGCCGAGCTCGCCGACCCCGGCCCCGCCCGGCACCTGGTGGCCCGCGACGACGACGGTCGGGTGGTCGGGATCGCCCGCAGCACCTGCGGCGGGGAGGACTGGGAGCGCCGGCTGCTCAGCAGCTATCCCGACGCCGACGCGCTCGGCCTGAGCCGGCCGCCGGGGATGCTGCAGCTCACCTCGCTCTACACCCTCGCCACGGTGCACGGCGGCGGCGCGGGGGCAGCCCTGGCCGATGCCCTGCTCGGCGAGCACGCCTGCTACCTGTGGATCATGACCGGCAACCCGCGGGCCGAGGCGTTCTACCGTCGGCGTGGGTTCGTCCGGGTGTCGGTGGACGTCCCGTCGGGCCCGACCTGGTACGGCTGGCCGATGTTCCAGATGGCCCGCGAGGGCTCGCCGCTCAGCCGGTGACGTCGCTGAGCGCGCTCTGCAGCTGCTGGACGGCCAGCACCACGAAGAACAGCGCCACCAGGCCGAGCCCGACGTTGCCGAGCAGCTTGTTGCGCCAGGGCTCCGGCGTGTGGCGGGTGTTGAGCAGCCACAGCAGGGTGATCGCCAGGAACGGCATGAAGAACGCCCCCAGCACGCCGTAGGCCAGGATCACCGGCACCGGTTCGCCGACGAAGACGAGGATGATCGGCGGGAAGGTCAGCCAGAGCAGGTAGACCTTGAACCACTTCCCGCCGACCCGGGTGTCGGGGTGGTCGGGCTCGAGCCCGCGGCTGTGGCCGATGAAGTCGGCGAACATCAGCGAGACCCCGTTCCACACCCCGAGGATGGAGGAGAACGAGGCGGCCCAGAAGCCGATCAGGAAGACCTTGCCGTAGACGACGCCGTAGCGCTCCGACAGCACGTCGGCCAGCGACAGCAGCCCCCGGTCGCCGGAGTCGATCGCCAGGCCGGCGGAGTGGAGCAGCTCCGCCCCGACGATGAGCATCGCGACGACGAAGACGCCGGTGACGACGTAGGCCATCGCGTTGTCGATCCGCATCACCTTCATGAACTTCGGGGCGTGCCAGCCCTTCTCGCGCAACCAGTAGCCGTAGGCGGCCAGCGTGATCGTCCCGCCGACGCCGCCGGCCACGCTGAGCACGTTGACGATCGAGCCCTCCGGCACCCGCGGCACCAGACCGCTGAGGACGTCCGGCAGGTTGGGCAGGGTGAGCACGGCTGCCCCGACGACGGTCAGGAACATCACCCCGACCAGCACGGCGGTGATCTTCTCGAAGCCGCTGTAGCGGTTGAACCAGACCAGCACGAAGCCGATCAGCCCGGACGCGATCGCGAACACCGGCAGCGGCACCTGCGGGAACAGCGAGGCCAGCGGCAGCGCGGTGGAGAGCATCGCGGTGGCGCCGTAGACGAAGCCCCACACGACGATGTAGGGCCCGAAGTAGATCGACGTCCACAGCCCGAGCGAGCGCCACCCCTGGAAGATCGTCTTCTGGGTGGCGAGGGAGAACCGGCCGGCGCCCTCGACCAGGATGATCTTGAGCAGACAGCCCAGCACCACCACCCAGAGCAGGGCGTAGCCGAACTTCTGCCCCGCGACCAGGGTGGCGACCAGGTCGCCGGCGCCGACGCCGGTGGCCGCGACCATCAGGCCGGGGCCGATCAGCTTCCACCGGCCGGGCGGTTCCTGATCAGCGGCGGCGGTCGGGGCGGGCCGACCCCCCTCAGCCACGATGACCTCCGGGACGGGTGCCTCGCTGCACGTCGGGCCTCCTTCGCTGGCGACCGGACGGGCTCCGGCCGGGGACGTCGGGCACCTGCGAACCAACCACACCGGCCCCGTCGGAGCAAGATCATCAGCGCCGTGCGCGCTATACGAGCTATGCACATCCTCTGTGTACAACTCGGCGCCCACAGCACGCCGCCGAGCCCCGTGTCAAGCCCGCCGCCGCGCCCGGCGAGCCGCCGAAATTTCTTCCAGCCGTGTCTTCTGCACAGACGAAATGCCTGGTCAGAGCGGGTTTCGCGACCCCGATCGGGAGGACGTCCACACCCCTGTGCCCAGGTTCTGCACAACTCCCCAGCGTGTCTCCACAGCCATCCACCGGTTCTGCACAGCCCCTGTGGACAACCGGGGTTGGCGGTGCTCCGCGACGCCCCTATGGTGAACCGGCGAGCAGCACCCGGGACTGCGCGGAGCGCGCTCGGAGGGAACTGTCGGAGGTGCGTCGTAGCGTCGCAGGCAGTCCTTCCCAGCACGCTCCGGCACCCCGCTGCCCGCGGCTGGGAGGACGCCCGGGCAGAGCCGCACCGGGTGCCCGCCGTCGGTCGGGCGGCGGGTCGTCGAAGGGAGGAGCGAGCTGGTGAGCATTGCCGAGGTCAGGGATCTCGACGCCGGGGCGCGTGCCGTCGACCGCACCCCGCCGCAGGACCTGCAGGCCGAGCAGAGCGTGCTCGGCGCGATGCTGATGAGCAAGGACGCCATCGCCGACGTCGTCGACACCGTCAAGGGCCGCGACTTCTACCGCCCGGCGCACGAGTTCATCTACGAGGCGATCCTCGACCTCTACGGACGCGGTGAGCCCGCTGATGCGATCACCGTCGCCGCCGAGCTCACCAAGCGTGGCGAGATCGCCAAGGTGGGCGGCCACGTGTACCTGCACGACCTGCTGGCCAGCGTCTCGGTGGCCGCCAACGCCGGCTACTACGCCGCGATCGTCCGGGAGAAGGCGATCCTGCGCCGGCTGGTGGAGGCCTCGGTGCGGATCGCCCAGATGGGCTACGCCGGGCAGGGCGACGTCTCCGAGCTGGTCGACGCCGCGCAGGCCGAGGTGTACGCCGTCACCGACGGCAAGACCAGCGAGGACTACCAGCCGCTGTCGGCGCTGATGGAGTCCACCCTGGACGAGATCGAGGCGATCGGCTCCCGCTCCGGCGACATGGCCGGCGTCCCGACCGGGTTCATCGAGCTCGACGAGCTCACCAACGGCCTGCACGCCGGGCAGATGATCATCCTGGCGGCCCGTCCCGCCGTGGGGAAGTCGACCCTGGGTCTGGACTTCGCCCGGGCGGCGTCGATCAAGAACGGGCTGTGCTCGGCGATCTTCAGCCTGGAGATGAGCAAGACCGAGATCACCATGCGGCTGCTCTCGGCCGAGGCGCAGATCCCGCTCAACCACATCCGCAAGGGCACCATGACCGACGAGGACTGGACCCGGCTGGCGAAGAAGATGGGTGAGGTCAGCGAGGCGCCGCTGTTCGTCGACGACTCGCCGAACCTGACGATGATGGAGATCCGGGCCAAGGCCCGCCGGCTCAAGCAGCGCCACGACCTGCGGCTCATCATCATCGACTACATGCAGCTGATGACCTCGGGCAAGAAGGTGGAGTCCCGCCAGCTGGAGGTCTCGGAGTTCTCCCGCCAGATCAAGCTGCTGGCCAAGGAGCTGGAGATCCCGATCATCGCGATGTCGCAGCTCAACCGTGGTCCCGAGCAGCGCACCGACAAGAAGCCGATGCTGTCGGACCTGCGTGAGTCCGGCAGCCTCGAGCAGGACGCCGACATGGTGATCCTGCTGCACCGTGAGGACATGTACGACAAGGAGTCCTCCCGGTTGGGCGAGGCCGACTTCATCGTCGCCAAGCACCGCAACGGGCCCACCAAGACGGTCGAGGTGGCCTTCCAGGGCCACTACTCCCGCTTCGTCGACATGCAGCACTGACGCCGACGACGCCGGCAGGTCAGGGCGTCGGGACGTCGCCCTCGTCCGAGTCCGCCGACGAGGCCTCCCCGACGCCGTAGCGGTGCGGGTCGCGCCCGGCGAAGGCGGCCAGCCGCATGTAGGCGGGCTCGTTCTGCGAGACCGGCACCTCCGCGCCGAAGGCGTCCCCGCGGTTCTCCTCGGTGAGTGACTCCTGCATCACCGCCAGCGCGGCCTGCGCGACCGCGGGGTCCAGCTGGACCGACTGACCGGTGGCCCGGGCCAGGTCCCAGGCGTGCACGGCGAACTCGGCGGCGGCGAAGCCGGCCAGCCCGTTCCCGCCGTCGCCCTGCTGCCAGGTCTCGCGCAGCTCCTCGGCCCCGGTGCGGAAGCGGGTCGCCGCCTCCTGCAGCGGCACCTCCTGCCGGGTGTCCCAGTCCGGTGTCCCGCCGCCGCCCATCAGCGCGAAGTTGCGCGGGCCGGCCACCACGTGGGCGACGAGCGCGTCGACGTCCCACTCCTCGCAGGGGGTGGGTAGCTGCCGGTGCTCCTCGCGCACGCCGGCCAGGATGATCGCCATCTGGTCCAGCGCCGCGGCGAGCGCCGCGACCTGGTCGTCTGCTCGTGCCATGTCGGCCTCCTCACCCTCAACCTACGCCCCTGCCCCGGCGGCCCGTCCCGCGCCGTCGACACACCACCGTCACCGGGCCGGGCTACCTTCCCCGCGTGATCGATACCCAGGTGAGCGTGCACGACCCCCGCAGTGCGGAGGTGCGAGAGCTGCTGGGCCAGCACCTGGCGTTCACCGCGCTGCACAGCCCGCCCGAGGACGTCCACGCCCTCGACGTCGACGCCCTGCGCGGGCCCGGCATCACCTTCTACGGGCTGCGCTGCGACGGTCGGCTGGCCGCGGTCGGGGCGCTGCGCCGGCTGTCGGCCGCCCACGCCGAGCTGAAGTCGATGCACACCCGGGCCGAGCTCCGGGGACGCGGGCTGGCCCGCCGGCTGCTCGACGCGCTGGTCGAGCGGGCCGTCGCCGACGGCTGCACCCGGGTCAGCCTGGAGACCGGCACGGCGGCCGCGTTCGCCCCGGCCCGGGCGCTCTACACCTCCGCCGGGTTCCGGCCGTGCGGCCCGTTCGGCGGCTACCGCCCGAGCCCGCACAGCACCTTCCTCAGCCGGGTCGTCGGCTGACGTCCGCGGGCTGCGATGAGCCCGCGCCGTGGCCGGGGTCGCAGCAGGTATGGACACGAGGAACCTGGCGACACGCTACGACCTGCCCGAGATGAGCTGGGACGCCGTCCGCACCCGGCTGGACGCCGGCTTCGCGGTCGGCCCCGACAGCGATGGCCCCGACCGGCACACCTGCTGGCTGACCACGACCAACGCCGACGGCAGCCCGCACGTCAACGCCCTCGGCGCGGTCTGGGGCGAGGGCTGCTTCTGGTTCGTCACCGGGCTCGCCACCCGGCGCGGACGCAACCTCACCCGTGATCCGAGGTGCGCGATGGCGGTCTCCGTGCGCGAGTTCGACCTGGTCGTCGAGGGCGTCGCCGAGCGGGTCGAGGACCCCGAGGTGGTGGCTCGGACCGCGCACCGTTACGCCAGCGAGGAGGGCTGGCCGTGCGAGGTGGACGCCTCCGGGGTGGCGCTGACCGCACCGTTCAGCGCCCCGTCGGCGGGCGGGCCGCCCTGGCACCTGTTCCGGCTGGACGCCCGCGCCGCCCACGCCGTGGGGGCGGTCGAGCCGGGCGGGGCCACCCGCTGGCGGTTCTGAACCGCCGCCGACCCGGATGTGTCGGTGCCGTCTGGTTCGGTCGGCCCATGACGACGAACACCCTGCTCGAGGAGACCGAGCGCGAGCTCCGGGCGCTCGCCACGGAGCTGACCGAGCCGGCTGACGGGGAGTGCCTGCTGTGCTACCTCGACCGCATGCTCGACCAGTTCGGGTGCACCACCGAGCTGCGCTGGGCGACGCGCTACCGCGACCTGCGGGCGCCGCGGGCCACCGCGCTCGTCCGGCGGCTCGGCCAGGTGGGCGGCTGCGACTGCGAGGTGTTCATCAACGGCTACCAGCTCGCCCGGGAGCACTGGATCCCCCCGCGGCGCTACGTCGAGGACGGGATCACCTACGAGACCGACCCGCAGCGCCCCGATCCGATGCCGTCCTGCCGTGGGGTGCGTCGGGGCTCGACCCGGGGGTGCTCGCTGTGGGTGCGGGGCACCGGGTCCAGCTGGGACGTGTGGTGAGCCGGGCGGTCGGCCCGCGGTCAGCCGAGCCGTTCCACCACCGCGGCGATGCCCTGCCCGCCACCGATGCACAGCGTCTCCAGACCGAGACGGGCGTCGCGGCGTCCGAGCTCGCCGGCCAGGGTGGCCAGGATCCGCGCACCGGTGGCGCCGACCGGGTGGCCGAGGGAGATGCCCGAGCCGTTGGGGTTGAGCCGCTCGTCCTCGGGGTCCAGCCGCCACTCGCGCAGGCAGGCCAGCACCTGGGCGGCGAAGGCCTCGTTCAGCTCGATGACGTCGAGGTCGTCCAGCGTCAGCCCGGCCCGCTCGAGCGCGCGTGCGGTGGCGCCCACCGGTCCGAGGCCCATCACCTCCGGCCCGACCCCGGCCACCGCCCACGAGCGCAGCGCCAGCACCGGCGTCCACCCGCGCCGCTCGGCGGTGCTGCGCCGGGTCACCAGGCAGACCGCCGCGCCGTCGTTCTGCCCGCTGGCGTTACCGGCGGTGACGGTGGCCCCGGGGTCGTCGGCGGCCAGCACCGGATGGAGCGCCGCCAGCGCCTCCGCGCTGGCGTCGGCGCGTGGGTGCTCGTCACGGTCGACCACGACGTCGGGGCGTCCGCGGCGTCCCGGCACCCGCACCGGCACCAGCTCCTCGGCGAACCGGCCGGTCTGCTGGGCGGCGACCGCCCGCTGGTGGGAGCGCAGCGCCAGGGCGTCCTGCTCCTGCCGGCCGATCCGGTAGCGGCGCCGCAGGTTCTCCGCGGTCTCCAGCATCCCGCCGGGCACCGGGTGGGAGCGCCCGCCCGCGGTCTCGCGGGCCCGCACCAGCCGGTCGGCCAGGGTGACGTCGCCGCGGGTGCCGCCGCGCAGCAGCGCGTAGTGCTCCACCTGCGACATCGACTCCACCCCGCCGGCCAGCACCACCTCGGCGGCG
>NZ_QPKK01000086.1 GCF_003344635.1 Desertihabitans aurantiacus
CCGGCCGCCGAGCCGCTGACCCGGGCCCGCCACCGGCTCGCCTCCGGTATCGACCGCGTCGCCGACCAGCTCCACCGCGCGGCCCGCCGGGTCGCCCCCGCCGCGGTCGTGTCCGGCCGCTGACCCGGGCGGCCGCTCAGACCCCGCCGGAGGACCAGAGCCGGCCGCCGTCGCCCCGCAGCCGGGACGCCTGGTCGACCACCTGCTCGTCGGTCAGCGAGGCGACGTAGTCGCAGATCGCCCGCCCCCGCGCCATCCGGGTCAACGCCGACTCGTCGGTCTGGTGGTCCAGCCACTCCGGACGCTCCCGCGCCGTCCGCCGGTACCCCTCGGCCGCGGTCTCGACCAGGTCGACCAGCCGGCGCGGGGCCCGGCCGGCGTCGGCGGTGTCGGAGAGCCACTCGTCGTAGGCCGTCACCAGCGAGGTCACCGCCGCGGCCTGACCCCGCTGCTGCATCGCCAGGTCGGGCCGGTTGAGGACGAAGTGCTGGTGGACGAACTTCAGCAGCGCCACCTGGTGCCAGGCCAGCGTGGTCAGCGTGACCGTGGCGCCGCGCACCGGCGGGTCGGGCACCAGCCGCACCGAGGACACGAAGCGGTCGATCCACTGGTTGGTGAACCCCGACAGCGCGCGCTCGGCGGCCATCGACCCGTCGTGCGGGACCGCCAGCACCCCGTCCACGAACTCCTCCCCGACCGTGGCGACGGCCTCGGTGAAGGCGTCCTCGTCGAAGATCCAGGCGTCCTTGCCGGCCAGCCGGCGACGCAGCCGCTCCAGCCCCGCCCCCGGCATCCGGGTGCGTGCCCGCAGCTCGCCGGCCTCCAGCGCGGCCAGCTCGGCGCGCCGGGACGTCCACTCCCGCAGCTCGGCCGAGACGAGGGAGAACTGCAGCACCCCGGAGCGGTGGAAGTCGTCGAGATCGTGCAGGGAGTAGGCGATGTCGTCGGCCAGGTCCATCACCGCGCACTCCGGCGTCTGACGTCCGGGCGGCACCATCGGGAACGCGGCCAGCACGTCGACCATCTCGGCCAGGTCCGGCACGTAGGCGCTGAACTTGGCCGCCGCTCCTGCCGCGGCGACGTCGACCCGGTCGCGGTAGGGGGTGGCGCCGCGCGGCGGCTCGGGCCACGCGCTGGGGTGCGGGTCGGGCCAGTGGAAGCGTCCCCACGGGTACTTGAGGACGGCCGCGCGGACCGCCGTGGTGAGGTTGAGCCCCTCGTCGCCGGGGCCGAGCACCTCCAGCTCGGTGATGATCCGGAAGGTCTGCGCGTTGCCCTCGAACCCGTCGGCCAGCCCGAACCGGGTCCGGGCCAGCCGGTCCAGCACCCGCTCGCCGAGGTGGCCGAAGGGCGGGTGGCCGATGTCGTGGGCCACCGCCGCCGCCTGCGCGACCACGTGGTTGAGCCCGCCCAGCGCGTCCAGCAGGTCGGGGTCGGCGCTGCTCCACAGCCCGACCGCGATCGCCCGCGCCACCGCCGAGACCTTGATGGTGTGGGTGAGCCGGTTGTGCACCACCCCAGGCGTGGACGCCGACGTCACCACCTGCGTCACCTCGGCCAGCCGCGAGAACGACGGCGCGAACCGCAGCCGCTCCAGGTCGACCCGGAACTCCGACTCCAGCCCCGTCCCGAGCGGGCGCGACGACGACTCCTCCGGCCGGGCCCGCCGGATCCGCGCCGCCTCGGCTGCTGGCTCCACAGCCGCACCCTCCCACACCGCGCCGCCCCGGCAGCGCCACTACGCTCGCCACCATGGACACCCCGGTCGACGTCACCACCACCGACTCCTGGACCCGGCTGGCCGCGCTGGCCGCCGACCTGCAGCCCGACCTGCGGCGCTGGTTCGCCGAGGACCCGCACCGCGCCGAGCAGCTCTCCTTCGACGCCGCCGACCTGCGGGTCGACCTGTCGAAGAACCTGCTGACCCCCGACGTGATCCGCGCCCTGCTCGACCTGGCCGACGAGGTGGGCCTGGAGCGCCGGCGCGACGCGATGCTGGCGGGGGAGAAGATCAACGTCACCGAGGGGCGCTCGGTGCTGCACACCGCGCTGCGCCGGGCCGAGGGTGACTCCCTGGTCGTCGACGGCGAGGATGTCGTCGCCCAGGTGCACGCCGAGCTGGCCAAGGTGTACGCCTTCGCCGACAAGGTCCGCAGCGGGGAGTGGACCGGGGTCACCGGCAAGCGGATCGAGACGGTGGTCAACATCGGCATCGGCGGCTCCGACCTCGGGCCGGTGATGGCCTACGAGGCCCTGAAGCCCTACGTGCAGGACGGGCTGACCTGCCGGTTCATCTCCAACATCGATCCCACCGACAGCGCCGTCACCGTCGCCGACCTCGACCCCGAGACCACGCTGGTCATCGTCGCGTCGAAGACCTTCGGCACGCTGGAGACGCTGACCAACGCCCGGCTGGTCCGCTCCTGGCTGCTCGACACCCTCGCCGCCCGCGGCGTCGACACCTCCGACGCCGTCGCCAAGCACTTCGTCGCCGTCTCCACCGCCCTGGACAAGGTCGCCGACTTCGGCATCGACCCCGAGAACGCCTTCGGCTTCTGGGACTGGGTCGGCGGGCGCTACTCGGTCGACTCCGCGATCGGGACGTCCCTGGCCGTCGCCATCGGCCCGGAGCGGTTCACCGAGTTCCTCGCCGGCTTCCGCGCGATGGACGAGCACTTCGCCACCACCCCGCTGGGCCGCAACGTGCCGGCGCTGATGGGGCTGCTCAACGTCTTCTACACCAACCACCTCGGCGCGCACAGCCACGCGGTGCTGCCCTACGCGCAGTACCTGCACCGGTTCCCGGCCTACCTGCAGCAGCTGACCATGGAGTCCAACGGCAAGGGCGTGCGCTGGGACGGCAGCCCGGTCGGCACCGACACCGGCGAGATCTTCTGGGGCGAGCCCGGCACCAACGGCCAGCACGCCTTCTACCAGCTGATCCACCAGGGCACCCGGCTCATCCCGGCCGACTTCATCGCCTTCGCCGAGACCGCGCACCCCCAGCGCGACGGCGAGGCCGACGTGCACGAGCTGTTCCTGGCCAACTTCTTCGCCCAGACCGCCGCGCTGGCCTTCGGCAAGACCGCCGAGGAGGTGCGGGCCGAGGGCACCGACGAGGCGGTCGTCCCGGCCCGGGTGTTCACCGGCAACCGGCCCACCACCTCGATCATGGCCGCGGCCCTCACCCCGACGGTGCTCGGCCAGCTGATCGCGCTGTACGAGCACATCACCTTCGTCCAGGGCGTGGTCTGGGGCATCGACTCCTTCGACCAGTGGGGCGTCGAGCTCGGCAAGCAGCTGGCCAAGGACCTCACCCCGGCGGTGGCCGGGGACGCCGACGCGCTGGCCGCGACCGACCCGTCCACCCGGGCGCTGATCAGCTGGTACCGCGCGCACCGGTCCTGAGCCGGACGCGGGGGTCAGCGCCCGGTCGAGCGGGCGGGCCGGCGGCTGAGCAGGTCCCACCCCGTCTTGAGCAGGGCCAGCTGCTCGCGCGCCACGCCCTCGCGCCAGGTGCGACGCCGGCCCCGGACCGAGTCGTCGCCGGCGCCCACGGCGTCGATGCCGAGTGCCCGGGCGGTCGCCACCGCCCGCGGCAGGTGGTAGGTCTGCGAGACCAGCACCAGCCGGTCGAGCCCGTAGACGTGGCGCGCCCGCCAGCAGGTGTCGTAGGTGTCGTAGCCGTGCGGGTCGGCCGTCACCGCCCCGGCCGGGACGCCCGCCGCGACCAGCTCGCGGCGCATCACCCGGGCCTCGCCGTGCGACCCGTCGTCGCCGGAGACCAGCACCCGCTGCACCCGACCCGAGCGCACCAGCGCGGCGGCGACCTCCAGGCGTCCCCGCAGGAACCCCGAGGGCTGCCCGTCCTCGCGCACCTGCGCGCCGAGCACCACCGCCACCTCCCGCGGCGGGACGTCCTCGGGGTGGTGCACCCACCGTCGGGTGCCGAGCGCGACGCCGGCGCAGGCCGCCGCCCAGCCGAGGACACCGACCCCGACGAGCGTGGGAAGGAGGCGGTTCCGGCCGGGCACGCGCCCACTCTAGGCAGCGGCTAGGTTGCTGCCATGTCCGAGCCAGTCGTCGTCACCGCCTACTTCCACCCCCTGCCCGGCAAGCACGATGCCGTGGTCGAGGCCCTGCACCCGGCCATCGCCGCCGTGCACGCCGAGCCGGGGTGCCAGCTCTACGCCATCCACCGCGCGCCGGACGACACCGTGGTGATGATCGAGAAGTGGTCCAGCGAGGAGTACCTCGACGTGCACGGCTCCGGCGGTGCGGTGGCCACCCTCAACGAGAACCTGGAGGGTCTGCTGGCCCGTCCGGTCGAGGTCACCCGGCTGCGTCCCATCCCGTCCGGCACGCCGGAGCAGGGCCAGCTCTGAGGCCGGTGGCACCCGGCGGGATCGGGACCCGGGTCGGCTCGGCGATCGGTGCGGTCGGCGGCCTGTCGTTCGTGCTCGTCAACGCGGGTGCCCTGCCGGTGCCGACCGACACGGCGGCCCGCGTCCTCGGCGCGGTCGGCTTCCTCGCCGTGCTCGCCGCGGTCGTCCTCGGCACACCCGCCCGACCGGGTCCCGACGGGCCGCCCAGGCGCGGCCAGCAGCTGCGCTGGGCGCTGACCACGCTGGCGATGCTGGTGGCCTTCGTCGCCGGTGCCGCGGTGCTGCGCGCCGTCGGCTACCCCGACCTGCAGGTGCTGTGGGTGGTCCTCGTGGTGGGTGTGCACTTCTGGCCGCTGGCCGCCGTGCTCCGGGTGCCGCTGTTCCGCCGGCTCGGGCTGGCGCTGGTCGTCGTGGCCCTCGCCGGCGGGGTCGCCCGGTTCGCCGGGTGGACGCCCGCCGCGGGCTCGGCCGCCACCGTGGCCGGGCTGGTGCTGCTCGGCTTCGCGCTGGCGCCGTGGCTGCCGCCGGGACGTACCCGTGCCCGAGGGTGACACCGTCTGGCTGGCCTGCCTCCGGCTGGACGCCGCACTGCGCGGACGTCGGCTGACCCGGGCCGAGCTCCGGGTGCCGCGGCTGGCCGCCGTCGACCTGGTGGGGGTGACCTGCACCGGGGTGGTGGCCCGCGGCAAGCACCAGCTGACCCGCTTCGACAACGGCCTCACCCTGCACACCCACCTGCGGATGGAGGGCGGCTGGCGGATCCGCCGCGCCGGTGAGCGGCTGCCGGGCCCGGCCGAGCAGATCCGGATCGTCCTCGCCAGCGCCGAGCACACCTGCGTCGGGCTGCGGATCCCGGTGGTCGAGCTGATCCGCACCGACGCCGAGCAGGAGGTCGTCGGGCACCTCGGCCCCGACCTGCTCGACCCCGGCTTCGACGCCGAGGAGGCCCTGCGCCGGCTCCGCCACCACCCCGGGCGCACCATCGGTGAGGCCCTGCTCGACCAGCGCAACCTCGCCGGCATCGGCACCCTCTACCGCGCGGAGACGCTGTTCCTCTCCGGGCTGCACCCACGCACCCCGGTCGGTGACGTCCCCGACCTGCCCGCCGTCGTCCGCCGCGCCCGCGCCCTGCTGGAGGCCAACAAGCTGCACCACGACCAGGTGACCACCGGGTTGCGCCGGCGCGGGGAGGAGCACTGGGTGTTCGAGCGTCCCGGCAAGCCCTGCCGCCGCTGCGGCACCCTCATCGCCACCGAGGAGTTCGGCCCGGCCGGCCAGGAACGGCGCAGCTACTGGTGCCCCCGCTGCCAGCCGGCGCCCTCCTGACGTCCACGCCCCGGCTTCGGACGGCGCCGCTAGGATGACCGCTCCGCCCTCTGCGACAGGAGATCTGTGCTCCCGCTGCTGCTCGCCCACGCCGTGGCAGCAGCAGTCGCGCCCTGGCTCGTGTCCCGGCTCGGCCGCCGGGCGTTCCTGCTGCTGGCCCTGGTGCCCGCCGCGGCGGCCGTCTGGGCGCTGACCCGGACCGGTGCCGCGCACTCGGCGTCCCCGCCGCAGCTGGTGCTGCCGTGGGTGCCGAGCCTGGACCTGCAGCTGGCCTTCGTGCTCGACCCGCTGGCCTGGCTGATGGTGCTGGTGGTCGGCGGTGTCGGGGCCCTGGTGCTGCTGTACTGCGCGGCCTACTTCGACGACGACGAACCGGGGCTGGGCCGCTTCGCCGGCTGCCTGACCGCCTTCGCCGGGGCGATGCTCGGGCTGGTGCTCACCGACGACCTGCTGGTGCTCTACATCTTCTGGGAGGCCACCACCGTCCTGTCCTACCTGCTGATCGGGCACCGTCCCGGCTCCAAGGTGTCGCGGGCGGCGGCCACCGAGGCGCTGGTGGTGACGACCGCCGGCGGGCTGGCGATGCTGCTCGGGATGGTGCTCGTCGGCGAGGCCGCCGGCACCTACCGGATCTCGCAGATCCTCGCCGACCCGCCGTCCGGCCCGATGGTCGCGGCCGCCGTGGTCTGCCTGCTGGTCGGGGCGCTCAGCAAGTCCGCACAGGTGCCGTTCCACTTCTGGCTCCCCGGCGCGATGGCCGCACCCACCCCGGTCAGCGCCTACCTGCACGCCGCCGCGATGGTCAAGGCCGGGATCTACCTGGTGGCCCGGCTCGCCCCCGGCTTCGCCGAGGAGCCGGTCTGGGCGCCGGTGGTGCTCGGCGTCGGCGGGCTGACCATGCTCATCGGCGCCTACCGGGCGCTCCGCCAGCACGACCTCAAGCTGCTGCTGGCCTACGGCACCGTCAGCCAGCTCGGCTTCCTCACCGTGGTGGCCGGGCTCGGCGGCTACAACGGCGGCCTGACCGCGCTCACCCTGCTGCTGGCCCACGCCATGTTCAAGGGCTGCCTGTTCCTCGTGGTCGGCACCGTCGACCACCTCACCGGCACCCGCGACCTGCGCGAGCTCTCCGGGCTGGGACGCCGGATGCCGCTGCTGCTCGCGACGTCCGTGGTCGCCGCCGGGTCGATGGCCGGGGTGCCGCCGATGCTGGGGTTCGTCTCCAAGGAGATGGCCTACGACACCGTGCTGACCCGCGCCACCGAGGGCGGCGGGCTGCCGGACGCCGTGCTGCTGGCGGTGCTGGTGACCGGCTCGGTGCTCACCGTCGCCTACAGCGCCCGGTTCTGCCTCGGCGCCTTCGGACGCCGCAGCGGCGCCGATGACACGCCGCTGCACGCGCCCGGCCGCGACGGCGTCCTGCTCGTCGGGGTGCCCGCGCTGCTCGCCGGGCTGTCCCTGCTGGCCGGTCCGCTGTCGACGCTGGTCGAGCCCTGGCTCGAGGGCTACGCCGAGCTGATGCCGCACGCCGGGCACGACGTCCACCTCGGGCTGTGGCACGGGTTCAGCCCCGCGCTCGGCCTGTCCGCGCTCACCCTCGGCCTCGGGGCGCTGCTGGTGTGGGGCCGCACGGCGGTCGAGCGCGGGCAGTCGGTGGTGCCCCGGGTGCCCGCGGCCGAGCGCGGCTACCGGCTGCTCATGCGCGGGCTGGACCGGCTCTCCCTCGAGGTCACCGGCGGGGTGCAGCGCGGGTCGCTGCCGCTCTCGCTCGGGCTCGTGCTGGGCACCACGGTGGCGGTCACCCTGGGCGCGGTGGCGGTCGGGCTGGCCTCCGGCGCGGACCTGTGGCCGGACTCGGTGACGCTGTGGGCGTCCCCGGCCGACCTGGGCATCGTCGCGGTCACGGGGCTGGCCGCGCTGGTCGCGGTGCGCTCGCGGCGCCGGTTCCGCGGGGTGCTGGCCGTCGGCGTGAGCGGCTACGGGGTGGCCGCGCTGTTCGCCCTGCACGGCGCCCCCGACCTGGCGCTCACCCAGGTGCTGGTCGAGACCGTGTCGCTGGTGGTGTTCGTGCTGGTGCTGCGCCGCTTCAGCGGACGGTTCAACGACGACGCCACCCGCAAGCAGCGCGCCGTCCGGACCGTGATCGGGGCCGGGGCCGGCGTGATGGCCACCGTGGTCGCACTGATCGCGGCCGGGGCCCGCACCGCCACCCCGGCCTCGGCGGGCATGGACGTCACCGCGGTCGACTTCGGCGGCGGCTACAACATCGTCAACGTCATCCTCGTCGACATCCGCAACTGGGACACCCTGGGTGAGCTGTCGGTGGTGCTGGTGGCGGCCACCGGCATCGCCAGCCTGGTCTACGTCCGCGGCAACGAGGTGCACGAGCACAACGAGCGGCTCCGGCAGGCCCGGGTGCAGCGGCGCCGGCAGGTCCGTCCGACCACCGCCAGCCGGTCCTGGCTGCCCGCTGCCGACCAGGTGCCGGAGCGGCGTCGCACCGTGGTCTTCGAGGTGCTGGCCCGGCTGCTGTTCCACACGATCATGGTGTGGTCGGTGTACCTGCTGCTGGCCGGGCACAACCTGCCCGGCGGCGGGTTCGCGGCCGGGATCGTGGCCGGGCTGGGGCTCACCATGCGCTACCTCGCCGGTGGACGCTCCGAGCTGCAGGTCGCGGTGCCGGTCACCCCCGGTGCGCTGATGGGGCTGGGGCTGTTCCTCTCCGCCGGGTTCGGGGCGGTCTCGATCCTGGCCGGCGGGCTGGTGCTGGAGACCTGGACCTTCACCTGGGACGTCCCGCTGCTCGGGGAGGTGAAGGTGGTCACCTCCCTCGCCTTCGACGTCGGCGTCTACCTCGTGGTGGTCGGGCTGGTGCTCGACGTGCTGCGCAGCCTCGGCGGGCAGGTGGACGTCCAGATCGAGCAGGAGCAGGGCGTGGACCGCCAGCCGGCCCCGAGCGACCCCAGCAAGGTCGGCTCGGACCAGGGCGACGCCGACGCCGCGGTCGCCGGCCGGCTGTCCGCCGGTGAGGAGGTCGGCCGGTGAGCCCCGACCTGCTGCTCTGCCTGCTCGCCGGCCTGCTGGTCGGCTGCGGGGTGCACCTGCTGCTGGCCCGCAGCGTCGTCCGGGCCCTGCTCGGCTTCCTGCTGCTCGGCAACGGCATCAACCTGCTCTTCGTGGTGGCCGCCGGCCCGCGCGGCCGGCCGCCGATCGTCGGGCTGGGTGAGGAGTCCCAGCCGATGGCCGACCCGCTGCCGCAGGCGATGTCGCTGACCGCCATCGTCATCACCCTGGCGATGACCGGCTTCGTCCTCGCGCTGGCCCACCGCAGCTGGCAGCTGAGCCGCAGCGACGTCGTCGAGGACGACCCCGAGGACGCGCGGATCGGGCTGCGGGCGATCGAGAACGACATGTCGGAGAGCGACTTCCACGGCGGCGTGGACGCCGACCCCCGCCACGTCGACCCCGACGAGGCACCGCCCGGCACCGTGCCGGAGGAGGACGACGGCAGCGACCCCGATCCCGATGCGGCGCCTGTGGGGTCCGCCCCGGGGGAGGGGGCCGAGCCCGGTGTGCCGGGCAGCGACGACGCCGAGGCCGGGCTGGACGCCGACCGCCCCGACCACGTCGACCCCGACCCGTCCACCCCCGAGCCACCGGCCCGCCGACCCGGGCAGGAGGGTGCGCTGTGAGCGGGGAGATGCTGCACACGGTGCTGACCGCCCTGGTGCCGCTGCCGGTGCTGCTGCCGCTGGTCGGAGCCGGGATCGCGCTGGTGGTGCGCACCCGGACCAGGCTGCAGCGGGCGGTGTCGGTGACGACGATGAGTCTGGTGCTGGTCATCGCGATCACCCTGCTCTGGGGGGCCGACACGCAGGGTCGGCTGCTGGTCACCGTCGGCGGCTGGCTGCCGCCGCAAGGCATCACGCTGGTGGTGGACCGGCTGGCTGCGCTGATGGTGCTGGTCGCGGTCACCGTCACCTTCGCGGTGCTGCTCTACGCCATCGGCCAGGGCCGCGGCGCCATGGACCGCGAGTCCGGCGGCAACGCACCGGTGCCGATCTTCCACCCGACGCTGCTGGTGCTGCTGTCCGGCGTGTCGACGACGTTCATCTCCGGCGACCTGTTCCACCTCTACGTCGGCTTCGAGATGCTGCTGGCCGCGAGCTTCGTGCTGCTCACCCTGGGCGCGACCATCGACCGGGTCCGCGCCGGCATCTCCTACGTGTTCGTCTCGCTGGCCTCGTCCTCGGTGTTCCTGATGGCGCTGGCGATGATCTACGCCGCCACCGGCACGGTGAACATGGCCCAGCTGTCGGTGCGGCTGGCCGAGCTGGAGCCGGCCACGGCGCTGGTGCTGCAGGTGCTGCTGCTCACCGGGTTCGCGGTCAAGGCGGCGGTGTTCCCGATGTCGGGGTGGTTGCCCGACGCCTACCCCACCGCGCCGGCACCGGTGACGGCGGTGTTCGCCGGGCTGCTGACCAAGGTCGGCGTCTACGCGATCCTGCGCACCCAGACGCTGCTGTTCCCCGCCAGCCCGCTACCGGACCTGCTGCTGTGGGCGTCCCTGCTCACCATGCTGGTCGGCATCCTCGGTGCGGTCGCGCAGGACGACATCAAGCGGCTGCTGTCCTTCACCCTGGTCAGCCACATCGGGTACATGCTCTTCGGGGTGGCGCTGGCCTCGCCCGCCGGGTTGTCGGCCTCGATCTACTACGTGGCCCACCACATCACCATCCAGACCACGCTGTTCCTCGTCGCCGGACTGATCGAGCGGCGCGGCGGCAGCACCTCGATGAGCAGGCTGGGTGGGATGGCGGCCATGTCGCCGGGGCTGGCGGTGCTGTTCCTGGTGCCGGCGCTCAACCTCGGCGGGATCCCGCCGTTCTCGGGCTTCCTCGGCAAGGTCGGGCTGCTGCAGGCCGGTGCGGAGCAGCCGACGCCGCTGGTGGTCGCCCTGCTGGTGGGTTCGGTGCTGACCAGCCTGCTCACCCTGTACGCCATCTCCCGGGTCTGGTCCCGGGTGTTCTGGCGTCCGCCGTCGGTGGCGCCGATGACCGAGGACAACCGACTGGAGCGCCGCTACGAGCGCCGGTTCGCGCTCGCTCCGGGGGTGGTGGCCCCGACCGCCGCGCTGGTGCTGGTGGGTGTCGCCCTCACCGTGGCCGCCGGCCCGCTGCTCGCGGTGACCGACCGCGCCGCGGCGGAGCTGCTGCGTCCCGACGGCTACGTCGCCCTCGTGTTCGGGGGAGGGGAGGTGCCGTGATCCGCGACCGGGTGCAGCTGGTGCCGGTGCTGCTGCTCACCATCGTCTGGACCGCCATGTGGGGCGCGGTGACGCCGCTGGTGGTCGTCGGCGGGGTGGTGGTGTCGGTGCTCGTGCTGCTGGTGTTCCCGCTGCCGGCGCTGACCTTCGGCCTGCGTCCGCGGCCCTGGGCGGTGCTGGTGCTGCTCGGCGCCTTCGTCCGCGACCTGCTCGTCGGCTCGGCCCAGGTGGCCTGGCTGGCGGTGCGGCCGGGACCGCCGCCGGGCGGCTCGGAGGTCGAGGTGCAGCTGCACTGCGACCACGACCTGGTGCGTACCGTCACCTCCCAGATCACCACCCTGGTGCCCGGCACCGTGGTGGTCGACCTGACCGGGCGGACCATGCGGCTGCACGCGATCGACGTCCACACCGACGAGGAGCGGACCGGGGTGGCCCGGCAGGTGCTGCGCACCGAGCGCCGGGTGATGCACGCCTCCGGGCTGCGGGCGCCCGACGCCTCCACCCCGGTCACCGCGAAGGAGGTCCGGTGAGTCTGCAGACGGTGCTGATCGGCGGCAGCGCGGTGCTGCTGTCGGTCGCGGCCCTGCTCGTGGTGGGACGGCTGGTGCGCGGCCCGTCCGTGCTGGACCGCACCATCTCCACCGAGGTGCTGATCTCGATCCTGGTCTGCGGGCTGGCGCTCTACATCGCCAGCAGCCGCAGCTCGACCGTCCTGCCGGTGCTGGTCTCTCTCGCGCTGACCGGGTTCGTCGGCTCGGTCGCGGTGGCCCGTTTCGTCGCCGGCGACCACGACCGCGGCCGGGACGCCCCCGAGGACGGCCACCTCGGCGTCACCGGCGAGGACCCGGGCCCGCCGGAGGGCGGTGGTGGTCGTGGTTGAGCAGGTGCTCGACATCGCCGGGCTGGTCGCGATCGCGTTCGGTGCGCTGGTCTGCCTGACCACCGCGCTCGGCATGCTCCGCTTCCCCGACCTGCTGACCCGGATGCACGCCGCCACCAAACCGCAGGTGCTCGGCGTCCTGCTGGTGCTCCTCGGGGTGGCGCTGCGTCTGCGCACCGACCTCGGCCTGGTCGCGCTGGTCGCGCTCTTCCAGCTGCTGACCATCCCGGTCGGCGCCTTCATGGTCGCCCGCGCCGCCCGCCACACCGACCTCCCACCCACCGACGACTCCCCGCCCTCCTGACGCCCGCCCCCAGCGCCTGAGCCTGTCGAAGCGTCGTCCTGAGCGTGTCGAAGGGGGCGATCCACCGTCACCTCGACCTCACACCCCCCACCCGACCGACTACGGTGCCCGGGTGTCCACCTCGTCCCCGTCCGTGGGTCCGCTGGCTCTGGTCGGCCCCGGTCGCATGGGCCGCGCCCTCGCCGCCGCCCTGACCGCCACCGGCGCCGACGTCGAGGGCCCGCTCGGCCGCGGCGCCGTCCCCACCGCCGACGTGGTCCTGCTCTGCGTGCCCGACGCCGCGATCGCCGAGGTGGCCGCCGAGCTGCCGGTGCGTTCGGGCCGGCTCGTGGGGCACGTCTCGGGCGCCTCCACGCTGGCCCCGCTCGCCCCGCACGAGGCGTTCTCGGTCCACCCGCTGATGACGGTGCCGACGGGCGGGGCGACCTTCACCGGCGCGACCGCCGCGGTGGCCGGCACCACACCCCGCGCCCTCACCCTCGCGACCACCCTGGCCGAGACGGTCGGCATGCTCCCGGTCACGGTCGCCGACGAGGACCGCGCCGCCTACCACGCCTCGGCCAGCGTGGCCTCCAACTTCCTGCTCACCCTGCTCGACGGTGCAGAACAGCTGGCCGCGACCGCCGGCGTCCCGCGGGAGCGGCTGGCGCCGCTGGTCCGCGCCACCGTGGAGAACTGGGAGCGCACCGGCAGCGCGGAGGCCCTCACCGGACCGGTCGCGCGCGGGGACATCCAGACCGTGGCCCGGCAGCGGGCGGCGCTGGCCGACCGCACCCCCGAGCAGCTGCCGCTCTACGACGTCATGGTCGAGCGCACCACCGCGCTGGCCCGCAGGGGAGGACGCTGATGCAGACCATCCGCACCGTCGACGAGCTGCGCGCGGTGCTGGCCGGGCACCGCCGCGCCGGCCGCACCATCGGGCTGGTGCCCACGATGGGCGCCCTGCACGAGGGACACCTGGCCCTGGTCCGCGCCGCCGCCGCGGGCGCCGACGTGGTGGTGATGTCGCTGTTCGTCAACCCCACCCAGTTCAACGACGCGGGCGACCTCGCCGCCTACCCGCGGGACGAGACCCGTGACGCCGAGCTGGCCGACGGCGCCGGCGTCGACGTGCTCTTCGCACCGGCGGTGGAGGAGGTGTACCCGACCGGGTTCGCCACCACGATC
Organism: Desertihabitans aurantiacus; assembly: GCF_003344635.1. Lineage (GTDB taxonomy): Bacteria > Actinomycetota > Actinomycetes > Propionibacteriales > Propionibacteriaceae > Desertihabitans > Desertihabitans aurantiacus. Next base: position 13,329 of record NZ_QPKK01000086.1, read on the forward strand.
TCGGTCGGCGGCGTCAGCGAGCGGCTGGAGGGGGCGCACCGGCCCGGCCACTTCGACGGGGTGGCGCTGGTGGTGACGAAGCTGTTCGGGATGGTCCGTCCCGACGTCGCCTGGTTCGGCCAGAAGGACGCCCAGCAGGTCGCCGTGGTGCGGCGGGTGGTGGCCGACCTCGACCTCGGCGTACGGATCGAGACCGTGCCGACGGTGCGCGAACCCGACGGCCTGGCCCTGTCCAGCCGCAACGTCCGCCTCGGTGCGGAGGACCGCGTCCGGGCGCTCGCGCTGCG
>NZ_QPKK01000087.1 GCF_003344635.1 Desertihabitans aurantiacus
CGGCCCGCTGATCCGGCCGTGGCCGCGGTGCAGGCCGATGCCGGCGCCGCGCAGCCAGGCGACCTGGCCCTCGTCGTCCCAGCCGGAGGCGAACCGGTCGCGGCGTTCGAGCACCGCGGTGGCGTCGAGCGAACCGGTGACGGCGGCGGCGGCGCCGGGCAGCGCCCGGACCGCACGGAGCGCGGCGGCGTCCCGCAAGAGCGCCTTGGTCGGCATGCAGGCCCAGTAGGAGCACTCGCCGCCGACCAGCTCGGACTCCACGACGGCGGCGGTCAGCCCGCCCTGGACGAGGCGATCGGCGACGTTCTCCCCGACCGGTCCGGCGCCGATGACGACGACGTCGACCTCGGTCGCGGCGCTCACCGGGCGACCTTCGCGGCGCGCCCGAGGCGCAGGGCGGAGAGGAGGAAGAAGATGCCGCCGAGGGTGGCGTAGCCGGCCAGGCCGGTCAGCGCGCCACCACCCGAGATGGCCTGCAGGATGAAGCCCGAGCCCGCGAGCACGGAGATGCCCCCGCTGAGGATCATCGGCCACTGCCCGCCGAGCCGGCGCCGGACCAGGCCGACGGCGAGCTGGACCGCGCCGGCGGTGATCGCCCACACGCCCCAGACGACGAGCACGGCCGGGACGCCGGACGTCGCCGCGACGGCGAGCCCGATCACCGTCAGGGCGCTCAGCACCATGTTGACGATCAGCAGCGGCGTCGGGCGGACGGCCCGCGAGGCGCGGTGGTCGACGACGGCCGCTCCCAGGTCGACCAGCGGGTAGAGCAGCAGGAGGCCCACGGTGAGCGGGCCGAAGGTGCGCGCGGTGAGCGCGAGCAGCACCGCCCACACCACCGCGAAGACGAAGCGGGCGAGGTAGAGGGTGCGCAGTTGCGGGGCGAGTGCGGCGGGAGGGGTGTCGGTCGTGCTGGTCACGTCAGGTCCTGTCTCTCCGGTCCGGAGATCGTCCGGACCACTAGTAGAATGACTAGTCACTCTACATGGATCGACGATGAGGGCAAGCGAGGAGGAGCGGCTTATGATCGAGCGGGTGAAGAAGGGGTCGATGCGCGAGCGGCTGGTCGAGGCGGCGACGGAGCTGTTCTACGCCGAGGGGCTGCGGGCGGTGAGCGTCGACAAGGTCATCGAGCGCGCCGGCACCACGAAGGTGACCTTCTACCGGCACTTCTCCAGCAAGGACGCGCTCGTCGTCGCCCACCTCGAGCGGCGCGCGGAGCAGGAGCGGGCCGGCGTCACCGGGGCGATCGAGCAGGCCGGTGGCGACCCGGCGCAGGCGCTGCGGCTGATCTCGGAGACGCTCGGCGTGATGTCGTGCCAGCCCGGGTTCCGCGGCTGCCCGTTCATCAACGCCGCTGCGGAGTACCCCGACCCTGACAGCGAGGTCCGCAAGACCGTCGCCGAGCACCGCGGCTGGTGCCGCCAGACCTTCGAGGACCTCGTGCGCCCCCTCGGCCTTCCCGACCCCGCCGGCACCGCCGCCGACCTCATGCTGCTGCGCGACGGCGCCATGGTCGCCGGCTACCTCGACGACCCCGAGCCCCTCGCCGCCTCGTTCCTGCGCAGCGGCCTCGCCCTGATCGGCCAGGAGTGACCCGCGCCGGGCTGAGCCTGTCGAAGCCCGAACCCAGCCGCCAGCCGCACACGAACGGCACCCCAACGGGCTGAGCCTGTCGAAGCCCGAGCCCACCCACGCCCAAACGCCACCGCAACGGGCTGAGCCTGTCGAAGCCCGAGCCCAGCTCACGGGCCAGCAGCACCGCGGTCACCGCACTGGCACCGCGCCGGCTCACCCGACGCGAGCACGGGTCTACGGTCGCTGGAGCTCACCGGCCGGGAACGACACCCCGGTCAGCTCCTCCGAGACCGCCCACAACCGCTGCGCGACCGCCTCGTCCAGCGCCGCGGCCGACCGGCCGACGAGCTTCGGCGCGCCGCGTCCCTCGAACACCCCACCCGGCCCGGCGTAGCTGCCGGGCGGGACGTCGGCGGTGGCCGCGTACAGCGTGGGGCGAGCACCGTCCTCGTCGCTCTGCCCCACCCGGCGGAAGAAGGCCGACGCGAGGCCGTGCAGCGGCGCAGGCACGCTGCCGGGCCGCAGCAGGTTCGTCGCCGCCAGACCGGGGTGGGCAGCCGTGGCGAGCACCGGCGACCCGGCCGCGATGAGACGCCGCTGCAGCTCGGCGGTGAAGAGCAGGTTGGCGAGCTTGGACTGCGCGTAGGCCGCCATCGCCCGGTACCGACGGCGCTCCCAGTTGAGGTCGCCGAAGTCGATCCGGCCACCCCTGTGCCCCATGGAGGAGACCGTGACGACCCGCTCCCGGATCCGCGGCAGCAGCAGGTTGGTCAACGCGAAGTGGCCGAGGTGGTTGGTGCCGAGCTGCAGCTCGAAGCCGTCCGCGGTGCGGGAGAGCGGCGGGATCATCACGCCGGCGTTGTTGATGAGCAGGTCGACCGGCCCGGGGAGGCCATCGGCGAAGGACCGCACCGAGGCGAGGTCGGCCAGGTCGAGCCGGTGGACGTCCACCTCGCCGGTCATCGTCGCGGCGGCCTCGGCGCCCTTCGCAGTGTCGCGGACCGCGAGCACGACGCGGGCACCACCTGCCGCGAGCGCCTTCGCAGCCGCCCGGCCGATGCCGCTGTTGGCGCCGGTGACGACGACGGTGCGCCCGGTCTGGTCCGGGACGGTCGGCTGGTCGGCGCTCACGTGCCCCAACGTAACCGGCGACGGTCAGCGGCCGGCGCGGCCGTGCGCAGGGTGACGGTGGAGCCAAGGGGACTCGAACCCCTAACCCCCTGCTTGCAAAGCAGGTGCGCTACCAATTGCGCCATGGCCCCGCGCGGCGAGCGGGCGCTCACCGCCGTCCGATGATAGACGATCCGCCGCTTCCGCGGAGTGTTCGTCGACCCGAACTCTGGTGTCCGGCATGGTCGAACTAGGGTGGCGTCATGCGGAGCAGCGCGGGTGCGTGGACGGCCGTGGTCGGCGTCCTGGTGCTGCTGCTGTCCGCCTGCCAGCCTGCGGCGCGGGCCGATGAGGACGACCGTCCGCTGGTGCTGACGACCTTCACCGTGCTCGCCGACATCGCCCGCAACGTCGCCGGACCGCACCTGCGGGTCGAGTCGATCACCAAACCCGGTGCGGAGGTGCACGGCTACGAGGTGACGCCGGGTGACCTGCGGCAGGCCTCCGAGGCCGACCTCGTGCTCGACAACGGGATGGGCCTGGAGGGTTGGTTCGAGCAGTTCGTCGCCGAGCTGGACGCCCCCCGCGTGGTGGTCAGCGAGGGTGTCGAGCCGATCGACATCGCGCCCGACCCCGAGAACCCCGGCGGCTACGCCGGACGTCCCAATCCGCACGCCTGGATGAGCCCGCTCAACGTGCAGCGCTACGCCGCCACCATGGCCGACGCCTTCGCCGAGCTCGACCCTGCCCACGCCGCCGACTACCGCGCCGCCGCCGAGCGCTACGCCGCCGAGCTGCAGGACGTCCACGACGACCTGGTCAGCCGGCTCGCCGGCCTGCCGCCGGAGCACCGCGCCCTGGTCACCTGCGAGGGCGCCTTCTCCTACCTCGCCCTCGACGCCGGACTGACCGAGGTGTACCTGTGGCCGGTCAACGCCGAGCAGCAGGCGACACCGCAGCAGATCGAGCGCGCGATCGGCACCGTCCGCGCCGCCGGGATCCCGGCGGTGTTCTGCGAGTCGACGGTCTCGGACCGGCCGATGCAGCAGGTGGTGCGGGCGACCGGGGCCGCGTTCGGCGGCGTCCTCTACGTCGACTCGCTGTCCGAGCCGGACGGGCCGGTGCCCACCTACCTCGACCTCATCCGCCACGACATCGACCTCATCGCCACCTCCCTCGGAGGACGCCCGTGACCACCCCCGCCGTCGAGGTCGACGCCCTCACCGTGCACTACGACGACGTGCTCGCCCTCGACGACGTGACGCTGCGGCTGGCGCCCGGGCGGGTGTGCGGGCTGATCGGCATGAACGGGGCCGGCAAGTCGACGCTGATGAAGGCGGTGCTCGGTGCCGTGCGCCCTGACCGCGGCACGGTCCGGCTGCACGGGCTGACGCCGGCGCGGGCCCGCCGGAGCAACGTCGTCGGCTACATGCCGCAGAGCGAGGCCGTCGACTGGGACTTCCCGCTGTCGGTGCGCGACGTGGTGATGACCGGGCGCTACGGGCACCTCGGGTTCACCCGTCGTCCCCGCCGGCGCGACCGGGACGCCGTGGACGCCGCGCTCGACCGGGTGGGACTGGCCGACCTCGCCGACCGGCAGATCGGACGGCTGTCCGGCGGCCAGCGCAAGCGGACCTTCCTCGCCCGCGGGATCGCCCAGGAGGCGCGCGTGCTGCTGCTCGATGAGCCGTTCGCCGGCGTCGACACCACCTCCGAGGCCACCATCACCGGGCTGCTGCGCGAGCTCGCCGCCGACGGCGTCACCGTCCTCGTCTCCACCCACGACCTGCACGCACTGCCCGAGCTGGCCGACGAGGTCGTCCTGCTGCGCCGCCGCGTGCTGCGGCACGGTCCGCCGGCGGAGGTGCTGGCGCCGGAGACGCTGGCGCTGGCGTTCGGGCTGGACGATTCAGCCGGGTCGGGAGGTGCCCCCTCTGACGGATTCAGGACGGCCCTTCGACAGGCTCAGGGCGCTGGGATCGGCGAAGCGCACGACGACGGGAGCGTGCGGTGATCGAGTGGTTGGTCGAGCCATTCACGTTCGGCTTCATGCAGACCGCGCTGGCCTCGACGCTGGTCGCGTCAGTGACGTGCGCGGTGCTGTCGTGCTGGCTGGTGCTCATCGGCTGGTCGCTGATGGGCGACGCCGTCTCGCACGCGGTGCTGCCCGGGGTGGTGCTGGCCTACGTGGTCGGGGCGCCCTTCGCCCTCGGTGCGCTGGTGTTCGGGGTGCTGGCGGTGGTGCTCATCGGGGTGGTCCGCGACACCGGGCGCGTGAAGGAGGACGCCTCCATCGGGATCGTCTTCACCACGCTGTTCGCGCTCGGACTGGTGCTGGTGTCGGTGACGCCGTCGCAGACCGACCTCACCCACATCATCTTCGGCAACCTGCTGGGCGTCTCGCCGGCCGACCTCGTGCAGATCGTCGTCCTCGGTGCGGTGGTGCTGGTGGTGCTGCTGCTCAAGCGCCGCGACCTCGTGCTGTACGCCTTCGACCGGGTGCACGCCCACGCCATCGGTCTGGACGTCCGGCTGCTGTCGGCGCTGCTGCTCGGCCTGCTCGCGCTCACCTGCGTGGTGGCGCTGCAGGCGGTCGGGGTGGTGCTCGTGGTCGCGATGCTCATCATCCCCGGCGCGACCGCGCACCTGCTGACCGAGCGGTTCACGCGGATGCTGGTCCTCGCGCCCGCGCTCGCGGCGGCCTGCGGGGTGCTGGGGCTCTACCTCAGCTACCACCTCGACACCACGCCGGGGCCGATGGTGGTGCTCGCGCAGGGAGCGGTGTTCGCGGTGGTGTACCTGGCCAGCCCGCGGAACGGGCTGGTGGGACGCCGGCTAGCCGCGGTCCGGCGTCGGCGGCGGCTGGCAGCGGTGTGAGGCGCCACGCCTCCAGCCCGACCCAGCGGTTGGAGCGTCGACGTCCTGCAGCTGCTCGTCTTTCGACAGGACCAGGCCTGGCGTCGAGCTGGACGGACCGGCCACGGCTGCTCGCCCGGCGTCAGGCGTCCGAGACCCAGATCGCCTCGGCGGCCGCGGGGCCGAGGCTGAGCGGCGTGCCGTCGACGGTGAGCTCGAGCGTGCCGGTGTAGGGGGCGGGCTCGCGGACGTCGACCACGGTGCCGATCTGGACGCCGCGGTCGGCGAGGAACTGCAGCAGGCCGGGGTCGGCGTCGCTGATCCGCTCCACCCGCATGCGGGACCCCGGTTCGACGGTGGTGAGCACGACCGCCGTCGGCAGCTCCACGGTGCCGTCGGCACTCGGGATCGGGTCGCCGTGGGGGTCGCGGCGGGGGAAGCCGAGGACGGCGTCGATCCGGTCGACCATCAGATCGGAGACGGCGTGCTCCAGCGTCTCGGCCTCGTCGTGCACCTCGTCCCAGGAGTAGTGCAGCGACTCCACCAGGAAGGCCTCGATCAGCCGGTGCCGGCGCACCATCGCCAGCGCCAGGCGACGCCCCTCGACGGTCAGCTCGACCGCGCCGTAGCGGACGTGGTCGACCAGGCCCTGCTCGGCCAGGCGGCGGATCCCGTCCGAGACCGAGGACGCCCGCAGCCCGGTCCGCTCGGCCAGCACCGTCGTCGTCACGGGCGCCTCCGACCACTCCGACAGCGTCCAGATCGCCTTGAGGTAGTTCTGGGCGCTGGCGCTCAGCTCGGAGACGGACACGGCCGCAGTCTAGGAAGTCCGCCCGGCCGCGGGCAGCGGTCAGCCGGTGGTGCTCGCCCTTCGACAGGCTCAGGGCGCTGGAGTGGGGTTCGGCGCGCCGGTCGCGTCACCCGCCCTTCGACAGGCTCAGGGCGTTGGGGTGGGGCTCGGGAGGCGAGGGGTGTCGGTGGCGTGGCGCATGATGGGCGGGTGAGTGCTGCACCCGTCCTGCTGGCCGTCGACGGCAACTCGTTGCTGCACCGCAGCTACCACGCGCTGGCCGGGACGGGCGCGCGGACGGTCACCGGGGAGCCGGTGTGGGCGGTCCGCGGGCTGCTCACCCAGGTGGTGGCGGCCGCCGACCGGGTGGGGCCGTCCCTGGTGCTGGTCGGCTTCGACGACCCCGACCACAGCCGGCGGCGCACCCGCTGGCCGCAGTACAAGGCCCAGCGCGCCGACAAGCTGCCCACGCTGGTCTCCCAGCTGCGGCTCGCCGCGGCGGTGCTGCGCGAGCTCGGCGTGCACGTCGTCACCCCGGACGGGCTCGAGGCCGACGACGTCCTCGCCACCGCCGCCGCCCGCACCGCCGCCGCCGGCGGGCGCACCGTGCTGGTCACCTCCGACCGCGACGCCTTCGCCCTCATCGACGAGCGCACCAGCGTGCTGCGGGTCATCAACGGCGGCGTGGACGCCTCCCCGCTGATGACCCCGGACCGGCTGGAGCTGCTGCTCGGCGTCCGCCCGCACCAGTACCGCGACTTCGCCGCCCTGCGCGGCGACCCGTCGGACAACCTGCCTGGCGTCTCCGGGATCGGACCGAAGCGGGCCGCCCGCCTGCTGGCCGCGCTCGGCACCGCCGAGGCGGTCTTCGACGACGTCGCCGCCGGCGGCGCCCGGGTGGCCGAGCTGGTCGGGCCGAGCACCCGCGACCGGCTGGCCGACCCGCAGGCCCGCGCCTGCTGGGAGCTCAACCAGGCCGTGATGGCCAACGTCTGCGACGTCGACCTCGGCCTCCACCCCGACCGCGGGCCGGGCCGGCTCCCGCTCTCCCCGGACGTGGTCCGGCGGGTGCTGGTCGGGCACGGGCTGCCCGGCACCGCCAAGGTCGCGGAGCACTGCCTGTCCGGGCTGGAGCCCTGTCACCCCGGACCGCCCGGCCCCGGCGACCCCGTGGTCGACTCCCTGCCCTGGGACGCCCGTGCGGAGTGGCGCTCGCGCCAGACCCTCCCGCCGCTGCCCACCCGTCCGGTCGACCTGCAGGCCACCCTGTTCTGAGCCAGGGTCAGCCCGGCGGCATATCCCCTTCTGGTCGCACCGGCGACACGGTTGGATGGGTCCGTGCTGTCGGACCTGTTCCAGCTGGTCCTCGCCGAGGTGGGGGCGGCGCTGACGCTGCAGCCGCACGTCAGCGGCGTCGGCGCGGGCGACCAGGTCCTGGTCGGTGCGGTGCTCGCGGTGCTGGTGGCGGTCTCGATGCTCGCCGGCGAGAGCGCGCTGCTGGCCATCAACCGGGTCCGCGGGCTCGCCTACTGGCTCACCCTGGTGATGACGGCCACCGGCGTGCTGCTGCTCTACCTCACCCAGGCGAGCCTGCTGTGGGTGCTGGGCCTCGCCATCGGCCAGCCCACCGACTGGCTGGTGCTCGCCTACGCGACCCTGCTCGCCGCGTCGCCCAAGCTGCTGTCGTTCGTCCAGATCGTGCCCGGCTTCGGCCCCTTCCTGGGACGCCTGCTGTCGGCCTGGGGGTTCCTGGTGCTGTGGGCGGTCACCGCGTCGGTGTTCGCCGTGGGCGACGGGCTCGCGCTGCTCGTCGCCGCCACCGCCGGGCTCACCGGGCTGGCGGCCAGCCACTTCGGCGGACCACCGCTGGTGCGGGTCCGCGACCGGATCTGGACGGCCATCACCGGACGTCCGATGCGTCGCTCCAGCGCGGAGCTGCTGCAGGTGCCCGGGCTGCTCGACGACGGTGCCGTGGGTGAGCGCCGGTGATCGCCGGGTTCCCTCTCGCCGAGATCGTCGTCGGGGCCGTCGCGCTGCTCCTGCTGCTGCTGATGACCGCCCCGTTCGAGGCGCTGTGGTGGTGGTCGCAGCAGGAGGAGCCGGTGCAGCGCCGTCCCCCGCGCGAGGTCGGCCCCGCCCCCACCGAGGGCACCACCTGGATCGTGTACCTGGCCGGTGTCGGCACCGCGTCCTCGGAGTCCAGCCGTCCCGAGCAACCGCTGCTGGACCGGTTGCGGGACCGCCTCGGCGACGAGGCCGTCCTGGTCACCGGCGTCTTCCCGTACTCCGTCCTCGACCACGGCCTCACCACCGACCGCGACCTGTCCTGGCTGTGGCGGGTGCTGGACCGGATGCAGCGGCGGAAGTGGCCGGTGCTGCCGCTGCTGATCAACCTCTACAACGTCTTCCAGGTGCTGGTCTCGGCCGACCGCCGCTACGGGCCGTTCTTCAGCCTGGCGATGGCCCGCACCATCTGGGGACGGCTGCGGGCGGCGGGCTACCAGCCCGGCAGCGGCGACCCGGTGGTGCTGCTCGGCTGGTCCGGCGGGGGGCAGATCTGCCTCGGGGCGTCCTGGTACCTGGCCGACCAGGGGGCGCCGGTGTACGTGCTCAGCCTCGGCGGCGTGCTCTCCTCCGACCCCGGCCTGGACCGGGTGCGCCACCTGTGGCACCTCTACGGCTCGCGGGACCGGGTGCACCGGCTGGGTGGGCTGCTGTTCCCGTCGCGCTGGCCGACATCACGGGACTCCTCCTGGAACCGGGCCAGGCGGGAGGGACGGATCACCACCACCGAGATCGGCCCGTACACGCACTCCGGCTCGCCGTCCTACCTGACCCGGCGGCCGCAGCCCGATGGCTCCGTGCCGATCGAGGTCACCACCGAGGCCCTGCTCGGCACCCTCGCCGGGGCGGGTCTGCTGGTGCGCGACCGGGCCCGCTGACCGGGGTGGTCAGCGGGCCCGTCGGCACAGCTCGGCGTGGTGCGGCGCCTCGCGAGAGGCGTCGCCGTCAGACGTTGTAGCGGTCCCCGTTCGGCGAGGTCGGCAGGCAGCACATGATGAAGACGATCAGGCCACCGATCGAGGGGATGAGGTTCAGCAGCACGAGGAAGCCGGACTGGCCGGTGTCGTGCAGCCGCCGCACCTGCAGGGCGATGCTCGGCACGATGATCGCCAGCCCGTACAGGCCGATGATCAGGGCGATGATGCCCAGACCGGCGCCGGCGCCCGAGCTGACCTGGGACGGGTCGGAGGCGCTGCCGGCGGTCGCGCCGACGATGGCGAGCGCGACCCCGTAGAGCACGGCGACGACGATGACGTTGAAGAGGGTCGCCCAGAGGTACTCGCTGCGGCTGGCGCGGCCGTTGAACTGGGCGTACTTCTTGAAGAAGCGCCCGATCGCCTGCCCGAAGGAGGCGCCGTAGAGGGGCTGCGTCAGCGGGTCACCCGACGACGGGCCCTGGCCGTAGGGAGCGGGCTGGCCGTAGGGGTTGGACTGGCCGTACGGCTGGGAGGGGACGCCCTGGGAGGGCCCGGAGGCCTGCGGGTCGTACTGCGGCTGTGTCATGGCGCAGACGCTAGTGCCGACCGAGGCCATCCGGGCGGCATTTCCATGCCCGAGGGTGCGGCGTCACCGCGAAGCGGCGCTCAGAGGAACTGCGCCGGGTCGAACTCCTCGATCGGGATGACCCGCAGTCGCGGCAGCCGCTCGTTGAACGCCTTGACGTCCAGCTCCAGGTCGATCAGTTCCATCCCGCGCTCGGCCAGCGCGGTGAAGCCGGAGTTGCGGAACTCCGAGAACCCGACCAGCGCGGTGCGGCGCTCGCCGACCAGCGCCGACATCTGCGGCAGGAAGTCGCCGTCGTGGCTGGCCAGCACGACGTCGCCACGCCGGCGTCCGATCTCCTCCAGCGTGCGCTGGATGGCGATGTCCACGACCTTCTCGTCCGACGCCCCCGACAGCGGGATGGTGACGAAGCCGATCGCGGTGAGCGCCTGCACGAACGGCATCGGCAGCTCCCCGGGCACCGCGAGGAAGAACAACCCCTTGACGGGCTGGCTCCAGCGGGCCTCGACGAACTGCAGCAGGCGCTCCCAGCGGGGGCGTTCCTGGGGCAGCGGACGGCGCCGCAGGATCGACTGACCGAGGGTGGCGTCGAGGTTCTCCCCGTCGACGAGCAGGTAGGTCAGGGGCGCGTCGCCGTCGGTCATGACGGTCACGCTACGCCGCCTGACGGCCGTGTGCCGGACGACCCGCGCCAGGTAACGAAAAGATCACGAACGCGGCCCTGACGCTGAGAGGCTTGCGGTACCGCGGAGGGCGCGGTTGCCTGTGGGCTCGGTCAACGCCGCCCCAACGGGTGGTCCCGGCCCCGCCGACTCCCCACAGGGAAGGACCCCATGAACCTCGAAGAGGCGATCAACAGCTTCCTGGACCCGTTCAGCACCGGGTTCGCCAACCTCGTCTTCGCCGAGGTGACGCTCGGCCCGATCAGCTTCCCGGTCGTGGTGGCCTGGCTGGTCCTGGCCGCGGCCGGCTTCACGATCTACTTCGGCTTCATCCAGTTCCGCGGCGCCAAGGTGGCGGTGGACGTCGTCCGCGGCAAGTTCTCCAAGGCCGACGACCCCGGTGAGGTCACCCACTTCCAGGCACTCGCCTCCGCCCTGTCGGGGACGGTCGGGCTCGGCAACATCGCCGGTGTCGGCGTCGCGGTGACCATCGGCGGTCCCGGTGCCACCTTCTGGATGATCGTCGCCGGGCTGCTCGGCATGTGCACGAAGTTCGTCGAGTGCACCCTCGGCGTGAAGTACCGCGACATCGACGAGGACGGCCAGGTCTCCGGCGGCCCGTTCAAGTACCTGCCGATCGCCTTCGGCGAGCGCAAGCACCCCGCGCTCAAGGTCGTCTCCCGCGTCCTCACCGGCGTCTTCGCCGTCTCCATCCTCATCTTCGGGGTGGCCGGCGCGGGCATGTTCCAGTCCAACCAGACCTTCCAGCAGCTGCAGTCGATCACCGGCGGCGCCGAGGACGGTCTGCTCAGCAGCACCACGGCCAAGCTGGTGGTCGGGCTGATCTTCGCCGGGCTGGTCGCGCTGGTCATCATCGGCGGCATCCGCTCGATCGCCACCGTGACCAGCAAGCTCGTCCCGGCGATGGCGATCTTCTACGTGGTGGCCTGCCTGCTGGTGCTCATCGTCAACGTCGACCAGATCCCGGGTGCCTTCGCCTCGATCATCAACGGCGCCTTCAACCCGGTCGGCATCGCCGGCGGTGTGGTCGGCGTGATGATCGTCGGCTTCCAGCGCTCGGCGTTCTCCAACGAGGCCGGTATCGGCTCGGCCGCCATCGCCCACTCCGCGGTGAAGACCCGACGTCCGGTCTCGGAGGGCTTCGTCGCCCTGCTCGAGCCGTTCATCGACACCGTCATCATCTGCACCATGACGGCGCTGACCATCATCATCGCCGACACCCCGTCCTACAGCGCGGCACAGGAGGCCTACCGCACCGACCAGACCGAGGTCGGTGGCGTCACGCTGACCTCCGACGCCTTCGCCACGGTGCTGCCGTGGTTCCCGGTGCTGCTGGCCATCGCGGTGGCGCTGTTCGCCTTCTCCACCATCCTCACCTGGTCCTACTACGGCCTGAAGGCCTGGCACCACCTGTTCGGCAAGCGCCGCTGGACCGACATCCTCTTCCGGGTGCTGCTCTGCGGGTTCGTCGTCATCGGCTGCCTGGCGGCCCTGTCCAGCGTGGTGACCATGGCCGACGCCGCCCTGTTCCTGTGCGCCTTCATCAACATCATCGGCCTGGTCATCCTGCTGCCGGTGGTGCGGCGGGAGATGACGGCCTACCTGCGCGACCGGAAGGCCGGCACGCTGCACGAGCTCGGCGCCGAGGACGAGGCGGAGCTCGCCGAGATCAAGCGCGAGCACGGCAACGACTGACCCCCGGCGGACGGGAGCCCCGCCACCGGAGCGGTGACGGGGCTCTCGTGCTCCCGCGTGCGGACGCCGCGATCAGGCGCTGGCCTCGATGCTGGGCGTGGTGCCCTCGGAGGAGCTGAGCACCTCGATCTTGCGGGGCTTGGCGCGCTCGGCGACCGGGATGGTCACGGTGAGCACACCGTTGTCGTAGCTGGCCGAGATGCGCTCGGTGTCGATGCCCTCGCCCAGGGAGAGCTGGCGACGGAACTTGCCGCCGAAGCGCTCGGAGGTCAGCCACTGGACGCCCTCGTCGCTGCGCGCGGTGCGCTCGGCGGTCAGGGTCAGGGTGCCCTCGTGGACGCTGACGTCGACCGAGCCCGGGTCCACCCCCGGCAGGTCGGCGAGCAGCACGTAGTGGTCACCCGCGCGGAACAGGTCGACCGGCATGAACCGGGGCACCCGAGACGTGTCACCGCTCATGCCGAGGAGCTGCTTGGTGATCGCGTCGAAGTCGGAGAACGGGTCGAAACGAAGCACAGCCATCACCTCCCACATGTGCGACCGGCCCGGCCACCGTGGCCGGGACCACTGCGCTGTGCTGTGCACCTCCAGTATTAGCACTCGACGAAGGAGAGTGCTAGCGGCCGCGTTCGCCCTCAGCGAACACGTCCGGATCACGCGCCAGGGCGTCGAAGAAGGCCGACTTGGCCGCCTCGACGTCGGTGCCCCGCTTGAGCTCGTTGTACCGGTGGCGTGCCGCCGGGTCGTCGCGCAGCCGCGCCCAGCCGCGCACGAACCGGGTGTCGTGCTCGCCTCCCACGACGGTCACCGCGATGCCGACCACCGGCGGCTCGCGGCGCTCGAAGGTGGCGAACTCGTCGGTCCAGATGGCGGGGTGCACCGGCTCGGCCACCGTGCGCAGCCGCTCCACCGCCGCGGCCAGCTCTCCGGGGGCGACCCGCAGGTGCAGGTCGACATCGCCCTTGGTGAGCAGACCGGGCAGGCTGCTGCCGCCGGTGAGCACGAGCTCTCCCGGCACCTCGTGCCGCGCCAGCAGCGCGGCGGCCTCCCGGGCGGTCGCCCGGGCCCGGGCGACAGTCGCCTCGTCGGTGGTGCGCACCCGGCGATCGTCGCACCGCGGCGGCCGCCGGGCGACCGGACGCTCAGCCGGGCAGCCGCGCAGCCAGCAGCTCGAGCACGTGCTGGTAGGACGTGCCCGTCGCGCGGGTCATCCCCAGCTCGCAGGTGCGGTTGCAGGAGGCGTGCGCGTCGGCACCCACCCGCGC
>NZ_QPKK01000088.1 GCF_003344635.1 Desertihabitans aurantiacus
CCGCGCGACCGCTGTCGACCGCCTCGGCGGCCCGTCCCAGCAGCGGGGCCAGCTGGTCGGCGACCGGACGGTCCAGGTCGGGCCCCTCGGCGGCGAGCAGCGTGGCCGCGGCGTTGAGCAGCACGATGTCGCGCACCGGGCCGGTCGCGCCCTCGAGCAGCCGGCGCACCACGGCGGCGTTGACCGTTGCGTCCCCGCCGACCAGGTCGCCCAGCTCCGCGCGCGGCAGCCCGAGCTCGGCCGGGTCGAGCCGGGTCTCGCGCACCTGCCCCGAACGCACCAGCCAGACCCGGGAGTCGGTGGTGGTGGTCAGCTCGTCCAGCCCGTCGGAGCCGTGGAAGACCACCGCGGAGACGCCACGTCCGGCCAGCACCCCGGCGGTCAGCCCGGCCATCCGCACGTCGGCCACCCCGACCGCCTGGGCCGAGGGCCTGGCCGGGTGGGCCAGCGGGCCCAGGAAGTTGAACGTGGTGGGGACGGCCAGCCCGCTGCGTGCCTCCGAGGCGTGCCGCAGCGCCGGGTGGTAGCGGGGGGCGAAGAGGAAGACGATGCCGACCTCGGCCATCACCTCCAGCTGCTGCTCCGGGGAGAGGGTGAGCACCACCCCGAGCTCCTCCAGCACGTCGGCGGTGCCGCAGGCCGAGCTGGCGCTGCGGTTGCCGTGCTTGGCCACCGGCGCGCCTGCGGCCCCGGCCACCAGCGCGGCCATGGTCGAGATGTTGACGGTGTTGGCCCGGTCCCCACCGCTGCCCACGACGTCGACCAGCGGGCCGGTCAGCGGCACCGGGGTGGCCTGCTCGAGCATCGCCTCGGCCAGCCCGGACAGCTCCTCGACCGTCTCCCCCTTGGTCCGCAGCGCCACCGCGAACCCGGCGATCTGGATGGTGGTGGCCTGCCCGGTGAGGATCTCGGTCATCGCCCACCGCGCCCGCTCCGGGTCGAGGTCGTGACCGCGGGTGAGCGAGGTGAGGACGTCCGGCCAGGTGAGGGCGGGCGACGGTGCAGCGGTCACGACCGCGACGCGCCCGCGCTCGGCGCCGACGTGCGGCCGGTGCGGACCAGGTCGGCCACCACCTCCGGCAGCCGCACGGGGTCCAGCGGGTAGGCCAGCGCCGCCTCGGCGTGCGACCAGGTGGCCAGCCAGGCGTCCTGCTGCCGGGCGACCAGCACCAGCAGCGGCGGGCACTGCTGCACCTCGTCCTTGAGCTGGCGGGCCATCCCGATCCCACCGGCGGGGCTCGCCTCGCCGTCGAGGACGCCGACCGCGACGCCGCCGGCGTCCATCACGTCGAGCAGCGCCCGCGCGGTGGCGACCTCGACCACGTGCACCGGGGGCAGGTCGGCGGCGATCCGGCGTCCCAGCGCCAGCCGCACCTGCTCACGGGTGGTGCGGTCGTCGGAGTAGACCACCACCCGCAGCGGGGTGGCCGCCTCGTGCTCGGCCGCGGTGACGTGCTCGTCGGACATGAGGTTCCTCACATGTGCTGGGGCGCCTGCTGGTGCTCGGCATGCTAGTGCCCCCGCCCGCTGCCGGTCCCGGCGCCGTGCCGGAGCGGGCCGGCCCCGGCCCGGGCGGCCGACCGCCCCGGGTCGCCGCACACCTGCCGGGTGCTTCCCCGCGTGGCAGCGGGGGGCGGATGTGACCATAATGACCCCGTGGCAACGACGACTGACCCCACGACCGCCGCCGGCGTCCCGCACGGGAGCCTGCACCCGATCGCACGCTCGCGGATGTCGGGGATCCCGGGTCGTCCGGACACCGTGGCCGTCGGCACCATCATCTGGCTGGCCTCGGAGCTGCTGTTCTTCGGCGGCCTCTTCGCCGCCTACTTCACCACCCGCAGCGTCACCGACGCCCAGGCGGCCGCGGCCGGTGTGGAGACCACCTTGTGGGAGCACGGCACCAGCCTGCTGAACGTGCCGTTCGCGCTGGCCAACACCATCGTGCTGGTGCTCTCCTCGGTCACCTGCCAGCTGGGCGTCAACGCCGTCGAGCACGGCAACACCCGGGTCAAGCGGACCGGGCCGCTGTGGAACGTCGCCTCCTGGGGTCTGCGTGAGTGGTTCTTCCTCACCTTCGCCATGGGCGCCTTCTTCATCGGCGGCCAGGTCTACGAGTACGCCACCCTCTTCAGCGAGGGCGTGACCCTGTCCTCCGACGTGTACGGCTCGGTCTTCTACCTCGCCACCGGCTTCCACGGCCTGCACGTGACCGGCGGCCTCATCGCCTTCCTCTTCCTGCTGGGCCGTACCTACCTGGCCCGCACGTTCACCCACGAGCAGGCCACGGCGGCCGTCGCGGTGTCCTACTACTGGCACTTCGTCGACGTGGTGTGGATCCTGCTCTTCGGCGTGATCTACTTCCTACAATGAGTAGTAGACGCGCGCATCCGTCTGGGCGTCCCGCTCCGAATCATGTGCAAGACCAGAGAGGTTGGCCCGTGAAGTTCCTTTCCTCCCGGAGGCGGCACCGCGCCGTGCGTCCGCTGCTGCTGGTGGCCGCGCTGTTCCTGACCGGCGCGCTGTACACCGTCGCCGTGCCGGACGAGCGGTCCTCCGCCGACGCCGGCACGTCCACCCAGGTGGAGGAGGGCCGGGCGCTGTTCGCGGTCAACTGCTCCTCCTGCCACGGGCTGAACGGTGAGGGCAGCAGCGAGGGCCCGAGCCTGGTCGGCGTCGGCGCGGCGTCGGTGGACTTCCAGGTCGAGACCGGCCGGATGCCGCTGGCCGCCCCGGTGGAGCAGGCCCCGCAGAAGGAGAACATCTACTCCCGCGAGGAGATCGACGCGATGGCGGCCTACGTCGCCAGCCTCGGCCCCGGCCCGGAGATCCCCACCGAGGCCCAGTACGACCCCGAGGGCCTGACCGCCGAGCAGATCGCCGAGGGCGGCGAGCTCTTCCGCACCAACTGCTCGGCCTGCCACAACTTCGCCGGCAGCGGCGGCGCCCTGCCCAACGGCAAGTACGCCCCGGCGCTCGAGGGCGTCACCCCCAAGCACATCTGGGAGGCGCTGCGCACCGGCCCCCAGCAGATGCCGGTCTTCTCCGAGGAGGTCATCACCGACGAGAACGTCCGGATGATGATCGCCTACCTGCAGTCGCTGGAGGAGGAGCCCACCGGCGGTCTGACCCTCGGCGGCCTCGGCCCGGTCTCCGAAGGTCTGTGGGCCTGGATCGTGGGCATCGGCGGGCTGTGCCTCTTCGCCGTCTGGATCGCCTCGAAGGGAGCGCGCAAGTGAGCCACACCGGAGGGTCCGACATCTCGGTCCGCGACACCCGCACCTCCGCCGGGACGACGCGTTCGGACGACGAGCGCTTCCCCGTCGACAACCCCGGCGTCGAGCACGAGCCGCCCCGCTGGACCGACGCCGACCCGGACGCCGGCCGCTCCGCCTACACCTTCGTGGTGGGCTGCTTCGCCCTCGTCCCGGTGCTCGCGATCGCCTTCGTGGTGATCTACTTCGCCGTCCCCGAGAACGTCTTCATCGACGTCGGCTCCAACCACTACATGGCCCAGCACCTGCTGCTCGGGCTCACCCTGGGTCTGGCCATCCTGCTGGTCGGCGTGGGTGCGGTGCAGTGGGCCCGGCTGCTGATGGACGACACCGAGCGCACCGAGGAGCGCCACACCGCCGCCTCCTCCGCCGAGACCCGCACCGCGGCGATCGACATCGTCTACCAGGGCCTGCAGGAGACCAACCTCGGCCGCCGCAAGCTCATCGGGCGCAGCCTGCTCGGGGCGCTCGGCATCCTGGTGGCCCCGGCGGCCGTGCTGCTCGCCGACCTCGGCCCGTGGCCCACCGCGCGGGTGCGCGCGGAGACCATCGAGCGGACCATCTGGGGCGAGGGCGTCCGACTGGTCAACGACGTCACCTACGAGCCGATCCTGGCCGCCGACATGGAGATCGGCCAGCTGGTCAACGCCGAGCCGGAGAACCTCCAGGAGTTCCACGGCCACCACCTGCAGGTGGAGCGTGCCAAGGCGGCGATCATCGTCGTCCGGATGGACCCGAACTCCATCACCATCCCCGAGTCGCGCTCGAGCTGGCACGTCAACGGGATCCTGTCCTACTCCAAGATCTGCACCCACGTCGGTTGCCCGATCTCGCTGTGGGAGCAGCAGACCCACCACCTGCTGTGCCCCTGCCACCAGTCCACCTTCGACCTCGGCAACTCCGGCGTCGTCGTCTTCGGCCCGGCCGCGCGCTCGCTGCCCCAGCTGCCGATCAGCACCGACGCCGAGGGGTACCTGATCGCCACCAGCGACTTCCCGGTGCCGGTCGGGCCGAGCTACTTCGAGCGCGACTCCCGCAACGACTACGAGGACGGAGACGCCTGATGGCCAAGCCAGCAGCGTTGTCGGAGGAACGCACCGTTCCTCCCACCGAGCCCGAGCGCGTCCCCGGCCCGGTGCTCAAGAGGCTGGCCGGCCCCACCGCGTGGGCCGACGAGCGCACCGGCGCCGCCGGTCTCGGGAAGTACTTCCTGCGCAAGGTCTTCCCCGACCACTGGTCCTTCCTGCTGGGCGAGATCGCCCTGTACAGCTTCATCATCCTGCTGCTCACCGGCGTCTTCCTCACCCTGTGGTACAAGCCGTCGATGGCCGAGATCGAGTACGAGGGCAGCTACCAGCTGCTGCGCGGCGTGGCCGTCTCGGAGGCCTTCGCCTCCACCCTCGACATCTCCTTCGACATCCGTGGCGGTCTGCTGATGCGGCAGGTCCACCACTGGTCGGCGATGCTGTTCGTGGCCGCGATGTTCGCCCACATGCTGCGCGTCTTCTTCACCGGCGCCTTCCGCAAGCCGCGTGAGATCAACTGGGTGATCGGTGTCGCCCTGCTCTCGCTGGGCCTGATCGAGGGCTTCGCCGGGTACTCGCTGCCCGACGACCTGCTGTCCGGCACCGGCCTGCGCTTCGTGGACGGCCTGATCCGCTCGATCCCGGTGATCGGCACCTGGGCGGAGTTCTTCGTCTTCAACGGCGAGTTCCCCGGTGACCTCATCATCAGCCGGCTCTACATGGCCCACATCCTGCTGATCCCGGGCATCCTGCTGGGTCTGATCGCCGCGCACATGGCGCTGCTCGTCTACCACAAGCACACCCAGTACCCGGGCCCCGGGCGCACCGACAAGAACGTCGTGGGCTACCCGCTCTACCCGATCTACATGGCCAAGGCCGGCGGCTTCTTCTTCATCGTCTTCGGCGTCACCGTGCTGATGGGCGCGACGATGCAGATCAACCCGCTGTGGACCTACGGTCCCTACAACCCGTCCCAGGTCACCGCCGGCTCGCAGCCGGACTGGTACATGGGCTGGGTCGAGGGCGCCATCCGGATCATGCCGGGGTGGGAGTGGCACATCGGCGGCACCACCTGGTCCTGGAACATCTTCCTGCCCGGTGTCGGCCTGCTGACACTGCTGTTCGTGCTGCTCGGCGTCTACCCCTGGGTGGAGGCCTGGCTGACGGGCGACAAGCGGGAGCACCACGTGCTGGAGCGCCCGCGCGCCAACGCCACCCGCACCGCCTTCGGCGTGGCCGGCATCGTCTGCTTCAGCCTCTTCATGATCGGCGGCGGCAACGACATCATCGCGGTGATGTTCAACCTCTCCCTCAACACCATCTCGGTGGTGCTGCGGTGGGCGGTCTTCATCGGCCCGGTGCTGGCGTTCATCATCACCAAGCGGATCTGCATCGCCCTGCAGCGCACCGACCAGGAGCGGCTGCTGCACGGCAGCGAGTCCGGCGTGATCCAGCGCTCCCCCGTCGGTGGCTACTCCGAGGACCACCGGCCGATCTCGCAGGGCGAGGCCTACACCCTCACCCACCACAACGAGTACCCCTCGCTGCCCGAGGAGGGCGTCTCCAAGCGCCAGCTGCAGGCCCGTCGATGGTTCTACGGCGACAACATGTCGAAGCCGACGCGGGCCGAGCTGGAGGCCGCCGCGCACCACGGGCACGACGGCCACGACGGTGACGGTCACGACGGGGACGGCAACGGTCACGAGGTCGCCGGACGCGAGTCCCGCGAGCTGACCAGCAGCCGCGACTGAGCCCGCCGCAGGCAGCATGAGCAGCGCAGCCCACCCCGGTCCGCCGGGGTGGGCTGCTGCTCCTCACCCGTGGAACAGCGGCGCACCGGTCGGTGTTGTCGCAGGCCGACACGGTGCCGAGCGGGCCGCTCGCCGGTGCTCCGGGCGGCGGCGACGTCGCGCACCAGATGGGAGGAGAGCGAGATGGACGACCTGACCCCGGTGCGGGTGGCGATGGCCGAGCGGCGGTTCGCCGAGCGCGACTACCGGGGCGCTGCCGACGCCCTGGGACCGGTCCTGGACCAGCACCCGGAGAACCTCAGCGCCCGGCTGCTCAGCGCCCGCGCCTACTTCCACGCCGCGCTGCTCGAGCCGGCCCGTCGCGAGCTGGAGACGATCCTCGCCCAGGACCCGACCGAGCCCTACGCCCGGCTGATGATGGTGCGCACGCTGGAGCGGCTCGGCCGCCCCGACGAGGCCGCCACCCACCGCCGGCTGGCCGAGGCGATGGGCGTAGAGCTCGCCTGACGGCGAGACGGGCGTAGAGCTCGCCTGACGGCGAGACGGGCGTAGAGCTCGCCTGACGGCGAGACGGGCGTAGAGCTCGCCTGACGACGGCTCCGAGGACGCCACAGCCCGGGTCCGGTGCACTCCGCACCGGACCCGGGCTGCATCGTCTCAGTCCGCCCCGTGCCCCGCGGGGACGCGCTCGGCCTCCGGCGGCGGACCGGGCGGGGTGCCGTCGCCGAAGGGACGCCCGCCCAGCTGCTCGCGCCCGTGCGGCGTCAGGAAGCCCCGGACGTCCGGACCCTGCGGGACGATCTGGGTCGGGTTGATCTGGGTGTGCACCACGTAGTAGTGCTCCTTGATCTGCGGGAAGTCCGTGGTGTCGCCGAACCCGGGCGTCTGGAACAGGTCGCGGGTGTAGGCCCACAGCGCCGGGAACTCGATGAGCTTGGCCCGGTTGCACTTGAAGTGCCCGTGGTAGACCGCGTCGAAGCGGGCCAGCGTGGTGAACAGCCGGACGTCGGCCTCGGTGATGGTGTCCCCCACCAGGTAGCGACGGGTGCTGAGGTGCTCCTCGAGCTCGTCCAGCCGGGTGAACAGCCGCCGGTAGGCCTTGTCGTAGGCCTCCTGCGAGCCGGCGAACCCGCACCGGTAGACGCCGTTGTTGACCTCGGTGAAGTTGGCCTGGGCCATCGCGTCGATCTCGTCCCTCAGCGCCTCGCGGTAGAGGTCGGGAGCGCCCTCGCGGTGGAAGTCGGTCCACTCGGTGGAGAGGTCGAGGGTCATCTGCGGGTAGTCGTTGGTGACCAGCTTGCCGGTGGTGGTGTCGACGATGGCCGGCACCGTGATGCCCTTGGGGTAGTCCGGGTCGAGGGCGAAGTAGGCCTCCTGCAGCCGCTCGTAGCCCAGCACCGGGTCGCGCCCGCCCGGGTCGAGGTCGAAGGTCCAGCTGCGGGCGTCGTGGGTCGGCCCGCACATCCCCATCGAGATGGCCTCCTCCAGCCCCAGCAGCCGGCGCACGATCACCGCCCGGTTCGCCCAGGGGCAGGCCCGGGCCACCACCAGTCGGTAGCGGCCGGCCGCGGGAGTGAACCCGTCGGCGCCGTCGCGGGTGATCCTGGTCGTCACGTAGTTCGTGTCGCGCACGAACTCCTCGCCGGTCTTCACGTAGGTCCCCTGCTCGGAGTCAGCCATGTCGGCGAGTCTAGGTTCGCCGTGCGTGCGGCTCAGTCCCGGGTCCGCGCCAGCGCGAACGCGGGCTGCCCCTCGGCCATCGACGGTGTCCGCCGGACGGCCACCAGCGGGCACAGGAACGGGTCGCGGTTCTTCAGACCCACGGTGTTGAGGTGGTCGACCACCTGCCCATAGGCCTTCCACAGCGACATCTCGGTGTAGGGCACCCCCACCGCCGTGCAGTGCTCGACCACCATCGCCTTCACCTTGCGCAGCGAGGGCCGCGACATCGAGGGGAAGAGGTGGTGCTCGATCTGGAGATTCAGCCCACCCATCAGCACCGACATCCAGCGGCCGCCGGAGATGTTGCGGCTCACCAGCACCTGCCGGCGCAGGAAGTCCAGCCGCAGCTTCGGCGAGACCAGCGGCATACCGACGTGGTTCGGCGCGAAGGCCGAGCCCATGTAGAGCCCGAAGACCGCCAGCTGCACCCCGAGGAAGGCCGCGGCCATTCCCGGCGGCAGCACGAGCAGCAGCAGGGTCACCAGACCACCCAGCCGCAGGACGAGGAAGCTGATCTCCACCCAGCGGCGGGGCACCGGCCGGCGGCTGACCACCCGCTGGATGCCGTCGACGTGCATGGAGAGCCCCTCCAGCAGCAGCAACGGGAAGAAGTACCAGCCCTGACGGGCCATCAGCCAGCGCCAGACCGGGTGCTGGTGCCGGTGGGCCCGCTCGGGGGTGAAGGCCACCGCGGCGAGGTCGATGTCGGGGTCTGTACCGACCTTGTTGGGCCCGGAGTGGTGCCGGGTGTGCTTGCTCTGCCACCAGCCGTAGCTCATCCCCACCAGCAGGTTGGCCACCACCAGGCTGGTCCAGTCGTTCCAGCGTCCCGAGGCGAAGATCTGGCGGTGCGCGGCATCGTGGCCGAGGAAGGCGATCTGGGTCATCAGCACGGCCAGCACGGCCGCGTTGGCCAGCTGCCACCAGCTCTCGCCGATCCAGACGAAACCGACGGTCCAGGCCGCCAGCAGCACGACGGACCCGATCAGCTTGGTCCAGTAGTAGCCGTAGCGGCGGCGCATCAGGCCGGCGTCGCGGACGCGGCGGGTCAGCGCGGTGAAGTCGCTGGCGGTGCCGCGCTCGCGCGGCGGAGGGGCGTCGACGAGGGTCGAGGTCATGAGGGATCCGATCTGTTCGGGCGGTCCCGGGAAGGTGTCTGGGCGGCTGTCGTGGAAGACAGGAGGGAGGACGGCGAACGGGTCAACGGTCCCCCAGCTCCCAGGCCGGCTGGGTGAGCAACACCTTGACCGTACCCGGTGGCGCCTGAGGAAAACCCGGCGGGGAGGTCGGTCGTGGACTCAGGGCGAGCGCCTCGCCCGGGCCCGACGCACCGCCTCATCCACGATCGAGTCCGCCACGGTCGTCAGCTTGGCGTGCTGGTCCTGGCTCAGCTGGCGCAACCGCTCCAGCCCTTCCTCGCGGGTGCACCCGCTGCGGCTCATGAGGATGCCGACCGCCCGCTCCAGGCTGCCGCGCTCCTCCAGCGCCCGTTCCAGCTGCTCGACCGACCGGGTGGCCCGGGCGAGCTCCCGCGCGTTCTGCACCGCGATGGACGCCGGCACCGCGAACAACCGGCCGAGGTGGGCCGCGCGCTCGTCGAAGGCGTGCTTGGCGTGGGCGTACACGTCCAGCACCCCCACCGCACCCTCGGCCGTCTGCAGCGGCAGCGCCAGGACGCTGTGCACGCCCATCCGGGCCACCTTGGACCCGAACCGGCGCCACTCCTCGTCGTTGCCGAGCGAGCCCGAGCGCACCACGCGGCCCTCGGTCAGCGCCGTCAGGCACGGCCCCTGGCCGAACTCCCGCTGCACCGCGTCGACCTCGGCCACGAAAGAGGAGGTGGCCACCACGACGTCGGCACGCTCGTCCTCGCGCAGGGTCAGGCCAGCCCCGTCGGCACCGGGCACCGCCTGCACGGCGAAGGTCGCGACGGCGGTGAGGGTGTCGGTGAGGCTCAGCCGTCCCATGGCCAGCCCGGACAGGGCGTCCAGGCCGACGCGGAGGTCGTCCAGGTCGTCGCTGGTGCCCACCAGGCGCTCCGACCGCGGCGACGGTGCCACGGTGAGGGTCTCCGGTCGATTCGCGCTCATCGCTCCCCTCCAGTGCGACCCCGGCGGGGTGCTCGCCCCAAGCCTAGGACGAGCGGCACCACCCTCCGGCGGGACTAGGCTGGGCCGGTGCGATTCCTCACACCGCCGGTCCACGACCTGACCTACAACGACGTCTTCATGGTGCCGAACCGCTCCGCGGTCACCTCCCGCCACGACGTCGACCTCACCAGCACCGACGGCGCCGCCACCCCGCTGCCGCTGGTGGTCGCCAACATGACCGCGGTGTCGGGTCGGCGGATGGCCGAGACCGTGGCCCGGCGCGGCGCGGTCGCGATCATCCCCCAGGACCTGCCCACCGACGTGGTCGGTGAGGCCATCGCCCGGGTCAAGGCCGCCCACGTCGTGTTCGACACCCCGGTCCGCGTCACCCCGCACACCACCGTCGGGGAGACCCTCAGCCTGATCCCCAAGCGCGCCCACGGGCTGGCCGTGGTGGTCGAGGACGGCCGACCGGTGGGCGTGGTGCGTCCCGGTGAGGCCGCCGGCAGGGACCGCTTCGCCCAGGCCCACGAGGTGATGGGCACCGACCTGGTCACCGTCCCCACCAGCACCACCCCGCGCGAGATCTTCGAGCTGCTCACCAGCAGCCACCAGGACGTCGCGGTGGCCGTCGACGACGACGGCCGGCTGGTCGGCGTGATGACCCCACGCGGTGCCCTCCGCGCCGGCCTGTACACCCCCGCCACCGACCCCTCCGGGCGGCTGCAGGTCGGGGTCGCGGTCGGCATCAACGGCGACGTCGCCGGCCGGGCGGAGCGGCTGCTGGACGCCGGGGCCGACCTGCTGGTGGTCGACACCGCCCACGGGCACCAGGAGAAGATGGTCAAGGCGCTGGCCGCGGTCACCGCCGCCCGCGACGCCCGTCCCGAGCGCCGGGTGCCGGTGGTGGCGGGCAACGTGGTGACCGCCGTGGGCACCCGCGACCTGGTCGCCGCCGGGGCCGACATCGTCAAGGTGGGCGTCGGCCCGGGCGCGATGTGCACCACCCGGATGCAGACCGGCGTCGGCCGTCCGCAGTTCAGCGCGGTGCTGGAGTGCGCCGAGGCGGCCCGCGCCGAGGGCCGGGCCGTCTGGGCCGACGGCGGCGTCAAGCACCCCCGCGACATCGCCCTCGCCCTGGCTGCCGGGGCCGGTTCGGTGATGATCGGCTCCTGGTTCGCCGGCACCCACGAGAGCACCGGCGACCTGCTCACCGACGCCTCCGGCCGCAGCTACAAGGAGTCGTTCGGGATGGCCTCGGCCCGCGCCGTGCGCAACCGCACGAAGGACTCCTCGGGCTACGAGCGGGCCCGGGCCGCGCTCTTCGAGGAGGGGATCTCCTCCTCCCGGATGTACCTCGACCCCGACCGCCCGGGCGTGGAGGACCTGCTCGACTTCATCACCTCCGGCGTCCGCTCCAGCTGCACCTACGCCGGCGCCCGCGACCTCACCGAGTTCGCCGAGCTGGCCGTGGTCGGCGTCCAGTCCAGCTCGGGCTACGAGGAGGGACGCCCGGTCCACTCCAGCTGGTGAGCCGCCCGGCCCGCGGCCGCGCCGTCCCGGCGCTACCGTGGCCTCGTGGACGCGGTCGTCGTCACCGAGGGCCTGGTCAAACGGCTCGGCCCTGTGCAGGCACTGGACGGGCTCGACCTGGAGGTGCGCCCCGGGGAGGTGCACGGCCTCCTCGGTCCCAACGGAGCCGGCAAGTCCACCACGCTACGGGTGCTGCTCGGGCACTGGCGCGCCGACGGCGGACGGGTCACGGTGCTCGGGCTCGACCCCTGGCGCGACAGCGTGGAGGTGCACCGCCGGCTGGCCTACGTCCCCGGCGACGTCACCCTGTGGCCGCAGCTGACCGGCGGTGAGGCGGTCGACCTGCTGACCCGGCTCCGCGGCGGCGAGGGCGGCGGCCGCGAGCGGCTGCTGGAGGCCTTCCAGCTCGACCCCCGCAAGCGGTGCCGGACCTACAGCAAGGGCAACAGGCAGAAGGTGGCCCTGGTCGCCGCCTTCGCCACCCCCGCCGACCTCTACGTGCTGGACGAGCCGACCAGCGGCCTTGACCCCCTGATGGAGCGGTTCTTCGCCGAGGAGGTGCGCCGAGTGGCCGAGGGCGGCGCCACCGTGCTGCTGTCGAGCCACCTGCTGGCCGAGGTCGAGCAGCTCTGCGACCGGGTCACCATCGTCCGAGACGGCCGGGTGGTCGACAGCGGCAGCTTGGCCGAGCTGCGGCACCTGGGCGCCACCCGGGTCTCCTACACCGGCGCGCAGCGGCCCGGGCTCGCCGTGGACGACCTCGAGCAGCGGGGCGGACGCACCACGTTCAGCGTGGGCACCGAGCAGCTGCCACAGGTGCTGGCGTGGCTGGCCAACCAGCGGGCTGACAACCTCACGGTCTCCCCGCCCAGCCTGGAGGAGCTGTTCCTCCGCCACTACGGCGCCGCCGGTGACGGCAGGTTGCGGCACGCGCTGGACGGCCAGGACGAGCCGCCCCGGCACGCCAGCCGTTCGCGCCGCCGCCGGCCGGCGGCCCGGGGATGAGCACCGGCACCGGTCGCGCACTGCGGTTGCTGGTCGGGCACCGGCTGCGATGCGACCGCTGGACGCTGCTGGCCTGGGTGCTGTGCTTCGCCTTCCTGTGGGGCGGGGTGGCCGCGCTGCTCGGGCAGGCGCTGGACGCGCAGGCACGTCGCGAGCTGGTGGTGCTGGCCGTCACCAACCCGGGGGGTGCTGTTCCTGCGCGGTGCGCCGCAGGGCGACGGCCTGGGCAGCGTGCTGATGTTCAGCGTCTCCAGCTTCACCGGGGTGATGGCCGGTGTCCTCGGCACGACGACGGCGGTGCGGCACACCCGGGCCGAGGAGGAGGCCGGGCGCAGCGAGCTGGTCGGCGGCGCCCCGGTCGACCGCCGGCTGCCGATCCTGGCGACCGCCCTCGCGGGGGTGCTGGCGGCCCTGGCCGTGGGAGCCGCGCTCACCGTGTCCGGGCTGCTGGCCGGGCTGGACCCGGCAGGAACCGTCGTCGCCGGCGCCGGTGCGTGGGGCATCGGGTCGGTCTTCACCGGGGTGGGCCTGCTCGCGGCCCAGGCGATGCCCACCGCCCGCGGTGCGGGTGCCGCCGCGGCGGCTGTGGTCGGTGCGGCGTACCTGCTCCGGGGGCTGGGCGACGCCTGTGGGACGCCCTCGGACGACCTCCTGCGGGTGGACAGCGCCTGGCCGAGCCTGCTGTCCCCGCTCGGGTGGGTGCAGCAGGCCGACGGCTTCGGCGAGCCACGCCCGGCGCTGCTGCTGGGCTACCCGCTGCTGGCGCTGGCCCTGGTCGGGACGGCCGTCGCGGTCGAGGCCCGGCGCGAGCTGGGCACGTCGCTGCTGGCGCCCGGGCGCGGGCCCGCCTCCGCGTCTCGCCGTCTCGGCACGCCGCTCGGACTGGTGGTCCGCACCCAGCGCGGGACGACCGTGGCCTGC
>NZ_QPKK01000089.1 GCF_003344635.1 Desertihabitans aurantiacus
GCGACTGCCCGCGGGCTCGGCCAGCTCGGCGCCTGGCTGGCGCTGGCCGTCACGGTGGTGGCCCTGCTCGGGGTCGGTGGGACGGCCGTCGCCGCCGGCCAGCTCTCCGGGCCCGCGCTGGCGGTGCTGGCGCTCACCCCGCTGGCCCTGCACGAGCTGCTGCTGCCGCTGGTGGACGCCGAGCAGGCGCGCCGCCGCACCGCCGCCGCCCTCGCGCGTCTCGACGGCCTGCACCGCCCCGTCCCCTCCCCGGTTCGAGGTGATATCGCGCGTCCCCAGTCGCGCGAACACCTCGAACCGGCGGGAGAGGCGGGAGAGGCGGGAGAGGCGGGGGAGGCGGAGGAGTCGGACGGGGGTGTGCGGGGGCTGGACGAGGCGGGGATCGCGCTGGACGGGCTGGTCGTCGGGCGGACGTCCGACCTCACCGAGCCGGTGTCGCTGCGGCTGCGCCCGGGCCGCCGGGTGGTGCTGGTGGGCCCGAGCGGGGTCGGCAAGTCGACCCTGCTGGCCACCCTGCTCGGCCAGCTCGCCCCGCGGGCGGGCACGGTCGCGGTCGGCGGTCCGGTCGGCTGCCTCACCCAGGACGCCCACCTCTTCGACACCACGGTCGCGGAGAACCTCCGGCTGGGACGTCCCGGCGCCACCGACGCCGAGCTCGTCCAGGCCCTGCGCCGGGTCGGGCTCGACCTCCCCCTGGAGCGCCACGTCGGCGAGCACGGCACCCGGCTGTCCGGTGGTGAGGCGCGCCGGGTCGCGCTCGCCCGCGTGCTGCTGGCCGCCCCGGCCACCGTGGTGCTGGACGAGCCGACCGAGCACCTGGACGCCGAGACCGCCCGGGCCCTGCTGCGCGATGTCGACACCCTCTTCGCCGACGCGCCGGTGCTGGTCGTCAGCCACCAGCCCGAGCTGCTGCGGCAGGAGTGGGCCGACGTCGAGGTGGTGCACCTCGACGCCCGGGTCGAGCGCGCTGCCTCCGACCTGGTCCCCGACCCCGTCCGGACCCCGTGAAAACGCGCCGACACCAGTCCCTGCGCGGGATCCGCGGCCCCGGACCGCTACGGTGAACACCGATGAGCCCACTGAACACCGACACGGCACGGGCTCTGCCGTGCGACGTCGTGCCCTCCGGGGACGACCCGGCTCCGGCCGGGTCGTCGCGTCGCGTGTCGGCACCTCCGAGGAGAAGGATCACCAGATGAGCAAGAAGAACATCGTCGCCGCCGTCGCGCAGACCACCGGCACGACCCAGTCCGAGGCCGACAAGGCCGTCTCCGCGGTGCTGGACGCCATCGCCGGCGAGCTGGCCAAGGGCGAGAAGGTCTCGCTGCCCGGTTTCGGCACCTTCGAGGTGCGCGAGCGCGCCGCCCGCACCGGCCGCAACCCGCAGACCGGCGAGGAGATCCAGATCGCCGCGTCGAAGGTCCCCGCCTTCAAGGCCGGCACCCAGCTGAAGAAGCAGGTCGGCTGACCCAGCCGTCTCCTCGCCGAGGGCCCGCCCGCGGAGGTCACCGACCTCCTCGGGGACGGGCCCTCGTCGGCGTCCGGAGAGGGCCCGGCGGCGGTTCGGCCGCCGACCGGGCGGTGCGCACATCGGCGTCCCAGTACCCCACCCCGACCCCGGTCGGCGACGGGGCGATGCCGATGAACGACCTGCCCACGCCCGGCTCAGCGGCGGGCGACGTCCGGTGCCGGGTCGGTGGCGGGGGTGCCGAGCAGGTCCTCAGTGCCCTTCTCGAACAGCGCCGGGCCGATCCGGGCGCTGCTGCGGGCGAAGAGGACGGCCACCGCGAGGATCCACACCCCGATGCCCACGTACACCGGCACCGACACCCCGCTGGCCGGCAGCAGCGCCGCCGCCAGCACGGCAGCGCCGACCTGGGTGGTGTTGAAGATCATGTCGTAGACGACGAACACCCGGCCCTTGTACGCCTCGTCGACGTGGGCCTGGACGAGGGTGTCCACGCCGATCTTCAGCGACTGGGCCGCCACCCCGAGCAGGAAGCCGGCCACCACCAGGGTGGGCTGGGTGATGATGCTGCCCGGCACCACCTGCAGCACGCCGGCGGCCACCAGCACGGTGACGATCCAGCGGCGCAGCCCGATCCGGGCCACGAAGAACGGGGTGACCGCGCCCGACAGCACGAACCCGACCGCGGTGGCGCCGGCCCACAGCCCGAAGGCGGCGGTGGCGGCGTCCACGTCGGCGACGTCGTAGAAGGTGTTGCGGTAGACGAGGATGGCGGCCACCATCACCATCCCGTAGCCGATCCGCTGCAGCGCGATGGTGAGCAGCCCGAGGGCGGCCGGACGCCGCTCGACGATGTGGCGGACGGCGTCGGCCAGCCCGGTGACCACCCCGACCACCTCCGCGCGCACCGAGGTGCGCCGTGCGGCCAGCCGGAGGGTGGCGTCCGGGCCGAGCGCGTCGCGGGGGATCCGCAGTGCCAGCACGACGGTGAGCGCGAACCCGGCGGCGCACACCACGAAGACCAGCGCGTCGGCGGCCTGGGTGCCCTGCCACGGCCCGACCAGGGCACGGATCGCGAACGCGGCACCACCGCCGATGACGACGCCGGCCGGCCCGACCGTGGGCATCACCGAGCTGGCCAGCAGGTACTCGTCCTCGTCGACGGTGTGGGCCAGCGCCGCCGACATCCCCGCCAGCGCGAACCGGTTGAGGCTCATGGTCAGCAGTGCGGCGAGGTAGAACAGCCCGAGCGTCAGCGCGGTCCCGGTGCCGACCACCACCAGCGCGGCCATCCCGAGGGACAGCCCGATCCGGATCACATCGGTGACGATGACGGCCTGCCGGCGGTTCCAGCGGTCCAGCACTCCGCTGACGAAGGGGCCGACGACCGAGAAGGGCAGGAACATGATGGCCATCACGGCCACGATGTCGGCGCCGGTGGTCTGGAAGCGCGGGTCGAGCAGCAGGTAGGCCGCCATCCCCACCTGGACCATGCCGTCGGTGGCCTGCACGGCGATCCGGACGGCGACCAGCCGGCGGAAGAGCTGGTGGCGCCAGAGCCGGCGCAGTGCCTTGACGAACTCCACGGACCCCACCACTCGTCGCACCCGTACGGGCTGCCGGACCGCCCGTCCCCCGGGTGCGGAGCCGGCCGGGACGGCGGGGACCCGGTCCGGATCCGCGTCGATGCTACGTGACCGCACCCGGGCCCACCCGTTCTCGGCGGGTGGGGCCCGGGACGGGGATGCGGATCAGTCGCCGGGCCAGGTGCCGGTGATCCGCTTGAACCCCACCGCGCCGGCCCGGTCGACCAGCGCCTTGACCACCGCGAAGACCATCCCCTGCAGTGCGGAGGCCAGCAGGATGTGCTTCAGCGAGTACTCCGACTGCAGTGCGGTCGGCGGGTCGTCCTCACCGGCGACGCGCTTCCAGATCTGCCTGAACACCAGACCCGACAGCGCACCGGCGGCCAGGCCGCTGGCGAGTCCGACCGGGCGGTAGGCCATCTTGGCGAGGGCCGGCATGGTCTTCTCCTCTCGTCGGTCGTTGCTCCCACTGTCCCATCCGGCTGCCGGGCCACCCCACCGGCCCTGCCAGGATGGGGTCATGGCGGACGCAGAGCGTTGTGTGCAGTGGCTGGCCGAGCTCGCCGACGTCCTCCCGGCGGACAACACCGGGCTGCGGCGTCCCGAGCTGCTGCAGCTGGTGCACGACCTGACCGACACCTTCGTCGAGCTGCCCGAGGAGGGACGCCGCCAGGTCAGCCAGGCGATGACCGTGCCGGTGGCCTCGGCGCTGAAGGTGCTGGCCACGCACCTCCTCGAGCAGGCCCTGGACGAGCAGCGCCCCGACCTGCTGCGGACCGTCGTGCGCACCTACGTGGTGGAGGGGTTCCAGGTCGAGGCCGAGGACAGCGTGCGGCACCTGGCGATGCTGGCCGAGGCCTGCCGCCGGCTGGACGTCGACCTCGACGAGCTGGTGCAGGAGGTGCTGCCGGTGGCCGGGGACGAGGCGCGCGAGCGCCTCACCGAGTTCACCCGCCGCCCCCGCGCCGACCGGCTGCTCACCGGTTTCGGGCTGCGGCTGGAGCAGGGTGAGGACGGCTGGCGGTTCCGGGCACTGGGTCCCGGCCGGCGGGGCTGACGGTCAGCCGCGGCGGTCGAGCAGCCAGCCGGCGCCGCGGACCAGCAGCTCGCGGTGCGCGGGCGAGTCGTAGGAGCGGGCGTCGTGGCCCAGCCCGCTGTAGAGCACCCGGGCCGGTCCGGCCGTCCGGGCCCACACCACCGGGTGCTGCTCCTCGTCGTGCTCGTGCTCGCAGAGCACGGTGACGTCGGGCCCGGTCTCCAGCCAGCTGTAGCGCTCGTCGACGAGCTCGATCGGCCCGAGGCCGGCGGCGACGGGGTGGTCGACGTCGACCGGCTCGACCCGGGCCGGTCCGATCGGCGGGTGCATGGTGCGGCCGCGGACCCAGCGCCCGCCCAGCAGCGAGGCGTAGGTCGACGAGCTGGGCAGCGCAGTGGTCGCCGAGTGCACGCCGAGCAGGGCACCGCCGCGCTCCAGGTGCTGCTGCAGCGAGCTCTCGATGGCCGCGACCACCTCCGGGCCGGGCCGCTCGGGCAGATCGGGCACGTCGGGGTCGGGACCCTCGGTGTTCCCGATGTTGAGCACCAGCAGGTCGACCGCCGGCAGCCCGGTCAGCGCGTCCTCGACGTCGTCGCGGACCGTCACCTCCAGACCGGTGCCGGCGAGCACCTGACGCAATCGCTCCGAGGTCTGCTCGAAGGGGTGCCAGGGGTCGGCCCAGCGGCCGCTGCCGCTGACGACGAGGGCGGTGGGCATGGTCATCTCCTCGGGTTCGGGGCGGCGGTGGAGTCGCGGGGCACCAGGACGCTGCTCACGGTGCGGCGCCGGGGTCGGCCGGCGTGCGGTCGGAGCACCAGGTCGAACGCCTTGCGCCCCATCTCGGTCAGCGGGAAGCGGACCGTGGTCAGGCCGGGGGACAGCTGGGCGGCGATCCGGATGTCGTCGAAGCCGGTGACCGAGAGGTCGTCGGGGACGCGCAGCCCGCGCCGGCGCAGGACGTCCAGGGCGCCGGTGGCCATCTGGTCGCTGAGGGTGACCAGCGCGGTGGTGTCGGGGTGGGCGTCGAGCGCGGTCGCGGTGGCGGTGGTGGCGCCGTCGACGCTGAACTCGCACGGCTCGAGGTGCCAGGTGACGTCGGGGTCGGCGTCGAGCACGGAGGCCAGCCCGGCGATCCGGTCCTGCACCGTGGTCAGCCCTCCCAGCCCGCCGAGCACCACGATCCGGCGGTGGCCGAGCCGGAGCAGGTGGCGGGCGATGGTGGCACCGGCGCCGACGTTGTCGGGCAGCACCGCGTCGGCCTTCAGGCCACGGCGTCCGATCACCGCCACCTGCCCGCCGCGGGCCGCGAACCCCTGCAGCACCTGGGCGGTCGGCTGCTCCAGCGCCGGGTCGAGGTGGCCCGAGCCCGCCAGCACGATGGCCCGGACGTGGTGGGCGACCAGGGTGCGCACCTGCTTGAGCTCGCGCTCGGGGTCGCGGCCGGCGTGGCAGACCTGCACCAGCAGGCCGTGCTCCTCGGCGGCGTCCACCATGGCGGCGGCGATCTCGGTGAAGTAGGGGTCGATGATGTCGTGCACCACCAGGCCCAGCACCGAGGTCGGGCCGCCCGCGAGCGTCCGGGCGTGCACGTTGGCCACGTAGCCCATCTCGGCCGCGGTGCGGCGGACCCGCTCGGCCATCTCCCGGCTCACCCCGGGTTTGCCGCTGAGCGCGCGGGAGACGGTCGCGCCGGAGACGCCGAGCGCCCGGGCGACGTCCTCGAGCCGGGTGGTCGCCCCGACGACCTCCGGTCGATCCGCAGCGGGTCGGACGCCGCTCGACATGACCCTCCTCCGTGGTGGCGCCGCCCGCAGTGGGGCCGGCTCCTCGGTGCGATCCGCCTCGGTGCGGCGCACGCCGGACATCCTGCCACCTGTTGCCATCGGGACGGCGGCGGTACTACCGTAACGCAAGCGCTTGCGTAAGCGGTTGAGCAAAGGAGCGGACATGGCTGAACGCACGACCCGGATCGTCATGAACGGGATCACCGGACGGATGGGCTACCGCCAGCACCTGCTGCGGTCCATCCTCGCGATCCGCGACGAGGGGGGTCTGGTGCTGCCGAGCGGCGACCGGCTGCAGGTCGAACCGGTGATCGTGGGCCGCAGCGCGGACAAGCTCAGCCGGATCGCCAAGGAGCACGGCATCGCGGACTGGACGACCGACCTGGGCGAGGCCCTGGCCGACCCGACCGCGAGCATCTACTTCGACGCCCAGGTCACCTCCGGGCGCAAGGACGCCATCCTCGCCGCGGTCGCCGCCGGCAAGCACGTGTTCACGGAGAAGCCGATCGCGGAGTCGGTGGCCGACGGGATCGAGCTGGTCCGCGCCGCCGAGGCCGCCGGCGTCCGCACCGGTGTGGTGCACGACAAGCTCTACCTGCCCGGCCTGCTCAAGCTGAAGCGGCTCATCGACTCCGGGTTCTTCGGGCGCATCCTCTCGGTGCGCGGGGAGTTCGGCTACTGGGTGTTCGAGGGCGACCTCATCCCCGCCCAGCGGCCCAGCTGGAACTACCGCGCCGAGGACGGCGGCGGCATGGTGCTCGACATGTTCTGCCACTGGAACTACGTGATGGAGAACCTGTTCGGCAAGGTGGAGGCGGTCACCGCCAAGGCCGTCACCCACATCGACGAGCGGTGGGACGAGCAGGGCGAGCGCTACACCGCCACCGCCGACGACGCCGCCTACGGCATCTTCGAGCTCGACGGCGGGATCATCGCCCAGATCAACTCCTCCTGGGCCGTCCGCGTGGACCGCAAGGAGCTCGTCGAGTTCCAGGTCGACGGCACCCACGGCTCGGCCGTCGCCGGGCTGTTCGGCTGCCGGATCCAGCCCCGCGTGCGCACCCCGAAGCCGGTGTGGAACCCCGACCTGCCCACCACCGAGGACTTCCGCGGCCAGTGGGACGAGGTGCCGGACAACCAGGAGTTCACCAACGGCTTCCGCGCCCAGTGGGAGCAGTTCCTCATCGACGTCGACGCCGGCCGCCCGCACCCCTACGACCTGGCCGCCGGCGTCCGCGGGCTGCAGCTGGTCGACGCCGGGCTGACCTCCTCCACCGAGGGCCGCCGCGTCGAGATCGAGCACTTCCAGGCGGGCGCATGAGCACCGCCACCCGCACCGAGGAGGTGCCCGGCACCGGGACGACGATCCGGCTGCCCGCCGGCGACGGCGGCTGGCGCGAGGTCGAGCTGGCCGAGCCGCGGGCCTGGACCCCGCACCCGCAGCCGCACACCGCCCGGGTCGCCTTCGCCGCCGCCCACGTCATCGTCGACCCGCGCGGGGAGAACGTGCCCGGTGCGCCCGCAGTGGTCGACTGGGACGCCACCCTGGCCTTCCGCCGCCACCTGTTCGCCCACGGGCTCGGGGTGGCCGAGGCGATGGACACCGCCCAGCGCAACATGGGTCTGGACTGGGCCGCGGCCGCCGAGCTGATCACCCGCAGCGCCGCCCAGGCCAAGGAGCACGGGGCCCGGATCGCCTCCGGCGCCGGCACCGACCACCTCACCGTCGCCCCGCACCAGCTGACCGCGACCGAGGTGGGCGCCTCCGCGCTCGAGCAGGTGACCACCGCCTACCTCGAGCAGGTCGCGCACGTCGAGGGCGCCGGCTCGCAGGTGATCGTGATGGCCTCCCGCCACCTGGCCGCGGCGGCGCGGGGCTTCGACGACTACCGGCGGGTGTACGAGACGATCCTCACCCAGGTCGCCGAGCCGGTCGTGCTGCACTGGCTGGGCGAGGCCTTCGACCCGCAGCTGGCCGGCTACTGGGGCAGCCGGGACGTGGCCGAGGCGACCGAGAACTTCCTCTCCCTGGTCCGCGCCCACGCCGACAAGGTCGACGGGGTGAAGGTGTCGCTGCTGTCGGCCGAGCACGAGCGCGGTCTGCGCGCCGCGCTGCCCGAGGGCGTCCGGCTCTACACCGGCGACGACTTCAACTACCCCGAGCTGATCGAGGGCGACGGCGAGCACCACTCCGACGCCCTGCTCGGCGCCTTCGCCGCGATCGCGCCGGCCGCCTCGGCCGCCTTCTCCGCGCTCGAGGCCGGCGACGTGGAGGCGTACCGGGCCGAGATGGCGCCCACCCTGCCGCTGTCGCGGGCGATCTTCGAGGCGCCGACGTTCCACTACAAGACCGGTGTCGCCTTCGTGTCGTGGCTCTCGGGCCTGCAGGACGGGTTCACCATGGTCGGCGGCATGCAGTCGGCCCGCTCGCCACTGCACCTGGCCCGCGTGTTCGAGCTGGCCAACACCGCCCGTCTGCTGCCCGACCCCGACCTGGCCGCCGCCCGGATGCAGCTCGTCCTCGACACCGCCGGGCTCCGCCCGTGATGCGCCGACCCGCCCCCGCCCCCGCCGCTGCCCCTGCCCACGCCCACGCGTGTGGCCTGATCGTCGGTCCGGCACCGGTCGAACCGACGGGACGTCCACACCCGCGTCCGGGCACCGGGTGCAGCGGCCGGATCGGAGGGGTGGCATGAGCGTCCTGGACGTCCCGAGCGGGCAGGCCGCGCGGGTGGAGACGCCGACGGCGGGCGACCCGCGGCTGGCCCGGCTCTCGCTCAACCAGCGCACCACCGCGGAGTGGTCCCTGCGGGAGGCGGTGGACGGGTGCGTGGCCGCCGGGCTGCCGAGCATCGGGCTGTGGCGTGAGCCCGTGGCCGAGGTGGGGCTGGAGACCGCGGTCGCGATGGTGCGGGACGCCGGGCTGCGGGTGTCCTCGCTGTGCCGCGGCGGGTTCTTCACCGTCTCCGAGCCGGAGGCCGTCGAGCGCGCGCACGCGGAGAACGTCCGGGCCCTGGACGAGGCCGCCGCGCTCGGGGCGCCGACGCTGGTGCTCGTCCCGGGCGGGCTGCCCGAGGGCGACCGCGACCTGGTCGCCGCCCGCGAGCGCGCCGCCGCCGCGGTGGAGCGGCTGGTGCCGGAGGCCGAGCAGCGCGGGGTGGTGCTCGGCATCGAGCCGATGAACCCGATCTACGCCGCCGACCGCGGGGTGGTCTCCACGCTGGCCCAGGCCCTCGACATCGCCGAGCGGTTCACCCCGCAGCAGGTGGGCGTCGTGGTCGACACCTTCCACCTGTGGTGGGAGCCGGGGGTGCGCGAGCAGATCCTGCGGGCGGGCGAGCGGATCGTCAGCTACCAGGTCTGCGACTGGATCACCCCGCTGCCGGCCGACACCCTGCTGGCCCGCGGGATGATGGGCGACGGCCACGTCGACTTCACCGCGTTCACGCGCTGGGTCGCCGAGGCCGGCTACACCGGCGACGTCGAGGTGGAGATCTTCAACGCCGACGTCTGGGCCGCGCCCGGTGCCGACACGGTCGCCACCCTGGCCCGTCGCTACGTCGAGCTGGTCCAGCCCCACCTCTGAGCCGTCGAGTGGCACGCTCCCGGGCGTCCGGCGTCCGTCCCCGCCCGGGACCGTGCCACTCGTCGTGCGGTCAGAGCAGACCGGCGAGGAGCAGCGCGATCAGCTGGCTGACCGCGTTGTTGACCACGTGCACGACCACCCCGGGCCACACCGACTCGCTGCGCCGGCGCAGCTCACCGGCCACCAGGCCCACGACGAGGGCGGAGAAGAAGACCGCGTTGATCCCGTGCATCAGCGCGAACACGACCGCGCTGCCGACCACGCCCACCACCGCGCCGTAGCGGAGCAGCACCGTGGTCACCACCCCGCGGAAGAGCAGCTCCTCACCCAGCGGGGTGAGCAGGGCCAGGAACAGCAGCGACAGCACCACCGACCACACCCCGGCGCTGCCCGCCTCGGTGTAGGGCTGCTGGATGTTCTCGGGCTGGATGCCGAGCAGCAGCGTGATCACCCCGATGATGCGGGCGACCACCAGCGCGACCAGTCCGCCGAGGACGCCGAGCAGCAGCCAGCGCACGGTGGTGCCGCGGACGCCGAACGCCTCGGGCCGTCGCACCCGCAGCGCCAGCGCGACGAGGAAGGCGATGATCCCGGCCACGCCCGACAGCGCGCCGAGCGCCAGCCCGCGCGCCACCCCCTCCACGCCGAGCGGGGTGAGCACGAGCGGTCCGGTGCCGTAGGCGACCAGGGCGAGCACCGCGAGCCCGACGAGCAGCTCGGGCCAGCCGGGGGCGGTGCGGGGACGGTCGCGGGCGGCGGAGGTGCTCATCGGGACTCCTCGGGGCGGGTGGGCGCATCCGGACGGCGCCCCGGGTCATCGGACACCGTGCCCCCAGGACCGGGTCAAGACCCGCCCGGCCGGGCGCTCCGTGGACGCCGACCGGGCTCGGTGACTCCTACCGACGCGAAGACGCAGGCCCCGGTCGCACGCTGGCCAGGCGCTGCGTGCGCCACCGGCCGCCGACCCACCGGCCCGCCGGCGACCACCTCGAGGAGCCGCGATGCCCACCGCCGTCCGCACCGCCGCCCGCACCGGCTCCACCGACGGGTGAACGTCTTCGTCCTCGGGGTCAGCGGCCGGACCGGCAGGCTCCTGGCGCGCACCCTCCTCGACCGCGGCGATCGCGTCGCCGGGCTGGTGCGGCGCGAGGAGCAGCGGGCCCAGCTCGCGACCCTCGGCGTCGACGCCACCGTCGGTCAGCTCGCAGGGGCGAGCGCGGAGACGCTGGCGCCGCTGCTCCGCGGTGCCGACGCGGTGGTCTTCGCGGCCGGGTCCAACGCCGGCGCCCGCGAGGTGACGGCCGCGGTGGACGGGCAGGCGGTGGTCGAGACGCTGGCGGCCGCCCGGCTGGCCGACGTCGACCGGTTCCTGCTGCTGTCGGTGCTCCCCGAGGCGGGACGCGCGCAGGGCCCCGAGGAGGACGAGGAGTTCTACTTCGCGGTGAAGAAGCTCGTCGACGTCACCGTCACCCTCAGCGACCTCGACTGGGTGGTGCTGCGCCCCTCGCTGCTGGTCGACCGTCCCGGGACCGGGCAGGTGGCGCTCGGGCCGGCCCAGCCCGACGACGAGATCCCGCGGGCCGACGTCGCCGCCACGCTGGCGGAGCTGCTGCACGAGCCGCGGGTCCGGCGGCAGCTGCTGGAGGTCACCCAGGGCTCGACCCCGGTGGCGCAGGCGGTCCGGGCCACGATCCGCTGACGTCGCGGCCGCGGCGGACGGCCCCGCTGCGGCCGGCTTGACCCGGTCGTGGGCACACGGCCTCGACTGGTCCCCGAGCCCGGCGCCGCCCGGCCGGCACCCGTCACACGCCAGGAAGACGACCGATGACCATCCAGCCCGTCCCCACCACACCCGCCCGCCGCTCGGTGCTGCGGGCGCTCGTCGCCGTCGTCGCCCTCGGCACCGCACTCACGCTGCTCGCCTGCGCCACGAACGCCGACGCGGACGGGCCGCCCCCGCTGCAGGACCCGCCGGACGTCGTGGGGGCGGTCGACCACCTCGTCCGGTCCGGCCTCCCACCCGCCTGACCCGGCTGGTCCGTGACATCGCGGCCGCCATCCGACCGTGCCGCGGACGCACCGGCCCGCGGTCAGGGCAGGTCGAGTGCCCGCAGCTGGCGGCGGGAGGTGATGCCGAGCTTGCGGAAGATGTTGCGCAGGTGCGCCTCGATCGTGCGCGGGCTGAGGAACAGCTGGGCGGCCACCTCCCGCGAGGTCGCCCCGGTGGCGACCAGCCGGGCGATGTGCAGCTCCTGGGCGGTCAGCTCGTCGGCGGGTTGCGCGGTGCGGCCGCGCGGGTGCTCCCCGGTGGCGCGCAGCTCGCGGGCGGCGCGGGCGGCGAACGCCTCCGCCCCCATCTCCGAGAGGCGCCGGTGGGCCGTGCGCAGCACCTCCCGGGACTCTGCGCGGCGGCCCTCGCGCCGCAACCACTCCCCGTGCAGCAGGTGCGCCCGGGCGGCCTCAGCCCCCATCCGCGACTCCTCCAGCCGGGCGACCGCCTCCCGGTGCAGCTCCTCGGCCCGGGCTCCGCTGCTGGTCAGCGCCCGCGAGCGGGCCTCCAGCCCGAGCGCCCAGGACGTCCCGCAGGCGCGGGCCCGTGCGCTCAACCGCTCCAGCGCCGCACCGGCCCGTCGGGTGTCGCCGGAGCGGGCCGCGGCCTCGACGAGCTCGGGCAGCACGGCGGTGCTGAGCGAGAGCTCCGGGGACTTCTCGGCCCGTCCCGCCGCCTCCAGCGCGGTCGGGTAGTCCCCGAGCCCGTTGTGCAGGACGGCCATCGCGTACCCGCCCGAGCCGGCCTCGGCGCCGTCGTCGGGGTAGCGGGTGTCGCGCGTGGTCACCGCGTACAGCTCCGAGGCCAGCGCACGGTCACCCCGCCAGGAGGCGAGGATCACCTGGGCGTGCCGCAGCGGCACGACGCCGATCGACTCCGAGATCGCCACCGCCTCGCCAGCGACCTCACCGGCGCGGGTGAGCTGGCCACCGAGGACCAGGACGTTGGACAGCAGGCTCAGCGCGGCCGGCAGCCCGGCGAGGGATCCGGCGGCCCGGGCGACCCGGACGTGCTCCTCGGCCAGGTCGAAGGCCAGCTCGTCGTCGAGGACGCCGACGGCGATGCGTCCGGCCAGCAGCAGCCACGGCTCGTACTCCCCGGTCCGGTCGGGATCCGCACACGCGTCCCGCAGCGTCCGGGCGACCTCCTGCAGCCCGGGCACGCCCTGCTCGAACCCCTCGGTCAGGGTGACCGCGAGCGCGTCCAGCAGCAGGTCCGAGAACCGCGGCGGCACCGGGGCCGGCGGGGCGTCGGCGGCGGTCGCGGCGATCCTCGACGCCGCGGCGGCGTCGTCGATCATCGCCGCGTCCAGCGCGTGCAGGTGGATGTCGCGGGACATCGCGGGGTCGATCGGGGCCATCGCCCGTGCCGCGTCGACGAGCAGGTCGGGCTCGTCACCGCCGCGCCGGAGGGCGAAGGCGATCTGGGCGCGGAGCAGGCGGGTG
Source organism: Desertihabitans aurantiacus (assembly GCF_003344635.1). GTDB lineage: Bacteria > Actinomycetota > Actinomycetes > Propionibacteriales > Propionibacteriaceae > Desertihabitans > Desertihabitans aurantiacus. The sequence goes on from NZ_QPKK01000089.1 coordinate 12,956, forward strand.
CGCACCTCCTGGGCGGGGTCGAGGGGGCCGCCCTCGGCCACATCCAGCAGCTCCTGCGCCGCCTCCGACGCGCCCGCCTGCTGCTTGTCGTGGGCGGCCTCCAGGGCGCGGCGGGCCCGGTCGGCGGGGTCGGGGGTGAGCTCGACCGCCTGCTGCAGGAAGGCCGCCGAGGCGGCGAACCCGCCGCGGGAACGGGCCCGTCCGGCCGAGCGCTCGAGCTCGGCGGCAGCCCCCTCGTCGGTGCCCTGCACCGAGCGTCCGCGGTGCCAGGCGAACCGGTCGGGCTCGGCGGCGGCGTCGGTGGCCGCCGCCAGGGCGCCGTGCACCCG
>NZ_QPKK01000009.1 GCF_003344635.1 Desertihabitans aurantiacus
CGGCGCCTCGTGCCGGTTGAGCACCAGCGCCACCGTCTGCGAGCGCGCCCGGCGCAGCGCCACCGCGTGCGCGCTGGGACGCCAGTGCAGGTCGCGGGCCGCCTGCAGCACCCGGTCACGGGTCGCGGCGGAGATCGACCCGGTGCCGTTGAGCACCTTGGAGACTGCCGTCTTCGAGACGCCGGCGCGCGCGGCGACGTCGGTGATGGTGGCCCGGCGGGACTTCGGCACCTGATCGCCCTCCTCCAGATCCGCTCGTCCGGATACCGCGGACGGGTCTTGCCGGAGGGACGATACCTCGCCTAGTGTACCGGTACACCTGGTGTATCGATGCACTCAATGGAGGTCTTCCTGTGGCAGTCGGCTTCATCGGTCTGGGCGTGATGGGCGTCCCGATGGCCAGCAACCTTCTCTCCGCCGGTCACGGGCTGGTGGTCCACCGCGTCAAGGAGCGCTCGCAGAGCCTGCTCGAGCAGGGCGCCGTCGCGGCGGACTCCCCCCGCGCGGTCGCCGAGCGATGCGAGATCGTCGTGCTGATGCTCCCCGACACCCCCGACGTCGAGGCGGTGCTCTTCGGCGAGGACGGCGTCGCCGCCGGTATGGCGCCCGGGTCACTGGTGGTCGACATGTCCTCGATCTCCCCGGTCGAGACCGTCGAGTTCGCCCGGCGCATCACCGAGGCGGGCAGCGACTACGTCGACGCCCCGGTCTCCGGCGGCGAGGTGGGCGCCCGGGACGCGGCGCTGACGATCTTCGTGGGCGGCGCGGACGCCCCGGTGGCGCGGGCGATGCCGCTGCTGGAGGCGATGGGCAGGCGGATCACCCACATCGGTGGCGTCGGCGCGGGGCAGACCGCCAAGGTCGCCAACCAGGTCATCGTGGCCCAGACCATCCAGGCCGTGGCCGAGGGCCTGGCGCTGGCCCGGGCCGCCGGGGTCGACCCGGCCGTGGTCCGGGAGTCCCTCACCGGCGGGTTCGCCTCCTCGCGGATCCTCGAGCTGCACGGCCAGCGGATGCTCGACGAGGCCTTCGACCCGGGCTTCCGGATCCGGCTGCACCGCAAGGACCTCGCGCTGGCGCAGCAGGCCGCCCGCCACCACGGCGTCACCCTGCCCGGCACCGAGGCGGTCGCCGCGCAGATGGACACCGCGCTGCAGCGCGACCTCGGCGAGCTCGACCACTCCGCGCTGATCCGCCTGCTCGGCGAGGAGACCGCGTGACCACCACCACCCGGCCGCAACCCCCGGCCGAGCCCGACACGGAGGCGTCCACCCCGTGGTGGCACCAGCCGTTCCGCACCTTCCAGACCAACCTGCGTGAGATCGACGCCGGGCTGGACGTGACGGCCGTGCTGGACGGCATCGAGGACTACGGCGCGGACGTCTGGCTGCTCAGCGTGGGCGGGATCATCGCCAACCACCCCAGCGACCTCGCCAGCCAGACCCGCAACCCGGCGCTGGCCGCCCGTGCCTCGGGCGACCTGGTCGGTGACGCCACCGCGGCCGCCCGCGCCCGCGGCATCCGGGTGCTGGCCCGGATGGACTTCTCCAAGGTGGACCGCCGGCGCGCCGAGCAGCACCCGGAGTGGTGCTTCGTCGACGCCGACGGGCACAACCAGGTGTACAACGACTACGTCAGCGTCTGCCCCAGCGGCGACTACTACCAGCGCGAGGTCTTCGAGATCGTCGCCGAGGTGCTGCGCCGCTACGCCCTGAGCGGCTTCTTCTTCAACTGGATGTCGTTCAACGAGCACGACTACAGCGGCCGCTACTGGGGCGTCTGCCAGTGCTCGGGCTGCCGCACCGGCTTCGCCGAGCACGCGCCGGACGTCCCGCTGCCACGCGGCAAGGGCGATACCGGCTACCCCACCTGGCGACGCTGGTCGGCCGGGGTGCTGGACGACCTCACCGCCCGGATGCGCGCCCACGTGCAGGAGCTGGCTCCCGGAGCCGCCCTCATCCTCGGCGACCGGGCCGACATCACCTTCCACGAGGCCAACAACGCGGTCGGACGTCCGCTGTGGCACCACGCCACGGCCGAGGCCGTCAGCGCCGCCCGCTCCGCCGACGACCGACGTCCGGTGCTGGTCAACTCCGTCGGCTTCGTCGACATCCCCTACCGCTGGGCCGGGGAGGACCCCGAGCACTTCGCGCAGTACCTGCTGCAGAGCATCGCCCACGGCGCGCAGCCCTCGACCTACGTGATGGGGACGCCCGCCGACAGCCCGTTCGCCGCGCTGGCCGCCGGGCGCGAGGTGACCCGCTTCCACCGCGACCACGCCGACGTCTACACCGGCCTGCGGTCGACCGCCCGGGTGGCGCTGGTCCGCGGTGTCGAGTTCGTCGACCCGGACCGGGAGCGGCGCACCGACGAGTTCCAGGGCTGCTACCTCAGCCTGGTCGAGAGCCACGTGCCCTTCGACGTCGTCCGGCTGGACCGGCTGGCCGAGGTGGACGCCGACCGCTACGCGCTGCTGGTGCTGCCCGACCTCGGCCCGCTGCCCGCCGGTGCGATGCGCACGCTGCGGGCGGCACTGGCCGCGGGGGCGTCCGTGGTGGCCACCGGTGACTCCGGCTGGGAGCAGGAGGGCCACCAGCTCGGCAGGGCGCTGGGACACCGGGTAGCGGCTTTCGAGACCGAGGAGTCGCTGCGCTCGTTGCACCTGCGGCTGGACGGCACCTTCCCCGGCGACCTGGCCCCGGTGCTCGGACGGTTCGAGGTGGTCGAGCCGGCGTCGACGTCCACCGTCGCGTGGCCTGCGATGGGCCGGGCCCGCTTCGGCCCGCCGGAGGCCTGCTACGGCCACCGCGACACCGGCCACCCGGGCTGGTTGGCCGGCGCGGTCGACCGGGGTCGGCTGGCGCTGGTGCCCTGGCGCCCGGGCCTGGTCTACCGCCGGCTCGGCCTGGGCCGGGTCCGCGACGGCTGGGTGGAGCGGGCCCTCGACCTGGCTCCGGAGCGGCTGCGCTGGTCCTCCACACTGCCGCCGCAGCTGCAGCTGGTGCCGGGACGCTCGCGGGCCGGACAGGTGGTGCACCTGCTCAACCGCTCCGGGGACGCGGTGCAGCGCTTCCTGCCTCCGCTGACGGTGCCGGCGGGACGGCTGAGCGTCCCCCTCGACCCATCTGTGGCCGCCGCGGAAGGGCTGCGTGTGCGGGCCCGGGTCGCCGGCACCGAGCCGATCTGGCGCCGGGTGGGCGACGACCTCGAGGTCGAGCTGCCCGCGGTCGAGCGCTTCGAGGTGCTCACCATCGAATCCGTATGACGGTCAGACGTGAACTATGACAGACAATCCGGCACGGACCTGGAACGACTTCTTCGGCCAGTTGATCTACCTCACCGAGTCCTCGGTGTTCACCGTGCCGGTGGCGCTGAACTCGCTGGTCGACAGCCAGACGCAGAGCGGGATCGGGATGCTGCTGGCGATGTCGGTGCTGTCGCTGGTGCCGATCCCGGCCTTCTTCGCCTTCGCGCAGAAGTACCTGATCCGCGGCATCTCCACCACGGGTCTGAAGTGACCGCACTGGTGGTCGTGCGGGCCCCGGCCGATCCCGCGCTGGACCGGCTGCGGGCGGTGCTCGGCGAGCGGGTGGTCGAGGTCGAGGAGGTCAGCCCGGACGGGTGCCGCCGGGCCGGGGTCGACCCGGCCCGGGTGGGTGCGGTGCTCGGCGCCTCCCCGGCCGACCGCCTGGACGTCTTCCCCGCGCTGGACTGGGTGCACAGCCCGGCCGCCGGGGTGGACGCCTGGGTGCGGCGGCGCACCGTCCCCGACGGCGTCCGGCTGACCAGCGCCGTCGGGAACGGGGCGGTGCCGCTGGCCGAGCACGCGCTGATGCTCATGCTGCAGCTGAGCCGGTCGGCGTTCCGCTGGGCCGAGGCGCAGCGCGAGCACCGCTGGGACCGCTTCGTGCATGGCGAGCTCGCCGGCTCGACGCTGGGGCTGGTCGGGCTCGGTCACAGCGGCACCGACCTGGCCCGCAAGGCGCTGGCCTGCCACATGTCGGTGCTGGCGCTGACCGGACGCCCGCGCACCTCCGACGTCGCCGGGGTGACGACACTGCACGGCCCGGACGGGCTGCGCCGGCTGCTCGGCGAGTGCGACCACCTCGTCGTCACCTGCCCGCTCACCGAGCAGACCCGCGGGATGATCGGTGCGGAGCAGCTGTCCTGGATGCGTCCGAGCGCGTTCGTGGTGGTGATCTCCCGCGGTGGCGTCGTGGACGAGGACGCCCTGGTCGAGGCGCTCCGCGCGGGCCGGCTCGCCGGCGCCGGGCTGGACGCCCACCCGGTGGAGCCGCTGCCGGCCGACAGCCCGCTGTGGGACCTGCCGAACGTGGTCGTCACCCCGCACAACGCCGCGACCACCGAGCAGACCGCCGAGCGCGGCCGGCAGATCCTGCTGGACAACGCCGCCCGCTGGGTCGAGGGACGCCCGCTGCGCAACCTGGTCGACCTCGACCGCGGCTACTGACCCGGAGCGCGGAGCCACCGCGACACCCGGCCCGGGGCCAGCCGCCTCGACCGGTCAGGCCGCGGCGCGCTCCTGGGCGGGCCGGCGGCGCAGCGTCGGCGACAGCAGCGGTGGCGTGCGGTACTCCTGGTCCATCTGCCCGACACCCGTGCCGGGCGGCACGATCTCGTCGATCCGGTCGAGCAGGTCGTCACCGAGGCGGACGTCGGCCGCGGCGAGGAGGTCGTCGAGCTGCTCCATCGTGCGCGGCCCGAGGAGCGCGGCGGTCACGCCCGGGTGCGCGATGACGAACGCGAGCGCGAGGTGCGTCAGGGGCATCCCGGCCTCCTCTGCCAGGGCGATGAGCTGCTCGACGGCGTCGATGCGGCGCTCGTCGCGCAGCGCGGCGAACATCCGGGTGCGGCGCAGGTCGCTCTCCTGCCCGCGACGGACCCGGCCGGTCAGCATCCCGCTGGCGAGCGGGCTCCAGATCACCGTGCCCATCCCGAAGCGCTGGGCCACGGGCAGCACCTCGCGCTCGATCGTGCGGTCGAGCAGGGAGTAGTGCGGCTGCTCGGTGCGGAACCGCTCGAGGCCACGGCGCTCGGCGACCCACTGCGCCTCGACGATGTCGGAGGCGGGCATGTCGGAGGTGCCGATCGCCCGCACCTTGCCGCTGCGCACGAGGTCGGTGAGTGCCGACAGGGTCTCCTCGACGTCGGTCAGCGGGTCGGGCCGGTGCATCTGGTAGAGGTCGAGGTGGTCGGTCTGCAGACGGCGCAGCGAGTTCTCGACTGCGGTCATGATCCAGCGCCGCGAGCCTCCGCGCGCGTTGGGGTCGTCACCGATCGGGCGGGAGAACTTCGAGGCGAGGACGACGTGGTCGCGGCGCCCCCGGAGGGCCCGCCCGAGCAGCTCCTCCGACTCGGCGTAGGCGTCGGCGGTGTCGACGAGGTTGATGCCGGCGTCCAGGGCACGGGCGACCATGCGGTCCACCTCGTCCTGGTCGGTGGTGCCGAACGAGCTGAACATCATCGCGCCGAGCGCGAAGGGCGAGACGTGGATGCCGGTGCGGCCGAGCGGACGGTGCTGCATGGGATTCTCCTCAGGCTGGCGGGTGCCGCGGAGGCGCGGCTACCCTGGGCGGAAACGGAACGTCCGTCCACAACTATACGGAACAATGTTCCAGTTGTCACCGAGGAGAGCGATGCAGACTGACGACGCCGCGTCCGCACCGGCGCCCCGCCGCCGACGCGCGGATGCCGTCCGCAACACCGAGGCGGTGCTGGAGGCGGCGAAGGCGGTGTTCGCGGAGGCGGGGGTCGACGCACCGATGCGCGACATCGCCGCGCGCGCCGGGGTCGGTGTCGGCACGATCTACCGCAGCTACCCGCAGCGCTCCGACCTGATCATCGCCGTGTTCCGGCGCGAGGTGGACGCCGTCGTCGCAGAGGCCGAACGCCTCGGGCGCGAGCACCCGCCCCTGGAGGCGCTGCGGCTGTGGGCGGACCGGCTCGCCCGCTTCGTCGCCACCAAGCGCGGCTTCTCCAGCGCGCTGCACTCCGGCGACCCGGCCTACCGGCCGCTGCCGGCGTACTTCCTCGCCGCGCTCGCCCCGCGGGTGCAGGAGATCCTCGACGCCGGCGCGCGTGCGGGCGTCATCCGTGCGGACGTCCGCGCCGAGGACCTCGTCCCCGCTCTGATCCGCCTCGCCGACAGCCGGTCCGACGAGCACGGCGGGTCTGGGCTGGACATGACCGGCGTGCTCCTCGACGGCCTGCGGGCCGCCCACCTCGACACAGGCGAGGCAGACCGGGCGCGTCCGCTCGGACCGGTCGACGCCGACCCTCGCTGAGCCCAGACTGGGCGGGTGACCGGCCACCTGATCGCCCTCGTCGGCACCTCGAGCGTCGGCAAGACCTCGGCCGCCGCCGCGCTGCAGCCGCTGCTGCCCGAGCCGCACCTGGTGGTCGGCATCGACCTGTTCCTCAACGCGTTCCCGCACCACTGGGCGGGCCACCCGCGCGGGCCGGGACCGGGGATGTGGTACGAGGACCGCACCGATGCCGACGGACGTCCGGTGGCCCGGATCCGCTACGGCGAGGCGGGCGTCCGGCTGCTCGCTGGCATGCGGCTGGCGGTGCGGGCGCTGCTCGAGGCGGGCAACCACGTCGTCCTCGACGAGATGCCGCTGGACGGGACCGTGCTGCCGGGCTGGCGGCGCGACCTCGCCGGTCACGACCAGCACTGGGTGCGGCTGACCGCCTCGCTGGAGGTGCTCGAGGAGCGTGAGCGCGGACGCCGGCGCGGGCAGCACCTCGGCAACGCGCGCGGCCACCTCGACGTCATCGGGGACGAGCCGTTCGACCTCGTCCTCGACACCTCCGAGCTGGCGCCGGCCGAGGTGGCCGGGCGCGTGCGCGCCTCGCTGCCGGTCGGCTGGGGACGTCCCGGGGAGAGATCCCGAGAAAGTTCCGGCGACGATGTCGAGAACGTCGAGGGGGCTCCGTCCCCGGGGTGAGCGCGGCCAGAATGGGCCGCACCACACGATGGAGGACGACGATGAAGTACCTGCTGCTGAAGCACTACCGCGGCGCCCCGAAGGGTGTGAACGACCACCCGATGGACACCTGGTCACCTCAGGAGGTGTCGGACCACATCCAGTACATGGACGACTTCGCCAAGCGCCTCGCGACCACCGGCGAGTACGTCGACGGGCAGGCGCTCTCGCCCGAGGGCGCGTTCGTCCGCTACGACGGCGAGGGACGTCCGCCGGTCACCGACGGGCCGTTCCCCGAGACCAAGGACCTCATCGCCGGCTGGATGGTCATCGACGTCGACAGCTGGGAGCGGGCCGTCGAGCTCGCCGGTGAGCTGTCGGCCGCGCCGGGCAAGGACGGCAAGCCGATCCACGAGTGGCTCGAGGTGCGACCCTTCCTCACCGAGCCGCCGACCATCACCGAGTGACCTCGGACCCGTCGACATGGACGAGGCGCTGCTGCGTCGCCTCACCCCTGAGGTGATCGGGGTCCTCGTCCGCCGTGGAGCCGACTTCGCGGCGGGCGAGGACGCCGTCCAGGACGCACTGGTCGAGGCGCTGCGGGTGTGGCCGGACGACCCGCCGCGCGACCCCAAGGGCTGGCTGGTCACCGTGGCCTGGCGCCGCTTCCTCGACGCCACCCGGTCCGAGACCGCCCGCCGCCGGCGCGAGGACGTCCTCGAGGCCGAGCCGGCACCCGGACCCGCGGCGTCCGCCGACGACACCTTGCAGCTGTACTTCCTCTGCGCCCACCCCGCGCTGACCCCGTCGTCGGCGGTGGCGCTCACCCTGCGGGCGGTCGGCGGGCTGACCACCCGCCAGATCGCCGAGGCGTACCTGGTGCCCGAGGCGACCATGGCCCAGCGCATCAGCCGGGCCAAGCGCACCGTCTCCGGCGTCCGCCTCGACCAGCCGGGTGACGTCGCCACCGTGCTGCGGGTGCTCTACCTGGTCTTCAACGAGGGCTACTCCGGCGACGTCGACCTGGCCGCCGAGGCGGTCCGGCTCACCCGCCAGCTCGCCACCGTCATCGACCACCCGGAGGTGTCCGGGCTGCTGGCGCTGATGCTGCTGCACTCCGCCCGACGGCCGTCCCGCACCGCCCCCGACGGCAGCCTCGTGCCGCTGGCCGAGCAGGACCGCAGCCGCTGGGACACCCGGCTGATCGCCGAGGGCGTCGAGGTGCTGCAGGCCGCCCTGGCCCGCGACCGGCTCGGGGAGTTCCAGGCCCAGGCCGCGATCGCCGCACTGCACGCCGACGCACCGACGGCCGAGGAGACCGACTGGGTGCAGATCGTGGAGTGGTACGACGAGCTGCTCCGGCTCAGCGACAACCCGGTGGTCCGGCTCAACCGGACGGTCGCGGTCGGCCAGGCCGACGGGCCCCGGGCCGGGCTGGCCGCACTGGCCGAGGTCGACCCGGCGCTCCCCCGCCACACCGCCGCCGCGGCGTACCTGCACGAGCAGGACGGCGACCCGGTGACGGCGGCCCGGTTGTACGCCGAGGCGGCGCGGAAGGCGTCGAGCGCGGCCGAGCGGGACCACCTGACCCGGCAGGCGGCCCGGCTCAACGCCCGGGAGCGCTGAGCCGGGCAGCCCCGGGAATCCGCTCCACGGTCGGCTGCTGCCCGCCCCGGGCCACCGTGGTGCCGCGGGAGGGCTGGGTGAGAGCGGCGACTGGTGCGCGAAATCCGTGCGCGCGCCGCGGCACGCCGACGACCGACGCCGCAAGGATGGGGCCATGAGCGCCTCCGACCCGGTCGTCACCGCCGTCGACCTGCACCGCCTGCCCACCCGCTACCCCCGCACCGTGGGCCGCAACGCCCGGCTCGGCAGCCACGGCAGCGGCGGTGAGTCGGCCGTCGCGGTGCTCCGCACCGACACCGGGCAGGTCGGCTGGGGGCTCACCGAGGGCGCCGGCGACCCGCGGTCGGTGGTCGGACGGCCGCTGTCGGAGCTGGTCGACCCGGCCACCGGCGTCCGCGACCTCGACCACGCCTGGCTCGACATCGCCCTGCACGACCTGCTCGGCGTCGTGCACGACCTGCCGGTGCACGCCCTGCTCGGCAGCCGCGGCGCGACCACCGTCGAGGTCTACGACGGCGCCATCTACTTCGACGACCTCGACCCCGAGGACGCCCCCGTCGGTGCCGCGGTGGCGGTGCAGAACTGCCGGTCCGACGCCGAGCTGGGGCACCGCAGCTTCAAGCTCAAGATCGGCCGCGGCAACCGGTGGATGAGCCGGTCCGACGGCGACGAGCGGGACGTCCTCATCACCCGCTCGGTGCGCGAGGCGTTCCCCGACGCCAAGATGCTGGTGGACGCCAACGACGGCTACGACCTGGACGGCTTCCGCCGCTACCTCGACCAGGTGGCCGACTGCGACCTGTACTGGGTGGAGGAGCCGTTCCTCGACGACCCCGACGACCTCGCCGCCCTGCGTCGCCACCTCGACGAGGTGAGCCCCAGCACCCGGATCGCGGAGGGTGAGACCTCCCCCGACGTGGACGCGCTGCTGCCGGTGGCCGCAGCCGGGCACATCGATGTGCTGCTGATGGACGTGATGTCCTTCGGCCTGACCCGGTGGCGGGCGCTGATGCCGGAGCTGGAGCGGATCGGCACCGTCGCCTCCCCGCACGCCTGGGGACGTCCGCTGAAGACGTTGTACGCCGCCCAGCTCGCCGCCGGCCTCGGCAACGTCGAGGTGGTCGAGGGCGTCCCCGGCACCACCGACCTGGTCGACGACACCGCCTACCAGTTCGCCGACGGCCACCTCACCGTCCCCGACCGCCCCGGCTTCGGCCTCCCCGTCCCCCAGCTCCAGCGCACCCCAGCGTCCTGAGCCTGTCGAAGGACGCCAAGCCCGGCGTCCTGAGCCTGTCGAAGACCGACGCCCCACACCCGACCACCCGACCCGTCCCCCAGCGTCCGGCGCGGATCTCGGTGCCCTGGCGGCTGATCCTGCGCGGCACCACCTGAGCACCCCGCCCGCCCGCTGCTGACCGTCCGGGCTGCTTCACTGGAGCCGGTGAGCACCCCCGAGCCCGACACCGACCGGCCGCTGCCCGATTCGCTGGAGACCTACCTGCGGGTGTGGTGCGCCGACCTCATGGTGGGGATGGGTCCGCGGGAGCGCCAGCACCTCGTGCAGGCGGTGCACGACGTCTACCGCGGCGGGCCCTGGCCGTCCCGGTTGATGGTGCAGCGGCAGGCCGAGCTGCTGTCGGGACGGATCGCCCTCGCCCAGCTCCGCGACGACGCGATCACCCGGCACCACCGGCTGACCGACGACCTGCTGCTGCTCAGCGTCCCGGCCGAGCACCCGGGCGCGGTGGACCGGCTGAGCCGTCGACCCGCTGATCGGGCACTGCTCGACGGCGTCGACCTGGCGCACCGGCAGGGCCACCTCGACGACGCCGAGCTGCGCACCGTGCTGGAGGGGGCGGCCGCCCGCACGCCGCTGCCCGACCCGGTGCCCGCCCCGCCGGAGTTCCCCGACCTGCCACCGGACCACCCCGAGTCCTGGGCGCGGTGGCAGGACCGCGACCCCGACGCGCCGCGCTGACCGCCCTCACCCCGCCCGGGCGCACCGGTCTGGTCAACTCGTCGCTGCCGAGCCCGCAAGCCGACGTTCCGGCCACACCCGCAGTCGGACCGGCGCCTAGCCTGCCGTGCTGGCGTGGCATTGAGTACAAGGAATACCGCACCCACGCACGTCCGAGCCGCGACTGTGGACGAACCGTCGGTCTGACCAGGTAAAGACGACGCTTCAGCCACACTCGCGGCGGATCACGCTGCACCGCGTGGACGTCGCGGCGGCGAGTGTGGACGGACCGTCGGACGCCGGCAGCCCGAGCCGACGATTCAGCCACACTCGCGGATCCCGGGTGGGCGGGCAGCGGGCCGAGGACGGGCGGGGTGGCCGGAGCGGGGGCAGGACGGACGCCTAGGGTCGCGACCATGACCGAGACCCGACGCCGTGTCCTGCTGACCGGGGCCACCGGCTACATCGCCGGGCAGCTGCTGCCGGCCTTCCGCGAGCGCTACGACCTCACCCTGGTGGACGTCCGCCGCACCGACCGGGACGGCCACGAGCTGCCCGACGTCGAGGTGGTGGACGCGCTCGACGACCCGGAGGGACGCTTCGACGCGCTCTGCCAGGGGATCGACACCGTGGTGCACTGCGGGCACCTCAAGCCGGAGACGCCGTCGTACGCGGCCGAGCGGCGCAACGTCGAGCTCACCGCACGCGTGTACGAGGCGGCACAGGCGGCGGGTGTGCGGCGGGTGGTGGTGACGAGCACCAACCAGGCCAGCAAGTGGTACGAGCGGCCGTGGCGGGAGGGGCTGGTCGACCGGGTCGGGCCGGAGGACTACCCGCGTCCCGACTCCTGGTACGGCTGGGCCAAGGTGGCGTACGAGTCGATGGGCTTCCTGTACGCGACCGGGCAGATCGGTCCGGCGCTGCCCAACGTGCAGATCCGCATCGTCGCCCCGCGACCGATCCGCGCCGCCGACTTCATCGACCGGCCCGTCGCGGACTTCCACCGCGACCTCGCCGGCTACGTGAGCCCGCGCGACCTGCAGCAGCTCTACGTCCGCTCGATCGAGGCCGCCTCGGTGGACGACGAGCACGGGGTGCCGTTCCAGATCTTCTACGGCGTCTCGGCCAACGCGCGCACCTTCTGGAGCACCGCCAACGCCCGGCGGGTCGTCGGCTACGCCCCGCAGGACGACTCCGAGCGCGAGTTCGCCGACGAGATCGCGCAGCGGCTCACCGGCCGCTGACCCGGGCTCCCGGCTGGCGGCCGACCGTCCGCGGTCGCACCCGGCCGAGGCCGACGCCCTGTCGGCGACGCGGTCGTCAGCCCTTGACGCCGGTCAGGGTGATGCCCTCGATGAACGTGCGCTGGGCGAAGAAGAACAGCACGACGATGGGCACCACGGCCAGGGTGCTGACGGCCATCAGCGGGCCGAACTCGGTGCTGTACTCGCCGCGGAAGAAGTTCAGCCCCAGCGAGACCGTGTACAGCCGGGCGTCGGAGAGGTAGATCAGCGGCCCGAGGAAGTCGTTCCAGGACGCGAGGAACTGGAACAGCCCGACCGCGACCAGGGCGGGTTTGATCAGCGGGAGCGTGACCCGGGTGAAGATCTGCCACTCGTTGGCCCCGTCGATCCGGGCGCTCTCGGACAGCTCCTTGGGCAGCGACATCAGGAACTGGCGCAGCAGGAAGATGTAGATCGGCACCCCGAGGAACTGCGGCAGGATCAGGGGCAGCCAGGTGTTGGTCAGACCCACTGCCCGCCAGATCTCGAAGACGGGCAGCATGGTCACGTAGAACGGGACCATGGTCGTGGCCAGGATGACCACGAACAACGCGGTGCGGCCCCGCCACTCGATGCGGGCCAGGCCGTAGCCGACCATCGCCGAGGACGCCACCGCGCCCACCATCGAGAAGATGCAGATCACCGCGGTGTTGAAGAAGTAGCGGGCCAGCGGGAACAGCTGGGCGGCCTGGGTGAAGTTGTCGAACGTGATCTGGTCGGGGAACCAGACCGTGGGCGAGGCGTTGAGGTCGGCAGCGGTCTTGAAGGCGCCGGTGACCATCCAGACCAGCGGGATGAGGAAGATCACCGACAGCCCGATCAGCGTCGCGTGCTTGGCCAGTGCGGTGAGCAGCCAGGTCCAGCGCCGTTGCCGTCGTGGAGTGCCCACGACGCGGCCGTCAGCCGTCCGACGGTCGGTGCGCCCGGGTGGCTCGACGGTGGCGCCGGCGGCAGTGCGGGGGACGATCGACATCTCAGCTGCCTCCGTAGTAGACCCGGCGGCCGACGGTGCGGAACACCACCACGGCGGTCAGCGCGGCGAGCAGGAACAGGACCCAGGCCATCGCGGTGGCGTAGCCGGTCCTGAAGAACTCGAACAGGTTCTGGTAGAGGTACAGCCCCGCCACCATCGTCGAGCCGGCCGGCTCGCCCTGCCCGCTGGTGAGGACGAACACCTCGGTGAAGTACTGGAACCCGGCGATGAGACCCGTCACCAGCGCGAAGAGCAGGTGCGGGGACATGAACGGCAGCGTGACGTGGCGGAAGCGGGAGAACACTCCTGCGCCGTCCAGCTTCGCCGACTCGTAGAGCTGGGCGGGGACGTCCTGCACCCCGGCCAGCAGGATCACCATCAGCCCGCCCACACCCCAGATCGCGATGATGATCAGGGCGGGCTTGGCCCAGGCCGGGTCGGCCAGCCAGGACGGCCCCTGGATCCCCACCGCGCCCAGCAGCGAGTTGAGGATGCCGTACTGGGGGTCGAACACGTAGCTCCACACCACCGCGGTGGCGACCAGCGGCACGATGGAGGGGACGAAGAAGATGACGCGGTAGACCGAGCGGCCGCGGACGTCCAGGTTGAGCAGCAGGGCCAGCGCCAGCGCGACCAGGATGCTCAGCGGCAGCGACCAGACGAGGATGAACACGGTGTTGCCCAGCGACCGCCAGAAGGTGTCGTCGCCCAGCAGGTCGGAGTAGTTGCTCAGACCGATGAAGTCACCGCTGGTCATCATGGTCGCGGAGGTGAAGCTGGCCTGCAGTGAGCGCAGCACCGGGTAGACGGTGAGCAGCAGCAGCCCGACGATCGCCGGGGAGCAGAAGATCAGGCCCCAGCGCTGGTTGTCGCGCTGCATCCGGCTCATCCGGCGCCGACCTCTGCCGGCCGTCGTGCCGGCGCCGGTGGACGACTCCGCTGGCGGGCGGGACGCGTCCGCGCCGACGGGGTCCCTGCTCGTGGTGCTGGTGCTCACCCCATCTCACCCACTCGGTCGAAGCGTTCGGCCTCACGGGTGGTGAGGGCCTTGACCTCCTGCATCGCCGCGTCCGGGGCGACCTGGCCGTAGATGGCTCGCTGGACCTTCTCCTCCAGCTGCTGGCTGTAGAAGCTGTTGACGGTGATCAACGGCCGCGTGTTCTTCATGTCGACGAGGTTCCGGTGGTAGATCCCGGCGTTCTCGTCGCTGCGGATGGTCTCGTTGACCGCCGCCTTGGCGTAGCCGACCGGGAAGCCGATGTTCTCCCACTGGGTCCGGGTGCCCTCGTCGCTGACGGCCAGCCACTTGATGAACTCCCAGGCGGCGTCGGGCTGGCTGGCCGAGCGGGGCACGAAAGCCGACCACCCGCCCAGCCAGGCCCCCTGACCGGGTGCCGTGGCAGGCGCCTGGTAGGGCAGCAGGGTGGCCCCGATCTCCAGCTCGGGGTGGAGCTGCCGGATCTCCAGGAGGTTGGCACTCACCAGGCAGGACATGCCCAGGTTCCCGGTCGAGAACGGGTGCGACGTGAGCGACGGCGGCGCGATCGAGACCGCGTCGGCGCCGCCGACGCGGGCCGCCGACGCGGCCATCCACTCCAACGCGGCCACGACGGGCTCGTCGTCGGGGGTGACCAGGTTGGTGCCCTCCTGCCAGAACTCGCCCCCGAAGGCGTATCCCCAGGTGAGCATCGAGTTGGCTGCGCCGTACTGGTCCCACGGGATGATCCCGATCCTGGTGGCCCGACCCCGCTCCACCCGGTCGATCTCCTTCGCGCAGGCATCGATCTCCTCGATGGTCGCCGGCGGCTTCTCCGGGTCCAGCCCGCACTCCTCGAACAGGCCCTTGTTCCAGAAGAAGGGGAAGTTGGGGTCGGCATCCCACTGCAGCGACCAGACCCGGTCCTCGTAGGCCATGCTGGCGGCGCACGGGGCGTAGAAGTCCTCGAGCCGGAGCCCGTCGCGCTCGAAGTACGGTGTCAGGTCGGTCATGATCTGCAGCCGGGTCCAGGCCGGGGTGACGGCGGCGTCGCAGAAGGCGACGTCAGGAGCCTGGCCGCCGGCGATGGCGGTCAGCAGCTTCTGCGGCACGGTGTCGCCGGCGCCCACCGCGGGGGCGAAGGTCACCCGCACGCCGATGTCGTCCTGGGCCGCCTCGAACGCGGCCGCGCACTGCACGATCCCCGATCCGACGTCGGCGCCGAAGTTGTTGTACACCTCGATCTCGGTGCGCCGGCCGGCCGCCGGCTCCTTGTTCGGCTGCATCGCGACGGCATCGCGACCCGAGGGCACCACGGTGCAGCCGGCACCCAGCCCGGCCAGCGCCACGGCTCCGGCCCCGAGCGCCGCACGGCGGGAGATCCCGCCGCTCGGCACTGCTCCCCACCTACGCGTCCTCGACATCGGCGCCTTCCTGTGAGCCACGACCACGGTGTCGCGCCTGTCCAGCGACGGCCAGCCGGGTCGGTCCAGCGGGGGCGTCAGCCGCAACGGCGATGCGGTCCAGGATTGCGGACGGGCTCGCGGGCCGGTCATCGACGAACGTGCTCAAGTCTTTCGAGATCCTGCTGCACGGGAGGCCGACCGGAGGCTCCCCGAGCCGGTCGGCGTCGGTCAGCGGGCGCCCTGCCGGTAGCGAAGCGGCGTGACACCGACCAGCCGCTTGAAGCGCGTGGAGAAGTACGGAGGGTCGCTGAAACCGACCGCTCGAGCGATCTCGGCCACGGGCCGGCGGGTGTGCTCCAGCAGCAGCCGGCCCTGGGCGATCCGCTGCCGTTCGACGTAGCGGGACGGCGACATCCCCAGCTGGTCGGAGAACAGGTGGGCGAACCGGGACGGCGAGAGGTGGGCCACCAGCGCCAGGTCGGAGACGTCGAGGGGTTCGCCCAGGTGCTGGTCCACGTGCTCCAGCACGGTCCGGATCCGTGGGTCGAGCGGGATGGCCCGCGGGTTCTGGCCGTCGTAGCAGAGCAGGATGAGCTCCAGGGCGTTCATGGCGAACAGCTCGGCCCGCGGGAGCCCTGAGCGCAACCAGTAGACGGCGGTGTCCCAGCTCTGCAGGGTGCGCTCCTGCAGAGCGGCGTCCAGGTGCAGCTGTCCGATGCCCGGTGCCGGGCTGGGCCAGTCCAGCAGCACGCTCCACTCCGGGCGGGGATGGACGTGGCAGAACATGATGTCCCAGGAGCGCAGCTCGTCCTCGACGCCGTAGTCGTGCGGTGTACCAGGAGCCAGCAGGGTCACGGTGCCCGGCTCGGCCAGCACGTCGGGTCCGTCCGGCCGGCCGAACCGTCCACGTCCGCCCCGGGTGTGGACGAGCAGCCAGTCGGTCGTGCCCTGGGGACGCAGCACCCGGTACCCCGCGGACTCGGCCAGCCGGCCCCCGACCAGCCGGGGCACCTTCGGGATGAGCGTCAGCGGTGCTCGCACAGCAGGATCTTGAAGGAACTGAGCCTGCCTGTCCATCGGTACGACGGGGATGCCCGCACCAGGATGGGAGCCATGACCACCATCATCAGCGCGCCGGAGGGCGCGCGCGGAGCCTACGAGCAGAACGGCGTGGTCCAGCTCCGTGGGTTGCTGAGCAGCAGCGAGGTCGCGGAGATCCGGGAGGTCTTCACCGCGCAGGTCGAGGCTGACCACACCTGGGCCCACGACGACCACGTCGGCGCGGACGACGTGCTGAACCGGTACCCCCGCTTCGTCCACCCGCACCGCCGCCTGGACACCGAGGTCGGCCGCATCGCCCGTCGACTGATGCTGGACCAGCGGATCTTCGACGTCGTGGAGCAGCTGATCGGTCCGGCGCTCGCCGCGCAGTCGATGTTCTACTTCAAGCCCCCGGCCGCCCGCGGGCAGGCGCTGCACCAGGACAACGCCTTCCTGCAGGCCCATCCCGAGACCTGCCTGGCCGCCTGGATCGCGGTGGACGACTGCGACGCCGAGAACGGCGCCCTGAAGGTCGTGCCGGGTTCCCACCGGATCCAGATCCTCTGCCTGGAGCCCGCCGACAGCGACCTCTCCTTCACCCGCGAGCAGGTCCCGGTGCCGGAGGACGTGGAGGTCCACCAGACGCGGATGCGGGCCGGTGACGTGCTGTTCTTCCACGGCAGCCTGGTGCACGGCTCGCTCCCGAACACCAGCACCGACCGGTTCCGCCGCTCGCTGATCTTCCACTACGTGCCGCAGGCCTCCCGTGAGATCGCCGCGTTCTACGACCCGCTGCTCACCCGCGACGGCGACGAGGTCAGCCTGGCCGCGGCCGCGGCGGGTGGATCCTGCGGTGAGGGATGGGTCAGCGGCCCCCACTGACCTGCTGCCGCCGACACCCCCCCGACAGGAGGACCATCGATGACCACCACCGAGGCCGAGCCGGACGTGCAGTGGCGGGGCCAGTGGATCAGCACCGGGGAGGACGGACCTGCTGCTCCCCTGCTGCGCCGCGACCTCACCGCCGGGCCCGACGTCCGGTCAGCCCAGTTGCACGTGGCCGGGCTGGGCCTGCACCGCACCACCCTGGACGGCGCCCCGGTCACCGACGCCCGGCTGGAGTCCGGGCTGAGCCACTACGGCGCGCGCGTCCTGTACTCCTCCTACTCCGTCGAGCTGGGCCCGGGAGACCACACCATCGGGGTCGAGCTGGGGCGCGGGTTCTACGCGATGACGACGGTGAACGTCTGGCGCTGGGAGCAGGCACCCTGGCGGGATCTGCGGAAGGCACTGGTCCAGCTCGAGCTCCTCGACGCCGACGGCCACGTCGTCGACGTGGTCACCTCGGACGCGCACTGGCGCTGGACGAGCGGGCCGACCCGGTTCGACTCCTACTACGAGGGGGAGACCTTCGACGCCCGGATGGACCCGGTGGGGTGGGACAGCCCCGGTTTCACGGCCGACGGCTGGGCGCCCGTCGAGCTGGTCGACCCGCCGACCGGGCGTCTGGTGCCCCAGCGGCACGAGCCGGTGCGGGTGGTGCAGACCCACGAGATGAGCTGGCTCGGTGGCGGCGACAGCGGACGCCCGCTGGTGGCCGACGTCGGGCGCAACCTGGCTGGCTGGGTGCAGGTCGACGTCTCGGGTCTGCCGGCCGGCACGACACTGGGGCTGCAGCACGGGGAGCGGCTGCGGCCGGACGGGTCGGTCGAGGCGGAGAGCGTCCACGTCGCCTCGGAGCGCTTCAACCGGTCGGAGGTGGTGACCGGAGCGGAGCCCCTCCGCTGGGAGCCGCGGTTCTCCTACACCGGCTTCCGCTACGTCCAGGTGGACGGCGTGGCCGACCCCACCGGCGTCGGGCTGAGGGCCCGGCACGCCCACAACGACGTGCGCGAGGTGAGCACGTTCCGCTGCAGCGACGAGGTGCTCAGCTGGATCGACTCCGCGATGCGGCTGACGGTGCGCAACAACCTGCACCACGTGCCCACCGACACACCGGTGTACGAGAAGAACGGTTGGACCGGGGACGCCCAGGTGGCGGCCGAGGCGATGCTCGCCCAGTTCGACCTCTCACGCCTGTTCACCAAGTGGTTGGACGACATGGCCGACAGCCAGGACGCGAAGGGCCTGATCCCGGTCATCGTGCCGAGCCCCGGCTGGGGCTACCGGGAGCTGGCGCCGGCCCCGGAGTGGACCACCCTGTACCCGTACCTGCTGGACCGCGTGGTGGACACCTACGACCGTCCCGACCTGGCCGAGCGCCACCTGGGACCGGTGCTGGCCTACCTCGACCACGAGCTGGGCCGCATCACCTCCGACGGGCTGACCTCGGGGGTGCTGGGGGACTACCTGGCGCCCGGCAGCCACGGGACGCCGCCGGACGACGACCTCCGGATGGCAGCCAGCTGCTACCTCCACCGCGCGCTCGTGCTGACCGCAGACCTGGTCGAGCGCACCGGATGGCGCGACGACTCGGGGACCGACCACGCCACCCGGCTCCGGGACGCGGCCGCCTCGCTGGCGACGGCCGTCCACCGCGAGCTGTTCGACGCGGAGCAGGGCCTGTACACCAGCGACCGCGAGCCGCGGTACCGGCAGAGCACCAACATCCTCCCCGTCGCGCTGGGTCTGACCCCGCCCGACGAGGTCGGCCGGGTCGTCGACCGGCTGGCCCGGGACCTGACCGAGCGTGGTGACCACCACGACGCCGGGTGCCTGGGTCTGTCGGAGCTGTTCGGGGTGCTGACCCGTCACGGTCATGCCGACCTCGCCGTCCGCGTGGCCTCGCAGGTCACCCCTCCCAGCTGGGGCGCCTGGATGGAGAGCGGTGAGCAGACGCTGCGGGAGATGTGGGGGACGGAGTCCCGTTCCCTCAACCACTACTTCATGGGGGCGATGGCCCGCTGGCTCTACGACAGCGTGGCCGGGGTGCGGCGACTGGCTCCCGGCTGGCGGGAGTTCGCCGTCGAGCCGGCTGTGGTGGAGAGCCTGACCCACGCGTCGTACTTCTACGACGGCCCTCAGGGACGCCTCGGCGCAGCCTGGGAACGGCAGGAGCGCACCCTCTGGGTCGAGGTGGTGGTCCCCGAGCGCACCCGCGTCTGGGTGCGGCTCCCCGGCCGCGAGCCCGAGTCGTCCGGCCCCGGCACCTGGCACTTCACCGTCGAGCTCCCGACCGGGTGAGGTGGACGCCCGGGCCGGCGGGCTCGGCCGCGCGGACCAACGGCGCGCCCATCGGACCAGGGCTCAGGAGCGGGCGGCGTCGGCCTCCGGACGCGCGACGGAGACGTCCTCGGTGTCGCGGGCGCGGCGCAGGGCCTCGATCAGCGAGCGCGCGTCGTGCGGGCCGGTGTGGCGGCGTCCGTTGATGAAGATCGTCGGCACGGCGGTGATCTCCATCGCCTCGGCGTCCAGCATGTCGTCGCGGACGCGCGCCGCCACCCCGGGCGAGACGAGGTCGGCCTCGAAGCGGTCGACGTCGAGCCCGAGCTCCTCGGCCCGGCGCAGCATGTCGCGCGGCTGCTGGTGCAGCTGGTCGGCGAACAGGCTGCGCTCGAACTCGAAGAACTTGCCCTGCCGGGCCGCCGCCTCCGAGGCCTCCGCCGCGGCGACCGCGTTCGGGTGGTAGCGCAGCAGCGGGGCGTGGCGCCACACGTAGCGCAGCTCCCCACCGAGCTCGCGGACCACCTCCTGGATCGCACCGGAGGTCTTGAGGCAGAAGCCGCACTGGAAGTCGCCGTACTCCACCAGCGTCATCGGCGCGTCCATCGGCCCGTAGACGTGGTCGCGCGCGGTCACCGGGCGCTGCAGCACGTGGCCGACCTCCTCCGCCGGGTGGGCGCGCTCGGTGAGGCGGAAGATGATCGCCGCCAGCCCGAAGGCGATGGCCGAGGCGAGCAGGATGCCCACCCGGGCCTGGTTGGCGACGGCCTCGTCGTCGATGGCGAGGTCGACGATGAACAGCGAGAGCGTGAACCCGACGCCGCACAGCGCCGCCCCGCCGGCCAGCCGGCCGCGGGTCAGTCCTGGCCCGAGCTCGCCGATCCCCAGCGCCCGGACCAGGGCGGTGGAGCCGAGGACGCCGATCAGCTTGCCGACCACCAGGCCGACCACGACACCCCAGGTGACCGGGGAGACGGCCGCGGCCGCCAGCCCCTCCATCGACACCTGCACCCCGGCGTTGGCCAGCGCGAACAGCGGCAGGATGACGAAGGAGACGTAGGGGGCGTACGCCGACTGCAGCCGCTCGTTGATCGAGATCGACTCGCGCAGGCTGTTGGCGGCGGCGCGGGCGTACTCGGTGGTGGGGGACTGGCGGAAGGTGCGGGCCAGCGCGAGGGCGTGCTCGACGTCCTGCCGGCTCGGCCGGTACACCGGCACCAGCAGCGCGACGGCGATGCCGGCCAGGCTCGGGTGCACGCCGGAGGCGAGGAAGGCGAGCCAGACGATGATCGCCAGGGTGGTGTAGATCGGGGCGCGGCCGCTGGGCAGGTGCCGGGTGAACCAGATGCCGACCATGCCGGCGGCAGCCACCAGCAGCGGCACCGGGTCGAACTGCTCGGTGTAGAACAGCGCGATGATCGTCAACGCGCCGATGTCGTCGACCACCGCCAGCGCGAGCAGGAACACCCGCAGCCGGCCGCCGGCCCGCGGGCCGATGAGGGCCAGTGCCCCGACGAGGAAGGCGGTGTCGGTCGAGATCACCACGCCCCAGGCGCTCTCCCAGCCCGAGCCGCGGGCCACCAGCAGGTAGAGCAGGGCGGGCGCGACCAGCCCGCAGAGGCCGGCGACGACCGGGACGACGGCCCGCGACCAGCTGGTCAGCTCACCGATGGTCAGCTCGCGGCGCACCTCCAGGCCGAGGGTGAAGAAGAACAGCGCCATCAGCGCGTCGTTGACCAGGGCGTGCAGGGTGAAGTCGAGGCTGAGGTCGCCCACCCCGAGCACGAGGTGGGTGTCCCAGAAGGTCTCGTAGCTGTCGTGGGCGATGTTGGCCCACACGATCGCCAGTGCGGTGGCGAGCAGGAGCAGCAGGGCGCCGGTGCGGGTCGGACCCATCCGGCGGACGAAGCTGGCGATCGGGATCTCGCGCCGGTTCGGGTCGGGACGCTCCGGATCGGGTGAGGTGTCGATGACGACGGGAAGCGACATGGCGACCCCCTGACGTGGCTGGGCTGGGACGGCCGGTGCAGGGATCGCCGTCGACCCACGTGACCGCGATCACCCTAACCCCTGGCGTAACCTCCCGGCCATGAGTCAGGTGGAGGTCACGGTCCGGGGTCGGTACAGCGCCTTCCAGCCGCCCGAGCGCGGCACCGTGCACCTCACGGTGGCGCTCGAGGGGCCGAAGGAGCCGGCCGTGCACGGCGGGGTGGCCGAGGCCGTCGGCGCCGTGACCGAGCGGGTGCGTCCGCTGCACGACCCGGGCGCCGGACCGGTCACCTGGTGGGCCAGCGACCAGCTGCGCACCTGGGCCCGCCGGCCGTGGAACTCCGAGGGCAAGCAGCTGCCGCTGGTCTTCCACGCCTCGGCCGACGTCCGGGTGAAGTTCGCCGACTTCAGCGTGCTCAGCCGGTGGCTGGCCGAGGTGCTGCAGGTGCGCGGCGTCCGGGTGAACCGGATCGAGTGGGCGCTGACCGAGGCGAGGAAGACCGAGCTGACCCACCGCGTCCGGGCCCAGGCGGTGGCCGAGGCCCGGCAGAAGGCCCAGGCCTACGCCGACGCCCTCGGGCTCGGTGCGGTGACAGCCGTCGCGGTCGCCGACGCCGGCATGCTCGGCCGGGGGCTGGAGCCCTCGAACGGTGCCCCGCCGGTGGCCTTCGCCCGCGCCGGCGCGGCGTCCGGCGGTGCGGCCGAGGTGGCGTTCGCCCCCGAGGACGTCGAGGTGTCGGCCGCGGTGGACGCCCGCTTCCTGGCCGGCTGAGGCGGGCGCCCCCGGTCACCCGACCACAGGCGCCACGTCGAGCACCCAGGTGACGCCGAAGCGGTCGGTGAGCATGCCGAAGCCCGGGCTCCAGGCCGAGGGCGCCAGCTCCTCGACGACCGTCGCGCCGTCGGCCAGGCCGTCCCAGTAGCCGCGGACCTCCTCCAGGCTCTGACCCTGGACGGAGAGGAAGAACGGCTCGCTGGTCAGCGTGAGGCCCTGCTCGCGGCGGGTCGTGGGCTCGACCGGCGCGGGCCCGCTGCCGGGCACGTCGTAGGCCAGCACGCGGAAGCCGTTGTCGGCGAACAGCCGGCCGAAGACGACCTTGTCGGCGTCCGGGGCCTCGGCGGGCATGCCGAGCTGGGCGTAGCGGGTCACCTGCAGCTCGCCGCCGAAGACCGACTGGTAGAAGCCGAGCGCCTCGGCGGCCCGGCCGCGGAAGTTGAGGTGGGTGACGGTGGTGAGGGACATGTCGACTCCTTCGATGCCTGTGCCGGACCTCCCGGCGACGAACCCACTCTGTCGGCGGTGCAGGACAGGGAGTGTCCGCTACTCGTGGCATCGTCGAGCCCGTGCCGACCAGTTCCTCCGCCCAGACGTCCGGACGTCTGCTGACCCTGCTGTCGCTGCTGCAGGCTCGCCGGGACTGGTCCGGCCTGGCGCTGAGCGAGCGGCTCGGCGTCAGCGACCGCACGCTGCGCCGGGACGTCGACCGGCTGCGGGAGCTCGGCTACCCGGTCCGCGCGCTGATGGGTCCGGCCGGCGGCTACCGGCTGGACGCGGGCAGCCAGCTGCCGCCGCTGCTGCTCGACGACGAGCAGGCGGTCGCCGTGGCGGTGGCGTTGCGGGCGGCCGTCGGGACCGGCGCGGAGGTGGCCGAGGGGGCGGCGCGGGCGCTGACCACGCTGCGGCAGGTGCTGCCCACGCGGCTCCGGCAGCGGGTGGACGCCCTGGACTTCACCGCCGTCGTCCCCGGGGACGGCGCGGGAGCGGCGGTCGACCCGGGCGTCGTGCTGGCGATCACCGCGGCGATCCGGGCGCGGGAGGAGCTGCGCTTCGACTACGAGCCTGGGACGGACCCGGCTCCGGACGGGCGGGGGTCGAGCGGGCCGCAGCCGCGGCGGCGCGTGCAGCCGCACCACGTGGTCGTCCGGGCGGGACGCTGGTACCTCGTGGGCTGGTCGGCCGAGCGGGAGGACTGGCGCGTGTACCGGGTCGACCGCATCCGGCCGCGGACACCGAACGGCCCACGGTTCACCCCGCGGGAGCTGCCCGGCGGCGACGTCGGCGCGTTCCTCGACGCGCGGTTCCGCGGGGCGGCCGACGGGTCGACGGGGTGGCCCTGCCGGGGCACCGTGGTGCTGGACCTGCCGGCGTCGGAGGTGGTGCCCTTCGTCGGCGACGGCACGGTGGAGCCGCTCGGCGAGGACCGGTGCCGGGTCACGCTCGGCTCCTGGTCGTGGGCCGGGCTGGCGGCCACCCTGGCCCGCTTCGACGCGGATGTCGAGGTGCTCGACCCTCCCGAGCTGCGGGAGGCCTTCGCCGACCTGGCCTCCCGCGCCGCCCGGGCCGCCGACGGATGAGCGTCGCCCCTACCGAAACCTGTCGATAGCGGCCAGATGTGCCGATATGGGCCATGTCTGGCTTCTATGAACAGTTCTTGGAGGGCGCGATCGCCCTTCGACAGGCTCAGGGCGCTGGGGTCGGGCCGGTCGGCCAGCGGCACCACCAGCCGCGATCGCCGACAGGCTCAGGGCGCTGGGGCGGGTTGGGCGCTGAGCTCGACCACAGCGCGCTGAGCCTGTCGAAGCGCGAGCGCGAGGGTCAGGTGCGTTCGGTGTCGCGGACGGAGGCGCGGAGGGTGCGCCAGGGGCCGGCGCCGGTGCCGCGGATGCGGTAGCGGCCGACGGCGGCGGGGACGATGAAGGTCTCGGCGTAGTGCACCTCGTAGGGGGCGAAGACCCCACCGGGCGACTCCACCACGGCCGCCTCGCCCTGCACCAGGTTGACCACGTGCACGGTGCCGCGGGTGTCGTGCTCGACCGGTGCGGTGAAGGTGTGGCGGCGGGTCTCGATGAACTCCAGCTCGTGCAGACCGGTGCGCTCCTCGCTCCAGCCGTCGCCGGCGTCCACCTCCTCGACCTGCCCGACGAGGTTCTGCCGGGTCCATGCGGTGTCGCGGCGGACGTCGATGTTGGCCAGCCCGTGCTCGAGGTGGATCGGTCGCGGACGCCCGTCCAGCCCGAGGCGTCCCCAGTCCCACAGCTTGAAGGTGAAGATGAACGGGGTCGCCGACACCTCCAGCACCATCGAGCCCGCGCCGGAGCAGTGCACCGTCCCGGCGGGGATGAGGAAGTGGTCGTGCGGACGCGCGGGGAACGTGTTGACCAGCCGGTCGGCGGCCACCTCGCCCCCGGCCTGCCCCTCCTCCAGCGCCGCGCGGACGTCGTCGAGCCCGACCCCCTCGCGCAGCCCCAGGTAGACCTGCGCCCCGGGCTCGGCGTCGAGCAGGTAGTAGGACTCGTCCTGGGTGTAGGGCATCGCGAAGTGCCGCTGGATGTAGTCGGTGGTCGGGTGCACCTGCAGGGAGAGGTTGCCCCCGCCCATGGTGTCGAGGAAGTCGAACCGGATCGGGAACTCCGCGCCGAACCGGGCGAAGGTCCGCTCCCCCAGCAGGTCGCGGGGGTGCCGCAGCACCAGGTCGAGGGCGGGGATCTCGACGTGCTCGCCATCGAGCCCGAGTCGCAGGCTGTTCTCCTCGGGGACGCCGTCGAAGCACCAGGCGTAGTTCTGCCCGCCCGGCGCCGGGTCGAGCCCGCACACCTCCTCCATCCAGGTGCCGCCCCAGGGGCCGGGGTCGAAGAAGGGGACGAGCCGGAACGGACGGGCCGCCGCCTGGGCCAACCCGGCTCGCAGGGTGTCGCCGGTGACCAGCTTCGGGGTGGCGGTGGTGGTGTCGAGGAGGTGGGAGCACCGCTCCAGCAGCGGACGCTTGTGCTCGTCGGCGACCCGCCACTCGACGAAGAACCCGCGCTTGTACTTGCGCAGCACGTCCTCCTCGCCGTTGTCGGCCCGCCAGTTCCCCGCGCCCGCCCGGAACCGCTGCTGGATCTCCCAGCGCGGCAGGTCGGCCAGCACCACCGGCGCGTCGGTGGGCACGACGAGGCTGGCACCCCAGCCCACGACGAGGGTCGGCCGGTCGGTCCGGGCCAGCTGGTGGCGCAGCCGGTCCAGCTCGCCGGGGTGGAAGAAGGCGCCGATCCGACGTCGGCTCAGCACCCCGAACACGCGGTCGTCGGTCAGCTCGTCGGCCAGCAGCTCGTCGAGCTCCTTGGCGCTGAGGGCGGCCTCCTCCTCGACGTCGACGACCAGCAGCGCCGGGTCAGCGGCGGACAGCGCGTCCCGCACGGCGCCCACGTCGACCCCGGGGTAGCAGTCGACGGCGAGCGGGGAGGATGTGGCGCGCGCCAGCTCAGCCAGCCGCGTCCAGACGGCGTCGCCGGTCCAGAGCGGGTGGTCGCCGTCGAGGGCGACGACGGGGTGGCGGTCGTAGTTGCCGTGTCCGGGCACGGTCAGTCCTTCCCGAGGAGGTGGCGGGCGTGGTCGGCCATGCCGAGGGTCGCGGAGGCCCAGACGTCGGGGGCCACCCGCAGGTCGGGTGCGGCGGACGGCTCCCACACCAGTGCTTCGACCCGGCGGCGGAGGTCGTCGAGGACGTGCGGGGCCGCGCTCGCGAGCCCACCGGTGAGCACCACCCGGTCCGGTCCGACGACCGCGCAGGCGTTGGCGATCCCGACCGCCCACCAGCCGACCAGCTCGTCGAGGACGGCCCGTCCGAGCGGGTCGCCGGTGACCGCGCCCTCGACCACCCGGGCGAAGCCGGGGTCGTCGGGGAGGCTCGAGGGCGGGTGGTGCTCGCGCCGCTCGGCCACCACCCGCGGCAGCGCCCAGCCCGAGGCCAGCGCCTCCAGGCAGCCGTGCCGGCCGCAGGTGCAGGCCGGTCCCTCGGGGAGCAGCTGCTGGTGCCCGCCGAGGACCCCGCGGTGCCCGGGCCCGTCGCGCAGCGCGACGCCGCCGACCACCAGCGAGGAGCCGACGCCGGTGCCGAGGGTGAGGGTGAGCAGCACCTCTGCGCCCTGCCCGGCGCCGGCGACGTACTCGCCCCAGCCGGCGGCGCGGGCATCGTTGTCGACCGCCACCGGGACGCCGAGCCAGCCGCCCACCTCACCGGCGAGGTCGCGGTCGACCAGCGAGCCGACCTTGTCGTGCACCGAGCGCATCACCCCGGTGGCGTCGACCACGCCGGGCAGCGCGAGCCCGGCGGCGGCGACCGGCCCGGCCGGGGTGGGGTCGTCCTGCCAGGAGCGGACCAACGCCTCGAGCGCGTCGAGGTCGGCCTCGCCGCCACGGTGGGGCAGCCGGGAGGCGCGCAGCACCCGCAGGCCGTCGAGCTCGGCCACCTTGGTGCTCGACCCACCGATGTCGGCAGCGATGACGGTCACCGGATCTCCGTTCAGGTATCGATACCGCAGGTATACCAGACGGCGTCCCGCACCAGGGTCAGGAGGGGAACGGCTCCCAGGCCGGCACCGGCCGGAGGTCGAGGGCCGCGATGATCCGGTCGGCCGCCTCCTCGGGGGGCGCGGTGCCGGTGTCGATGCGCAGGTCGACCGGAGGCCGCTCGACCTCGACGGCGCTCCGCCGCAGCCGGCGCAGCGTCTCCAGGTCGGTGAGCTTGCCGACCTCGTGCCGGCTCGGCAGCCCGATCCGCCGCTCCTGCTCGGCCGGGTCGAGCACCAGCTCGACGAAGTGGACACGGCCGCCCTCGTCCTCGACGCTGCGGCGGGCCCGCTCGGGGAAGCCCGGCTGGACGGTCACCTCGGGGGCGAAGGTGAAGACCAGCGAGACGTCGGCGGCGGCCGCCCGGGCGAAGGTGGCGAGCCAGAACCGCTCGCGGAGGTCGACGAACGGGGGCGAGCCGAAGGGGAACACCGCGGTCAGCGCGTCCACCACGAGGTGGTTGTGGAAGACGCCGTAGTGCAGCCGGGCGGCCAGCGCGCGGGCCACCGTCAGCTTGCCCGCGGCGGCGACGCCGTGCAGGAAGACCAGATCCATCGCACCGACGCTAGTGCGGCGCCGTCCCGCGCGGCCACCGCATTGTCGAGGCTCAGCGACGATGCAGCGGGTCGCCGTGGTGGACCAGGTGCGTGGCCACCACCTCGTGCTGGGGCGGCAGCTCCTCGCGGCTGCGCAGCCGCTGCAGCAGCAGTGCGGCGGCCCGGCGTCCCACCTCCGCCGGTGCGTAGCTGACCAGCGAGACCGGCATCGCCAGCAGCGGAGCGGTGGCGATGTCGTCGAAGCCGACCACCCGCAGCGGGACGCCGGCCGCGGCGACCCAGCGGCAGGCGGCCAGGGTGTTGCGGTTGTTCGCGGCCAGCACGGCGGTCGGTGGATCGGGTGCGGCCATCAGCCGCCACATCCGCGCGTCGGCCGCGGCGGTCTCGGCCGGCAGGTCGACGAGCAGCTCCTCGGCCACCTCGACGCCGCACTCGGTCTGGCCGGCCAGGAACCCGCGGCGGCGCTCCGCCCCGGGCCAGGACGGGTGCGGCAGCCCGAGGAAGGCGGTGCGGCGGTGCCCCTCGAGGACGAGCTGGCGGCTGGCCTCCCGGGCGCCGCCGAAGTCGTCGACCACCACCGAGTCGACCTCCGGCGAGGAGCCGCGGCTGGTGGCCAGCACCACCGGCAGGTCGTGCAGGCGGGCCCGCGACAGGTGCTCCTGGTCGTCTCCGGCCGGCACCACCACCAGCCCCTCGACGCGCCGGGACGCCAGCCCGTCCACCACGGCCCGCTCCCGGCTGCCGTCCTCGCCGGAGGTGCCGAGGAGCACCTGCAGCCCGTGCTCGGCCGCCACCTCCTCCACGCCGGTGGCGAGCTGGGAGTAGAAGGGGTTGCCCAGGTTGGTGACGACCAGTCCGAGCAGCCCGGTCGCGCTGCCGGCCCGCAACCCCCGCGCCCAGTCGTTGCGCCGGTAGCCCAGGGCGTCCACGGCGGCGAGGACGCGGGCCCGCAGCGCCGGGTCGACGGTCGGCTCGTCGCGCAGGGTGCGCGAGACCGTCATCGGCGAGACGCCGGCGTGCGCGGCGACGTCGCGCATGGTCGGGGGCTGGGTCACCCCGGCATCCTCCCGCCCCGCCCCGGTCTGCGGCCACCCCCTTGCCGGAGCCGGCGCGTTATCGTTACCTTGCTGCTGCACCCGCTTCGACGTGGAAGGAGCAGCGCGATGGGCCGACGGCCGTCCCGTCGGGCGACGCGCCCGTCCTCCGTCCGCGCGCACCCTGCACCCCCGCTGATCCCAGCCCCCTCGCCGGTCGCCGCACGCACCGGCCCCCCGCGCACCCGCTGACCCGGAAGGACCTCACCGTGCCGGACGACAAGGCCCTCATCTCCGCCCGCCCCTGGTCGGGCGACGACGCCCGCGACGGCATGCTGCGCGTCAGCGCGTGCGCCACCCTCACCCTCCCCGAGGGCGAGCTCGCGGTCGTCTGCGAGCCGATGACCCGCCGCGACCACGACGGCACCCGGTGGCGGGCGCTGCGGCTCGACCTGCCGCCGCGGCTGACCACACCCGTCCGCGCCGAGGACGTCCGGCTCGAGGACGTCGGCGGCGACCCCGTGCCCGTCCGCCCGGTGGACGGTCCGGCGGGCAGCCTCCGGCTGCTGGTCCCGTTCAGCACGGAGGAGCGCAAGCTGCGGCTGTCGCTGCCGACCCTCGGCGAGGGCGTCGTCCTCGACGTGGTCACCGACGTCCCGCGGGAGTGGACCATCCACCTGGTGCACCACTCCCACCTCGACATCGGCTACACCGACCCCCAGCCGCGGATCCAGGCCGAGCAGCGGGCCTACCTCGACTCGGTGCTGGAGCTGGCGCGGGCCACCGACGACTGGCCCGAGGAGTCCCGGTTCCGGTGGGCGGTGGAGTCGCTGTGGAGCTTCGCCCAGTGGGCCGAGCTGCGTCCCGAGGCCGACGTCGAGGAGTTCTGCGAGCGGGTGCGGGCCGGGCAGATCGAGCTGACCGCGATGCCGTACAACCTGCACACCGACACCTGCTCCACCGACGAGCTGCACGAGCTGCTGCGCACTGCGCGGGAGGTCCGTGACCGCTTCGGGCTGCCGTTCAGCGCCGCGATGCAGACCGACGTCCCCGGCACCGTGGTCGGGCTGCCGGCCGCGCTCGGCGAGGTCGGTGTGCGCTACCTCGCGGTGGCCCACAACTGGGCCGGCCGCTCGATGCCGCACACCAGCGGCGGGGAGCACCTGCCCCGGTTGTTCCGCTGGACCACCCCGGCCGGCGACACCGTGACGGTGTGGATGACCGACAGCCCGCACGGCCTGGCCTACATGGAGGGCCCGTTCCTCGGCTTCGCCGACCGCTACGAGACCGTCGACCGGCTGCTGCCGTCCTACCTCGCCTCCACCGCGCGTAACGCCTACCCCTACCCGCCGGGTGTCTTCGGCTGGCACGGCGACCCGGTCACCGCCCGCCAGCCCTACCCCTGGGACGTCCTGCACCTGCGCACCCAGGGCTGGATCGGCGACAACGCCCCGGCCCGGCTCACCGCCGCGAGCATCGTCCGGCGCTGGAACGAGACCTGGGAGTGGCCGAAGCTGCGGATGTCGACCAACACCGACTTCTTCACCGACGCCGAGCAGCGCCTGGGCGACCAGCTGGAGACCTTCGAGGGCGACTGGGGCGACTGGTGGGTGGAGGGCGTCGGCTCGGCCGCGCTGCCGCAGGCGCTGGTCCGCGGCGCGCAGGCCCGGGTCACCGACGCCCAGGTGCTCTCCTCGGCCGGGCGCCTGCTCGGCGGGAGCGCCGACGCGGCCGAGCCGGTGCACGCCCGCCGCACCTACGAGTCGATCTCGCTGTTCAACGAGCACACCTGGGGCGCCTCCAACTCCTGGCTGTCCGCCGACGAGGGCGGGAGCTCGGGTGAGCAGCAGTGGCACTGGAAGTCCGCCCACGCGCTGGCCGCCCAGGAGCGCTCGGAGGCCTTCCTCGAGCGGTCGCAGGCGGTGCTCGGGGCGCAGCTGCCGCGGGCCGCCGGGGCGGTCGAGACGGTGTACGCGCTCAACACCCAGACCTGGCCGCAGACGACGACCGTGCGCTTCCTGCTGCGGGAGTCGGTGGTGGCCGACGGCACCGAGGTCGAGGTCCGTGACGCCCGCACCGGCGAGGCGCTGCCCCTCACCAGCGAGCCGCAGACCAATGTCACCCACCGCCAGGCCGGACGCTGGCTGCGGGTCGCGGTGCCGGACGTCCCCGGCGTCGGGATGGTGCGCCTCGACGTCGTCCCGGTCGACCGCCACGCCAGCGACGGCGCCGAGCACAGCATGGACGAGGGCCTGCCCGGGGTGGAGGTCGACCACGACACCGACGCGGCCGTGCTGCCCGACCTGCCGCGCAGCGAGCTGCTCACCCTGACCAACGAGCACCTGCGGGTGCGTTTCGACGAGCGGCGCAGCTGCATCGCCTCGATCGTCGAGCTGGCGACCGGGAGGGAGCTGGTCGACGCCGATGCGGTGGTCGGCTTCAACGGCTACGTCTACGACACCTACACCAGCGCCGGCGGCTTCAACCACCAGTCCAACAAGACCGAGACCGGGCCCTACCTCGAGCTGCTCGGCTCGCGCAGCCTGGCCCGTCCGTGCGCGGTGCTCGAGCGCACCGACGATGGGGTGGAGCAGCGGCTGGTGGTGGAGTTCGCCGCCGACGGGATCTCCCGCGGCCGGACCACCCTGCGGCTGCGCCGCGGCGAGCCGGTGCTGCACATCGAGAACCGGCTGTGGAAGCCGTCGACGATGACCAAGGAGAGCGCGTTCTTCGCCTTCCCGTTCGCCGTCGACTCACCGACGGTGCGCTACGAGGTCAGCGGCGGCGTCACCGGGGACGGGCTGGCGCACGTGCCCGGCGCGCCGCAGCACATGCGCGCGATCCGCGACTGGGTGAGCCTGGACGACGCGGCCGGGTCGGTCGCCTGGGTCAGCCCGGACGCGCCGCTGGTGCACCCGGAGACCATCGCCCTGCCCTACGCCCCGTTCCCCGACTCCACCCGTCCGCGCCAGCCCGGCACGATCTACTCCTGGGTGCACAACAACGTCTGGGACACCAACTTCCCGGTGCAGCAGGGCTTCGACGCCACCTTCCGGTTCGCGGTCGGGGTGGCCGCCGGACGACCGCTGGGCAGCACCGCGCTGGCCGCGGCGACGGCCGCCGCGGTGGTGCACCCGCCGGTGCCGGTGCTGGCCCGCGGTCCGGTGGATGAGGACGCGCCGGCGGTGCGGCAGCTGGTGGACGTCGGCGACCCGCGGGTGAGGCTGGTCAGCGTCTGCGCTGGCGCGGAGGGGGCGCTGCAGCTGCGGCTGCAGTCCTTCGCCGACGAGCCGGTCGAGGTGCGCCTCAGCCTGCCCGGGCAGACGGTGCGCGCCGCCCGGCAGACCACCTACCTCGGCGACGTCCGGGGCGAGCTGGCCGTCGACGGCGGCGGGACCTCGGTCCGGCTGGAGCCGTTCGCGGTGGCCGCGGTCGAGCTGGATCTCCGCTGACGCCAGCCGCGCGCTTCGACAGGCTCAGCGCGCTGTGCGCCGGTCCGCGCTGTGCGCCGGTCCGCGCTGTGTCCCAGTCCGCGCTGTGCCCGGGTCCGCGCTGGGTGACGTCCGCGGGTGTCCGTCCTCTCCGAGCCTGCTGGGGGCGTCGGTGACGCTCGGCAGCGGGACTGAGCACGCCGTGTCTCGACGGTGGCAACCCGGCCGCAGGGGCGGCGCTGAGGAGGTGATCCGCACACGGGCGGGCAGCGCCCGGCGCGACCACGCAGAGTTCAGCCCGCCCGCACCGCCGCGTCACCCGGTGTTCAGCACCGCCGCCCTAGCGTGACGGAGGTCGAGAACCCACCCCCCAGCCTGGAAAGGCGTGCGCAGACATGGCCGAAGAAGCAGACCCGTCGCAGCAGGACCCCACCTTCACCCGCCGCCGGATGCTCGGTGGCGCCGCTGCCGGAGGCGCCGGGATGGCGCTGTCGGTGCTGCCGTCGAGCGTGCAGCGCGCGCTCGCGACGCCGCTGCCGAGCAAGCGGCCCTCGTTGGACGACGTCGAGCACGTTGTGCTGCTGATGCAGGAGAACCGCAGCTTCGACCACTACTTCGGCACCATGTCGGGGGTCATCGGCTACTCCGACCCGAACGCCGTCGAGCTGCCCACCGGGCGGAGCGTCTTCTACCAGCCCACCGACCAGAACGCCGACGGCTACGTGCTGCCGTTCCACCTCGACAGCCGCACCACCTCGGCCCAGGGCATGCCGACCGCCGGCGACTACGCCTGGGACCCGGCCCACATGGCGTGGAACGGCGGGAAGATGGACCAGTGGCTGCCGGCCAGCTACCGCTACTTCGGCGGCGACAAGTCGAACATCCCGCGTCTGATGGGCTACTTCGAGGAGCAGGACATCCCGTTCCACCGGGCCCTGGCCGACGCCTTCACCATCTGCGACCGCTACCACTGCTCCATCCTCGGCTCGACCACGCCGAACCGGGTGATGTGGGAGACCGGCACCGTCGACCCCGACGGCCGGGCCGGCGGTCCGATCCTCACCAACGCGATGGACGAGAACCGGTGGCGCAGCTACGCCGAGGAGCTGACCGACGCCGGCGTGAGCTGGCGCTTCTATCAGGAGCAGGGCGGCATGCGCAGCCAGACCGGCTGGTTCAAAACCTTCCGGGAGGCGCCGGAGTCCTCGCCGCTGCGCCAGAACAGCCGGATGGTCCCGACCGGCCAGTTCGAGTACGACGCGCTGCACGACCGGCTGCCCACGGTGTCCTGGCTGTTCCCCCCGAACGACCAGAACGAGCACCCCAACCAGTCGATGCCGGCAGCCGGCGCCAGCTACATCGCCTCCAAGATCGACGCCATCGCGGCCAACCCCGAGGTGTGGGCCAAGACGGTGTTCCTGCTGGTCTGGGACGAGAACGGGGGGATGTTCGACCACGTCGTCCCCCCGACGCCGCGGCCCGGCACGCCGGAGGAGTTCGTGACCCTGACCTCACCCGGCGGGGTCGACGGCGGAGGACGTCCGCTGGGCGCCGGCTTCCGGGTGCCCTGCATCATCATCTCGCCGTGGACGGCCGGCGGGTGGGTGTGCAGCGAGCCCTTCGACCACACCTCCCACCTGCGCTTCCTGGAGCGGGTGACCGGGGTGCCGTGCCCGACCATCAGCCAGTGGCGCCGCGACACCTTCGGCGACCTGACCTCGGCCTTCCGCTTCGCCGGCCGGGCCGAGCAGCCGCCGGTCATGCCCAGCACCGCCGGCGACCTGAACCGGGCCCGCTACGAGGTGGCCACGCTGCCCGAACCGGCCTACCCCGAGGACCGGCAGACCCCGCCCAAGCAGGCAC
The DNA here is from genome assembly GCF_003344635.1 of Desertihabitans aurantiacus. Taxonomy (GTDB): domain Bacteria; phylum Actinomycetota; class Actinomycetes; order Propionibacteriales; family Propionibacteriaceae; genus Desertihabitans; species Desertihabitans aurantiacus. The sequence goes on from NZ_QPKK01000009.1 coordinate 33,581, forward strand.
CGGGCACCCGCCCGAAGACCCCCCGACGCCGCTGACCCGACAGCGCTGGCGCCCTCGTGCGACGGAAGTCGTCGGGGATGCTGCGGACGGCGTCCACCGTCCCGCGCACCCGCCCGAGCAGCCCGGCGCGGGGTGCGCCCGTCCCCTCCAGCGCCATCAGGACGTCCTGGCTGCGTCGTCACCCATGACGCCGAGACTAGGCGGCACGGCAGGGTACGGCGGCGGAAAGCCGTTGCCGCCGCCCCTCCCGGCGGCCACGATGAGCGGCCGGAAGGAGGACGTCGTGCCTGAGCAGATCGCACCCAAGGCCCTGTCGTGGGCGTCGGTGCTGGAGGAGAAGACCCGCGCCCAGGCGGTGCAGACGGCCCGAATGCCTTTCATCCACCCGCACCTGGCGCTGATGCCGGACGCCCACCTCGGCAAGGGCGCCACGGTCGGCTCGGTGATCCCCACCGACCGGGCGATCATCCCGGCTGCGGTCGGGGTCGACATCGGCTGCGGGATGGACGCCGTCCGCACCCAGTGGACCGCCGAGGACCTCACCGGCCGCGACCTGCGGGCGCTGCGGACCGGGATCGAGCGCGCCGTCCCGCTGTCGGCCGGCAAGTACAACCGCCGCCTCACCGACACCGCGGCCGCACGGGTCGAGCAGCTGGAGCGGCTCGCCGCCGAGCACGAGCTCGACCCGGCCCGCTACGCCGCGAACTGGACGCTGCAGCTGGGCAGCCTGGGCTCGGGCAACCACTTCATCGAGGTCTCCCTCGACACCGACGACCGGGTGTGGCTGTTCCTGCACTCCGGCTCGCGTGGGGTGGGCAACAAGATCGCCTCCTCCCACATCGCGGTCGCCCAGGAGCGGTGCCGGCGCGAGCGGGTCGAGCTACCCGACCGCGACCTGGCCTACCTGGTCGAGGGCACCGCCGAGTTCGACGCCTACCTCCGCGAGCTGCGCTGGGCCCAGGAGTTCGCCCGGCTCAACCGTGCCGAGATGATGGACCGCGTCTGCCAGCAGGTCGCCCGGCTGATGGGGGCCGAGGTGGAGGCGGAGCTGGAGGTGTCCTGCCACCACAACTACACCGAGCAGGAAGAGCACTTCGGACGCCGGGTGTGGCTGTCGCGCAAGGGGGCGATCTCGGCGCGGCAGGGTGAGTGGGGGCTGATCCCCGGCTCGATGGGCACCCGCTCCTACGTGGTGCGCGGCAAGGGGAACCGGGACTCGCTGTGCTCGGCACCGCACGGTGCCGGGCGGATGCACTCCCGCTCGGCGGCGCGCAAGCGGTTCACCCAGCAGCAGCTGCGCGAGGCGATGACCGGCATCGAGTACCGCGACACCGACGCCTTCCTCGACGAGCACCCCGGCGCCTACAAGGACATCGACCAGGTGATGGCCGACGCCGCCGACCTGGTCGAGGTGGTTCACGAGCTGCGCCAGGTGGTCAACGTCAAGGGCGACTGAGCCCGACGGCCTCCACCCCGCGATGCGGTACCGATGTCGGTGCACGATCGCGAGGTGGAGGGCGTGCTGGGAGCGGGCGGGGACGCGCCCGGCAGGTGGTCGCGTCCCCGGCCTCGCGGGCTCAGGCCCGTTCGATGTCGGAGAACAGACCGGTGAAGGGGGTGCCGAGCTCGCCGAGCCGGGTGAACAGCTCGCCGGCGACCGGCGTGGTGACGGCGGCCGAGGCCGCGTCGTAGTCGTCGAAGTAGAGGTCGAGGGTGCGGTGCGCCGGGGTGGGCGTGCCGTCCTCCTTGGGCCAGACCCTGGCCGACTCGGTGCGGCGCAGGCCGGGCAGCTGGGTGGCGAGCTCGACCAGCGGCGCGTAGGCCTCCTCGAAGGCCTCGACGTCGGTCGGGTTCTGGAGGATGAGGGTGATCTTGGTGGGCATGGACGGTCCTTTCGTCGGTGGTGCTGGTGGTGGTTTCGCGGCCGCCGGTCAGCGGCCGAGGGTCTCGAGCAGGCGGAGCCACACCTCACTCATCGTCGGGTAGGCGGGGACGGCGTGCCAGAGGCGCTCGACCGGCACCTCCCCGGCGATCGCGATGGTGGCGGCGTGCACGAGCTCGGCGGTGTCGGGCCCGACCGCGGTGAAGCCGACGACGACGCCGCGGTCCTCGTCGAGGACGAGGCCGGCCCGTCCGCGGTAGCCGTCGGCGTGCAGGGCCGCACCGGCGACGGCGCCGAGGTCGTGCTCGACCGCGCGGACGCGCAGGCCCGCGGCCCGGGCGCTGGCGGTGGAGTGGCCGACGGCGACGACCTCGGGGTCGGTGAAGACCACCTGCGGCACGGCCAGCCGGTCGGCGGTCGCGGCGTGCCGGCCCCACGGCCCGTCGTGCACGGGAGCCCCGGTGGCGCGGGCGACGATGACGTCCCCGGCGGCCCGGGCCTGGTACTTGCCCTGGTGGGTGAGCAGGGCACGGGCGTTGGCGTCCCCGGCGGCGTAGAGCCAGCCGTCGCCGACCGGACGGCCGTCGGCGTCCAGCACCCGGAGGGTCTCGTCGACCTGCAGCCAGGAGCCGTCGGCCAGACCGAGCGACGACAGGCCGAGGTCGTCGGTGTTCGGGCGGCGGCCGGTGGCGACGAGGATCTCGTCGGCCCGGACCACCTCGCCGTCGCCGAGGGTGATCGCCACGCCGTCGGTGTCGCGGTGGACCTCGGTGGTCTCGGCGCCGACCAGCACCCGCACACCGGACGCCTGGAGCGTCTCGACGACCTGCGCCGAGGCCCAGGGCTCGACGTTGGGCAGGACGCCGTCGCGGGCGAGGAAGGTGACCTCGGCGCCGAGCGCGCGGTAGGCGCTGGCCATCTCGGTGCCCACGACGCCGCCGCCGAGGACGGCCAGGTGATCCGGCACCCGCTGCGCCGAGACCGCCTCGCGGCTGGTCCACGGCCGGCTCTCGGCCAGACCCGGGATCGGGGGGACGGCGGCCCGGGTGCCGGTCGCGACCACGACGGCGTGCCGGGCGGTGAGCTCGGTGGTGCTGCCGTCGGCGGCGGTCACGGTGACCGTGCGCGGCCCGCTGATCCGGCCGTGGCCGCGGTGCAGGCCGATGCCGGCGCCGCGCAGCCAGGCGACCTGGCCCTCGTCGTCCCAGCCGGAGGCGAACCGGTCGCGGCGTTCGAGCACCGCGGTGGCGTCGAGCGAACCGGTGACGGCG
>NZ_QPKK01000090.1 GCF_003344635.1 Desertihabitans aurantiacus
CGCCGTACCCGCCCGGGCCGCCGGGGCCGTACCCGCCCGGGCCGCCGGGGCCGCCGGGGCCGTACCCGCCCGGACCCGGACGACCGCCGTAGGGCTGCTGGCCGTAGCCGGGCTGTCCGCCGTACCCGGGCTGACCCCCCGGGCCCTGCCCGCCGTAGCCAGGTTGACCGGCTGGCTGCTGACCGCCGTAGCCGGGCTGACCGGCTGGGCCCTGCCCGCCGTAGCCGGGCTGACCGGCTGGGCCCTGCCCGCCGTAGCCGGGCTGACCGCCGTAGGGCGGCTGCCCCTGCGGGGGCGGCTGCTGACCGGGCTGCTGTCCCCAGGGACCCTGGCTCATCGCTCCTCCTCGCGGGCGGTCTCGGTGCTGACGGCGGTGGCGGTGCCCCCGGGTGCGGCGGTGCCGCCGGCGGTCGGCTCCGCGGGTGGACCGTCGGACGGGGCCGGGGTTCCCCCGGTGCGCCCGTGCAGCCGGTGCTGCACCTTGATCGCGGCACCGCAGGCGTTGCAGAACCCGGCGCCGGGCACCAGCGGCATCTCGCAGCGCCGGCAGAAGGCCAGCTCGCCGGTCTCGCCCACCACCTCGCGGGCCTCGGCCTCGAGGGCGGCCTCCATCAGCCCGTGGTGGAGCACGTTGCGCACCCGCAGGATCAGCACCGCGGCGATCAGCAGACCCCACACCACGCTGAGGATGACGCCGAGCGTCGGATCGGGGGCGAACCCGCAGAAGTAGACGCCGGCGCCGTAGAGCACGTTGGCGATGACCGCCTCGGCCACCCCGCGGGCGTAGCGGGGCGTGAACCCGTCGTAGCCCCTGCCCAGACCGGAGAACTCCGCGACCGCGATCCCGGTGGCGGTGCCCATGATGATCGGCTTGACGAAGCCCTCGAGGAAGATCAGCGACGCCCACAGACCTGGCTCGTCGACCCCGCGACCGCCGCCGACCACCAGGTCCCAGTGCTTGACCAGGGTGTCGAAGGCGGCGAACGCGACGCCGGAGATGATCCCGAAGGTCAGCCCGTCCATCAGGTCGTCGAACTCGCGGCGGCGGGCCAGCAGCACCGGGCCGATCTGGCGCAGCACCTCCCCCACCACCGGCACCAGCAGCGCGGCCAGCAGGAAGTCGGTGACCTCCGGGGCGCCGCCTCCCGACGCCTCCAGGCCGAGGTCACCGACCGAGAAGGTGGCTCCGCGCAGCATGGTCCAGATCAGGGTGAACACCAGCGCCAGCACGCCGGTGAGGCCGAAGGCCAGGGCCACCACGGGCACCGGCTCGTCCTCCCAGAGGTTCACGTCGTAGAGGTAGACGATGTAGACGACCGGGATGGCGAAGGCCGCGATCATCACCGCCAGCGGCAGGGCGCCGAAGATGGCGGTGCCCAGCGCCAGGGTGAGCGCGATCAGCAGCGCCAGCCGGTAGGTCTGCGGGTGCTCGGTGACGCCGCGGGGCATGATCGTCGAGACCAGCGAGAACGAGGCCACCGGCTCGTCCGGCTTCACCGCGAAGGACTTGCGGCGGGTGACGTCGTTGCTGCGGACGTCGAGACCGCAGTGGTGGCAGTAGTGGGCCACCTCGGGGAGATCGGTCTGGCAACGCGGGCAGGGCACGCGGCAACCTCCTAGGTCGGCAGCGGACACCTCGTCATCCGCTGGGCCCAGCGTGGCGCACCACGGGGCGACCGCGCCCGGTCACGACGCCACCGCAAGATCTCATTTCGGTAACGGACGCCGCCCGCGGGAGCTCCACCACGCCTCGACCTGCTGGCGCAGCGCGTCCCGGTCGCCGTCGTTGCGCCAGACCACGTCGGCGGCCGCCAGCCGCTCCTCCCGGCTCGCCTGCGCGGCGATGCGGGCACGGGCCGCCGCCTCGTCCGAGCCGTCACGCCCGCGCAGCCGGCGCAGCTGGGTCGCCGGGTCGACGTCGACCACGACCACCGTGTCGAACCGGTCCTGCTGGCCGGTCTCGACCAGCAGCGGGATGACGTGCACCACCACCGCACCCTCCGGTGCGGCCCGCTCCCGCTCCGCGGCCAACGCCCGCACCCGCGGGTGGATGATCGTCTCCAGGTCGCGCCGGGCGCGCTCGTCGCCGAACACCAGCCGGCCGAGGGCGGGACGGTCCAGTGCGCCGTCGGCGGTGAGCACGCCGGCGCCGAACCGCCGCACCACCTCCGCCAGCCCGGGGGTGCCCAGCTGGACCACCTCGCGGGCCAGCAGGTCGGCGTCCACGATCACCGCGCCGAGCCCCGCCAGCACCTCGGCGGCGGCGCTCTTGCCCGACGCGATGCCCCCCGTCAGCCCGATCCGCTCCCGTCTGGTCACGTCGCCATCGTGGCAGGCCCGGGGACGACCGCGGCCCCCGACCCACGAGGGGTCAGGGGCCGCGGTGCGATCCGTTCAGCCAGCTCCGGTCAGCTGCCGCCGCCGGTCAGCTTCTGGCGCAGGGCCTGCAGGGCCTCGTCGGAGGCCAGCGAGCCACCACCCTCGTCGCCGGTCTCCGGGGCCGGCGCGGGCGCGGAGGAGTAGGACGCCTGCGGAGCGCTGGCGGCCTGGGCGTCGGCGTTCTCGGCCTCCTCCACCTGGCGCTTGTGGGCCTCCCAGCGGGCGTGCGCCTCGGCGTACTGCTGCTCCCAGGCGATCCGCTGCTCGTCGTAGCCTTCCTTCCACTCCTGGGTCTCCGGGTCGAAGCCCTCGGGGTAGAGGTAGTTGCCCTGGTCGTCGTAGGACGCGGCCATGCCGTACAGCGTCGGGTCGAAGTCGTCGGCGTTCACGTCGACGTTCTCGTTGGCCTGCTTCAGCGACAGCGAGATGCGGCGACGCTCGAGGTCGATGTCGATGATCTTGACCATCACCTCGTCGTTGACGCTGACCACCTGCTCGGGGATCTCGACGTGGCGCTCGGCCAGCTCCGAGACGTGCACCAGACCCTCGATGCCCTCCTCGACGCGGACGAACGCACCGAACGGCACCAGCTTGGTGACCTTGCCCGGCACGATCTGGCCGATCTGGTGCAGGCGGGCGAAGGCCTGCCACGGGTCCTCCTGGGTCGCCTTGAGCGACAGCGAGACGCGCTCGCGGTCCAGGTCGACGTCGAGCACCTCGACGGTCACCTCGTTGCCCACCTCGACGACCTCGCTCGGGTGGTCGATGTGCTTCCAGGACAGCTCGGAGACGTGCACCAGGCCGTCCACGCCACCCAGGTCGACGAAGGCGCCGAAGTTGACGATGGAGGAGACCACACCCTTGCGGATCTGGCCCTTCTGCAGCTGGGTGAGGAAGTTCTGGCGGACCTCGGACTGGGTCTGCTCGAGCCACGCCCGGCGGGACAGCACCACGTTGTTGCGGTTCTTGTCCAGCTCGATGATCTTGGCCTCGAGCTCCTGGCCCACGTAGGGCTGCAGGTCGCGCACGCGCCGCATCTCCACCAGCGAGGCGGGCAGGAAGCCGCGCAGGCCGATGTCGATGATCAGACCGCCCTTGACGACCTCGATCACGTGACCCGTGACGACGCCGTCCTCCTCCTTGATCTTCTCGATCGTGCCCCAGGCGCGCTCGTACTGAGCCCGCTTCTTGGACAGGATCAGGCGACCCTCCTTGTCCTCCTTCTGCTGGACCAGGGCCTCGATCTCGTCACCGACGCTGACCACCTCGAAGGGGTCGACGTCGTGCTTGATGGAGAGCTCCTTGGAGGGGATCACCCCTTCGGTCTTGTAACCGATGTCGAGCAGGACCTCGTCACGGTCGACCTTGACGACGGTTCCGTTGACGATGTCACCGTCGTTGAAGTACTTGATGGTGGCGTCGATGGCCGCCAGAAAAGCTTCGGGAGACCCGAAGTCGTCGATCGCGACCTGCGGGGTTGCCTCGAGGGAGGACGTCATGTAGTAGGGCTCCGATTGTGGACGTGCGTGTGGTGTGGGTGCTGCGTCCGGTTACCCCCGGACCGACCAGCGAGAACGACCGACCCGTTGAGCGGGTGCGTCACCCCACTCGGTACGAGGGCACGCGAGACACAGCGCTGCGCAAGACTACCTCGCGCCCGCCCCGACGGCAAAGGGCCGGATCAGCCGCCGGGACGGGGACGTCCTCAGTGCGCGGCCTCGAACCAGGACCGGCCGAACCCGACCGAGACGTCGAGCGGGACCGACAGCTCCATCGCCTGCCCCATCTGGGTGCGGACCAGCTGCTCCAGTGCCTCGTGCTCTCCCGGCGCGGTCTCGAAGACGAGCTCGTCGTGCACCTGCAGCAGCATCCGGCTGCGCAGCCCCTCCGCCTCCAGCGCCCGCTCCACGTTGAGCATCGCGACCTTGATGATGTCGGCGGCCGAGCCCTGGATCGGGGCGTTCAGCGCCATCCTCTCGGCCATCTCCCGGCGCTGCCGGTTCGAGCTCATCAGGTCGGGCAGGTAGCGCCGGCGCCCGAGCAGGGTGGAGGTGTACTCGGTGCGGCGGGCGTCGGCCACGAGCGAGCGCAGGTAGTCGCGGACGCCGCCGAAGCGCTCGAAGTACTCCTCCATCAGCCCCTTGGCCTCGGCGGTGTCGATGCCGAGCTGCTGGCTCAGGCCGTAGGCGCTCAGCCCGTAGGCCAGGCCGTAGTTCATCGCCTTGATCTTGGCCCGCCGGTCCGGCGTGACCTCCTCGGCGGAGACCCCGAAGACGCGGGAGGCGGTGACGGTGTGGAAGTCCTCCCCGCTGCGGAAGGCCTCGATCAGCCCCTCGTCGCCCGAGGCGTGGGCCATGATCCGCATCTCGATCTGGGAGTAGTCGGCGGTGAGCAGCGACTCGTAGCCCTGCCCCACCACGAAGGCGCGGCGGATCCGGCGTCCCTCGTCGGTGCGGATCGGGATGTTCTGCAGGTTGGGGTCGGTGCTGGACAGCCGCCCGGTGGCGGCGATGGTCTGGATGTAGGTGGTGTGGATGCGGCCGTCGTCGGCCACCGACTTCAGCAGCCCCTCCACGGTCTGGCGCAGCCGGATCGCGTCGCGGTGGGCCAGCAGGTGGGCCAGGAACGGGTGCTCGGTCTTGACGAACAGCTGCTGCAGGGCGTCGGCGTCGGTGGTGTAGCCGGTGCGGGTGCGCCGCGTCTTGGGCATCCCCAGCTCGTCGAAGAGCACCACCTGCAGCTGCTTGGGCGAGCCGAGGTTGATCTCCTTGCCGAGGACGTCGTAGGCCGACTGCTGGGCGCTCTGCACCGCGGCGTCGAACTCCGACTCCAGGCCCTCCAGGTAGTCGACGTCGACCGCGATCCCGGTGCGCTCCATCTCGGCCAGGGTGCGCAGCAGCGGCAGCTCGACCTCGCGCAGCAGCGGGGTGGAGTCGCGTGTGCCCAGCTCGGCGTCCAGCACCTCGGCCAGGTCGATCACCGCGCGGGCCCGCACCATCGAGGCGTTCACCGCCGCGCCGACGCCGGAGTCGTCGTCGCCGGCCTCCTCGGGGGAGGTGAAGTCGAGGGTGTCCTGGGTGGAGTCGTCCTCGACGTCGATCCGCAGCTCGCGCTTGAGGTGGCGGATGCACAGGTCGGCCAGGTCGTAGCTGCGCTGGTCGGGACGCAGCAGGTAGGCCGCCACCTGGGTGTCGGACTCCAACCCGCCCAGCTCCCAGCCGCGCGACCACAGTGCGAGCAGCGGCCCCTTGGCGTCGTGCAGGGTCTTCTTCTGCTCGGCGTCGGCGAGCCAGCCGGCCAGCGCCTGCTCGTCCTCGGGCCCGAGCTCGGCGACGTCGACCCAGGCGGCCGTCCCGTCCACCGAGGCGATCGCCAGCCCGCTGACGTCACCACGCCCGGCGCCCCAGTGCCCGATGACGTCCAGCCCGGTCCGCTTGCCGCGGGCGTGGGCGTCCAGCCAGCCCTGCAGCGCGCCGGGCGCGAGCACCTCCCCGGCCACCTCGAACCCGCCCTCGGGCTGGGTCTCCTCCTGCGGCAGGGTCTCCAGCAGCCGGTCGCGCAGCACCCGGAACTCCAGGCTGTCGAACAGGGTGTGGGTGGCCTCGCGGTCCCAGGTGCGCCGCTGCAGCTGCTCCAGCGTGACCGGCAGCGGCAGGTCGCGGACCAGCGCGTTGACCTGCCGGTTGATCCGGACGCTGTCGACCCGCTCCCGCAGCGCCTCGCCGGCCTTGCCCTTGATCTCGTGCGCCCGGTCGAGGACGTTCTCCAGGCCGTCGTACAGCTCGAGCCACTTGGCCGCGGTCTTCGGCCCCACCCCGGGCACGCCGGGCAGGTTGTCGCTGCTCTCCCCCACCAGCGCGGCCAGCTCGGGGTAGCGGGCGGGGGTGACGAAGTACTTCTCCTCCACCGCGGCCGGGGTCATCCGGGCGAGGTCGGAGACGCCGCGGCGGGGGTAGAGCAGGGTGACCCGGTCGGTGACCAGCTGGAAGGCGTCGCGGTCGCCGGAGCAGATGAGGACGTCCATGCCCGCCTCGCCGGCCTGGGTGGCCAGGGTGGCGATGATGTCGTCGGCCTCCCAGCCCTCCATCTCGACGTGGACGATGTTGAGGGCGTCCAGCACCTCCTTGACCAGCCCGACCTGGCCGGAGAACTCGGCCGGGGAGCTGCTGCGGTTGGCCTTGTAGTCGGAGTACACCTCGGTGCGGAAGGTGGTGCGGGAGACGTCGAAGGCGACCGCGACGTGCGTCGGCTGCTCGTCGCGGAGCACGTTGATGAGCATCGAGGTGAACCCGAAGACGCCGTTGGTGTGCTGGCCCGTCCGGGTGGAGAAGTTCTCCACCGGCAGGGCGAAGAAGGCCCGGTAGGCCACCGAGTGCCCGTCGATCAGCAGCAGGCGCGGACGCTCCTGGGCGGGGACGGCGGCATCGGTGCTTGGCTTCGGCGTGACCACGTCGCGACTCTAGTGCGTGGTCCTGACAGAGTGCGGGCCATGACTGAGCTGCCCGACTGGGTCCGACCGCTGCACAGCGCCCTCGACGACAAGCTGGGGCTGGAGCTGCTCGAGCTGGCTCCCGAGCGCGCGGTGGGCCGGCTGCCGGTGGAGGGCAACACCCAGCCGCTGGGGCTGTGGCACGGCGGCGCGTCGGCGGTGCTGGCCGAGACGCTGGGCTCGATGGCCGCGCTGGCCCACGCCCGCACCCTGGACCGGGTCGCGGTCGGGGTCGACCTCAACGTCACCCACCACCGGGCGGTCCGCTCGGGCTGGGTGACCGGCACCGCGACCGCGCTCCGGCTGGGTTCGACCACCGCGATGTACGAGGTGGCGCTGACCGACGACGCCGGGCAGCGGATCGGCAGCGCCCGGCTGACCTGCGCGGTCGTCGCCCCCCGCTGAGGGACGGGGCTCAGTCCTCGCCGAGGTAGGTGCGGCGCACCCGGTCGTCGGAGAGCAGCTTGGCGCCGGTGTCGTCGAAGGCGATCGAGCCGACCTCGAGGACGTAGCCGTGGTCGGCCAGGGCGAGGGCGGCCGAGGCGTTCTGCTCCACCAGCAGGATGGTCACGCCCTCGGCCTTGAGCTCGGCGATGGTGGACATGATCCGCTTCATCATCAGCGGGCTGAGCCCCATCGACGGCTCGTCCAGCATCAGCATCCGCGGCCGGCTCATCAGCGCCCGGCCGATGGCCAGCATCTGCTGCTCACCGCCGGAGAACGTGCCAGCCGGCTGGTTCCGCCGCTCGTGCAGGATCGGGAACAGCTCGTACACCCGGGCCAGGTCGGCCCCGGCACCGCGGTCGCGGCGGGCGAAGGCGCCCAGCATGAGGTTGTCGACGACGGTCAGCCGCGGGAAGATCCGCCGCCCCTCCGGGGAGTGCGCCAGACCCCGCTGGACGATCTTGTGCGCGGGCAGCCGGTCGATCCGCTCGCCGTCGAACCAGATCTCCCCCGAGTCGGGGGTGTGCAGACCGGAGACGGTGCGCAGGGTGGTGGTCTTGCCGGCCCCGTTGGTGCCCAGCAGCGAGACCACCTGGCCCTGCTCGACGGCGAAGCTGATCCGCTTGACCGCGCGGACCCGTCCGTAGGAGACCACCAGGTCCCTGACCTCAAGCACGGGGTGCTCCGTCCTCCGGCGTGCTGCCGGTCTCGTCGGGCTCGTCGGCCGACGTCCCGATGTAGGCCTCGATCACCCGCGGGTCGGACTGCACCTCTTCGGGCGTCCCCTCCACCAGCACGCTGCCCCGGACGAGGCAGAGCACCCGGTCGCAGAGGTTGAAGATGAACCGCATGTCGTGCTCGATCACCACGACCGCCAACCCCGTCTGGCGGATCCGCTGGATCAGCACCTCGGCCTGCCGGGTCTCCTGCGGGTTCATCCCGGCGGTGGGCTCGTCCAGCAGCAGCAGCTGCGGGTCGGTGGCCAGGGCGCGGGCCACCTCGAGCCGGCGCTGGTCACCGTAGGGCAGGTTGCGCGCCAGCGTGTCGGCGACGTCCGGCATGCCGACGAACTCCAGCAGCTCCTGGGCCCGGGCCCGGGTCTCGGCCTCCTCGCGGCGGAACTTCGGCCCGCGCACGATCGAGGTGAGCGGACCGGCCGAGGTGCGGCAGTAGCGGCCGACCATGACGTTCTCCAGCGCGGTCATGTTCTGGAACAGCCGGATGTTCTGGAAGGTGCGCGCCATCCCCGCCCTCACCACGGCCCGGGGACGCGGGCGCAGCGGACGTCCGGCGAAGGAGACCACCCCGCTGGTCGGCTTGTAGAGCCCGGTGAGGCAGTTGAAGAAGGTCGTCTTGCCGGCCCCGTTGGGGCCGATCAGCCCGACGATCTCCCCCGCCCGGACGGTGAGGTCGACGCCGTCGACGGCCACCAGCCCGCCGAAGCGCATGGTCACCCCGCGCGCCTCCAGCAGCACCTCATCGGCCTCGAGGGTGTCGAACGTCGCCTGCTCAGCGGTGGTGCTCACCGTGCTCCCTCCGGTTCGACCCGGCCGGCGCCGGGTGGTGTCTCGCCGGTGTGCGCGGCCAGCTCCTCGTCGTCCTCGTGGAACTCCAGCTGACGGCGCCGGCTGGCGATCAGCCCCTCGGGCCGGAACCGCATCATCACCACCAGCAGCAGACCGAAGGCCAGCAGCCGGTACTCGTCGAAGAAGCGCAGCTTCTCCGGCATCAGCCGCAGCAGGGTCGCCCCGACCAGCACCCCGAGGATGGTGCCCATGCCGCCCAGCACCACCGCGGCCAGCAGGAACGCCGACTCGAGGAAGACGTACTGGTCCGGTGTGACCGAGATGTCGTGGTGGGCCTTGACCGCACCCGCCACCCCCGCCAGGAAGGCACCACCGGCGAAGGCGAACAGCTTGAGCCCGAAGACGTTGACCCCCATCGCCTCGGCGGCCTTCTCGTCCTCGCGGATGGCCACCCAGCCCCGCCCGATCCGGCTGCGGTTGAGGTTGGCGAACACCACGATCACCAGGCCGATGAGCACCAGCAGCAGGAAGTAGTAGTTGGCGAACCGCGGGATCTCCACGCCGAGGATGACGTGCGGCTCCCCGAAGTCGAACCCGAGGAGGTTGAGGTCGGGGATGTTGGGGATGCCGTTGGAGCCGTTGGTGAGATCGGGCCCGTCGTTGCCGTCGAGGTTGATCATCACCAGCCGGAAGATCTCGCCGAAGGCGAGCGTGACGATCGCCAGGTAGTCCCCCGACACCCGCAGCGTCGGCGAGCCGATGATGAGTCCGAGGACGGAGGCCACCACCCCGCTGATGAGCACGGTGACGATGAACGGCGGGTTCCACCCGACCGCGCTGAACGCCGAACCCGACAGGATGGCGGCCACGAAGGCGCCGGCGCCGAGGAAGGCGATGTAGCCGAGGTCGAGCAGACCGGCCAGTCCGACCACGATGTTCAGCCCGAGGGCGGTGGCGGCGAAGATCAGCACCTGGGTGGCGATCGACATGTTGGCGTTCGAGCCGTCCTGGGTGAACGGGAACGCGAAGGCCACCAGGAAGGCCGCCATCACCAGCACCGGCCGGAACCGGGCCGTCTGGCTGGAGAACCAGCCGCCGAGGCCGACCCGCAGCACCAGCACGACCGCGGCACCGACGAACACCAGCAGGGCGATGAACACGCCCGGGTCGTCCTCGTCCAGCGCGTGGGCGATGAGCAGCAGGCTGCCGAGCATGACGACGGCGATGACGACGATGACCAGCCAGCCGGGGCTGTGCACCCGCCCCAGGGTGGCCGTCCGCTCCGGCACCAGCAGCCGCGTCCCGGCGAACGCCAGCAGGGCACCGGCCAGGGCGATCCAGCCGCCGTACTCGACGTTGACCAGCCCGCCGAGCTCGAGTGCCACCGCGACCACCACGACGGCCTGGAAGGCCAGCGCGCCGGTGGCGACGGCCGAGGCCCCGGTGTGCCAGGCGAACCAGCGGCGGCGGGCCGCGGGCAGCCGCGGCACCAGGAACCGGGCCGCCAGCAGGCAGACCAGCAGCGCCGCCCCCAGGGCCAGCCCGAGGAACTGGGTCGGCGAGGGGCCGCCGAGGTAGGTCATGTCGTCCATGGCCTCGTCGCCGTAGGCCCACGGCAGGTACGGCGCCCCGACCAGGACGACGGCGCCGACGAGGGCGACCAGCCAGCCGGTGCCGCCGTGGCGGCGTCGGCGCTCGTCGGTGACGATCTGCGGCCGCCTCATGCCCGGTCCACCACCCTCGCGCCGAGCAGACCCTGCGGCCGGAAGACCAGGACGAGGATGAGCAGGGCGAAGGCCCAGACGTCCTTCCAGGCCGAGCCGCCGAAGGTCCCGGGGATGAAGGCGGTGGCCATCACCTCGACCAGCCCGAGCACCAGCCCGCCGACCACGGCGCCGTTGATGTTGCCGATACCGCCGAGGACGGCGGCGGTGAACGCCTTGAGCCCGGCCAGGAAGCCCATCCGGAACTCGATGTTGGTGTACTGCAGACCGTGGGCGATGCCGGCCACCGCCGCCAGCGCGGCGCCGACGGCGAAGGCGACCATGATGATCCGGTCGACGTCGATGCCCATCAGCCGGGCGGTGTCGGGGTCTTGGGCGGTGGCCTGCATGGCCCGTCCCACCCGGGTCCGGTTGACGAAGAAGTAGAGCCCGATCCAGCAGAGCACCAGCGCCACCACGGTGAAGATCGCCGCGTACTGCAGGGTGACGCCGCCGATCACGAAGGACCCGCCGCTGACGCCCTCGATCGAGGGGAAGCGCGGGGCCGCCTTGGCGTCGGGGAACTCGAACGGGATGTCGTCACCGAAGACGAGGCGCTGCAGCCCGTTCGGGATCGGCCCGTAGAAGAGCCGGACGAACTCCTGCAGGAAGACCGAGATGCCGATGGCGGTGATCAGCGGGGCCAGTCGCGGGGCCCGGCGCAGCGGGCGGTAGGCGAAGCGCTCCATCAGCAGCGCGGTGAGCACCGACACCCCGACGGCGCCGACCAGCATGACCGGCAGCATCCACCAGGCGGTGATCTCGGCCCGGCCGAGGATGATCCAGGTGCCGAGCGCGCCGAAGGCGCCGACCATGAAGATCTCGCCGTGGGCGAAGTTGATGAGCTGGATGATGCCGTAGACCACGGTGTAGCCGACGGCGATGAGGGCGAACAGCGACCCGAGGGTCAGTCCGTTGACGAGCTGTTGGAAGAAGTAGGCAGGATCCATCGTCACTCCTGGCCGGACGACGGGGACGGACCGGAGCGTCCGTCCCCGCCGTGTGGTTGACGTGTGGAGTGGGTCAGTCCTCGAACTCGTCGGTCTGGTCGGCCACCCAGGCCCCGCCCTCGACCTTGTAGGCGGTGAGGATGCGGGTGGTGTTGTCGCCGAACTCGTCGAAGGCGACCGGACCGGTGGCGCCCTCGAAGGACACGCTGGCCATGGCCTCGACGGTGGCCTCCCGGGCGTCCTCGGCGGTCTCGGCCTCCGGCAGCGAGACCTTGAGGGCCTCGATGACGGCCTGGGCCGCGTCGTAGGAGTAGGCGCCGTAGGCCTCGTACGGGTCGGGGAAGCCCGCCGCCTCGTAGTCGGTGACGAACTGCTGGGCCGACGCGAGGTCCTCCACCGGGGCGCCGACGGAGGTGGCGAGGTCGCCCTCGGACTGCTCACCGGCCAGCTCGATGTACTCCGGGCTGTACATCCCGTCGCCGCCCATCAGCGGGATGTCGAGCCCGGCGGCCTTCATCTGCTGCGACAGCGGGCCGGACTGCGGGTACTCCCCGCCGTAGTACAGCGCCTCGGGGTCACCGTTGCCGACCGAGGTGATGACGGCGGAGAAGTTGTCGTCCTCGGGGTTGATGGTCTCGGCGGCCACGATCTCGCCACCCAGCTCCTCGAACTCGGCGCTGAACGCCTCGACCAGGCCCTGGCCGTAGGCCTTCTTGTCGTGGACCGTCGCGACCCGCGTGATGCCGGCCGTCTCGTACAGGTAGCGCGCCGCGAAGGGCCCCTGGATCGAGTCGGTGGTGCAGGTGCGGAAGTAGGTCGGGTAGGTCCGCTCGGGCGCGGTGTCGAAGTCCGCACCGCGGGTGAGCGAGGGGTTGGTGTTGGCCGGGGAGACCTGGAGGATCCCGGCGGCGTCGAAGACCGGCTGGACGGCCTGACCGACCGAGGAGTTCAGCGGGCCGACCATCGCGACGACATCGGCGTCGGAGGACAGCGAGGTCGCGGCGTTGCGGCCGACGTCCGGGGTGGCCTGGTCGTCCTCGGGCTGCACCTCCAGCGTCCAGCCGGGGATCGCCCCGGACTCGTTGGCCTGCTGCACGGCCAGCTCGACCGAGTGCTGGATGCCCAGACCCAGCGGGGCCAGGTCGCCCGACAGCGGGGCCACCACACCGATGACCGCGGTCTTGGTCTCACCACCACCACCGCCGGCGCCGCCCTCGGCGCCACCTCCGCCCTCCTCGGCGCGCGTGCCGCACGCGGTCAACGCCATCGCTGCTGCCAGCAGGGTGGCCCCTGCGACGAGAATGCGGTTCTTCGCCACGATTCCTCCTGGAGTGAACGACCGCACGGAGCCACTCCCCCGCGAGTCGAGCCGAACACTACGCCCGGGCGCACCCGCCGGGAATCGCGCGACTCCTGCTCGTTGCCACTTCGTTATGCACCTGTCGGAGGAATGTTCCCGCCGTAACCCGCCCGTCACGCGAGCATCTGCGGCGGCCCGGCCCCGGGCCCCTGCCCGGGGACGACGACGCGCCCCGGCCGGGATGGCCGGGGCGCGTCGGGGAGTCGTCAGCGGGTGGGGCGCTTGATGGTGGAGGCCTTGTTGTTCTTGGCGTGCTCGATGACGCCCTCGGCC
>NZ_QPKK01000091.1 GCF_003344635.1 Desertihabitans aurantiacus
CGTGCTGCCCGAGCCCGCCCGCGACGCGTCGGGCTACCGTCGCTACGCCGCCGCCGACGTCGCCGCGCTGGTCCGCGTCCGCGCGCTGGCCGCGGCCGGGGTGCCGCTGGCCGACGTGCCGGGACTGCTGGCGGCCGACCCCGCGTCCTTCCGGGCGGCCCTGGCCACGGTGGAGCAGGACCTGCTGGAGCGCATCGAGGCGCTGCGTGCCGCCCACGAGCAGCTGCGGCGGCTGACCGGTCGACCGGACGGCGTGCTCCCCCCGGGCGTCGGGTCCTACCTCGACCAGCTGCGCCGGATCGGGCTGAGCGAGGCGTGGGTGGCGATGGAGGCCGACCTGTGGGTGATGGCCCACGCCTGCTACGGCGAGCGGGCGGCCGCCCTGCTCGAGGACCAGCGACAGGCCAAGACGGATCCGTCGGTGCAGCAGCTGTACCTCGACTTCGACCGGGCCCGCGACCTGCCGCCCGACGACCCGCAGGTGCGCGCCCTCGCCGACCGGGTGGTGGCGGCCACGCTCGCCCGCTACCCCGACCGCGTCCTGCCCGTGCCGGTCGGGCCGGACCCGGTGGCCGACCTGCTGCAGGAGGCCGCCAACGCCGTCTCGCCGGCCTGGCGCCGGGTGGACGCCCTGGTGCGTCGGCGGCTCGAGGAGGAGGGCGTCCGCGGGCGCTGACCCCCGGTCGGGTGCTGCGGCGCCCGCGGTGCCAGGCCGCTCAGGCGTCGACGGTGGTCTTCTGCAGCTCCACGGTGGTGATCCGGCTGCCCTCGACCGCGACGACCTCCAGCTGGTAGCGGATGTCGACCGACTCGTCGTCGGCGCGGTCGGCGGTGTCGTCGGCCGCGATGGGCACCACGTCACCGGTCGCGGCGAGCCGGCCCAGGCGCCACAGCATCCAGCCGGCGACCGTCTCGTAGGGGCCCTCGGCCAGGGTGACCCCGGTGCGGTCGGCGAAGTCCTCCAGGGTCGTCCGGCCGTCGAAGGTCCGCGAGTCGTGCAGCTGCATCTCCTCGCGGTGCTCGGCGCTGTCCCGCTCGTCCCAGATCTCGCCGACCAGCTCCTCGAGCAGGTCCTCCAAGGTGGCCAGGCCGTCGGTGCCGCCGTACTCGTCGATGACCATCGCCAGGTGCTGGCCCGAGCTGCGCATGTGGTTGAGCGCCGGCACCAGCGTCGCCGTGCCGGGCAGCTCGAGCACCGGCCGGACGACCTCGGCGATACCGGCCTCGGGACCGGCGGTCGCGGCGGCCTCGTAGAGGTCGCGGATGTGCACGAAGCCGACGACATCGTCGATGGTCTCGTGGAAGACGGGGTAGCGCGAGTGCGGCTGCTGGCGGACGAAGGCGACCGCCTCGGCCAGGGTCATGTCGTCGCGCAGCGCGACCACGTCGCGGCGGTGGCGCATCACCTCACGCAGCAGCGTGTCGGAGGCCTGGAAGACGTCCTCGACCATGTCGCGCTCGGCGCGGTCGAAGCCCTCGTGGCTGGTGACCAGGTCGCGCACCTCCTCGTCGCTCATAGCGGAGGAGTCGTCGTCGGGGTTGACGCCGATCAGGCGCAGGATCGCGGCGGAGGAGGCGTCGACGATCCAGATGAGCGGCTTCATCAGCACCGCGAACCCGCTGAGCGGCGGCCCGACGACCGTGGCGACGCTCTCGTTGCGGGAGAGCGCGATCCGCTTGGGCACCAGCTCGCCCAGCACCAGCGACAGGTAGGAGACGAGGGCCGTCATCACGACGAGCGCGACGGTGGCGGCGACGCCCTCGGGCAGCCCCAGGCTGACGAAGAGCGGGGCGATGCTCGGGGCGATCGTCGAGGCGCCGAAGGCGGAGGAGAAGAAGCCGGCGAAGGTGACGCCGATCTGCACCGCGGAGAGGAAGGTGCCGGAGTCCTTGGCCAGGGCGGCGACCTTGCGGCCCGCCTTCGAGGTGCGCTCCAGGCGCCGGATCTGGCCCTCGCGCAGGGAGACCAGCGCCATCTCGGTCGCTGCGAACACGCCGCCGATCAGGACGAACAGCAGCACCATGAGGGAGTTGAGCAGGACGTCCATCACGCACCAGCTCCGGTCGGGGCGGGGGAGGGGCGTCCGGGGGCGGAGCGCCGGGAGGGGTGGCGTCGCAGCGGGGAGCTGCGACGCCCGGGACTGTCACTCGGGTCGGTGTCCATGGCCCCGGAGTGTAGTGAGGACGCCCACGACGCCGTGCCGCCCGCACAGCGCGGCCCTACCGGTAGGCGCGGCGGGCGGCCATGCTGGGTGCCGGCGTGCAGGCCCCCGACCCGAGCCCCCCAGGAGGAGCCGGATGACCAGCCCCGTCCACCACCGCGTCGTCGAGGTCGACGGCATCCGCACCGCCTACCGCGAGGCGGGGCCGGCCGACGCCCCGGTGCTGCTGCTGCCGCACGGCTACCCGGCGTCCTCCTTCGTCTACCGGGGGCTGATGGCCGCCCTCGGCGACCGGTGGCGCACGATCGCCCCCGACCTTCCCGGGTTCGGCCACAGCGACACCCCGCCGGCCGACGTCTTCGGCTACACCTTCGCCGCCTACGCCGCCTGGCTGCAGCACTTCGTCGACGTCCTCGGGCTCGAGCGCTACGCGGTCTGGCTGCACGACTACGGCTCGCAGCTGGGCTTCCAGCTCGCGCTGTCGGCCCCGGAGCGGGTGCTCGGCCTGGTCATCCAGAACGGCGACATCTACCCCGACGCGTTCGGGCCGAAGTACGACGGGCTGCGCCGGCTGTGGGACCACCCCGGCCCGGACGCCCGCCGGGCGATCGCCGCCCACGTCACCCTCGAGGGCTTCCGCGACGAGTTCGCCGGTGAGCTGCCCGTCGACATCGCCGACCGCGTGAGCCCGGACCTGTGGACGCTGCACTGGGCGCTGATGTCGACCCCTGAGCGGCTGGCGAACCTGGTCCGGCTGCTGGAGGACCAGCCGTCCACGCTGAGGTGGATGCCGGCCCAGCAGGCCTACCTGCGCGAGCACCGCCCGCCGACGCTGATCGTGTGGGGTCCGCACGACGGCTACATGCCGGAGGCCTCGGCGCGGGCCTACGCCCGCGACCTGCCCGGGGCCGAGCTGCACCTGCTCGGCGGCGGGCACTGGCTGCTGGAGACGCACCTCGACGAGGTGGTCCCGCTGGTCCGCGGGTTCCTCGCCCGCACCACGTCCTGACGAGCGGCCGCCGAGCTCGCTCAGCGGTAGAAGCCCTCGCGGAGGTTGATGCCGTGCTCCACCCAGGCCTTGAGCGCGGCGAGCATGCCGGTCCAGCCCTCGCAGTTGCCGAAGGCCGCCTTCGCGCCGTCGCCCGTCGGCTCCCAGGCCGACTCGGTGATCGTCACCAGGGTGCGGGTGTCGTCGTCGACCGGCTCGAACTCGAAGACCGTGCGGGTGGTGCCGGTGCCACCGGCCGTCGCCTCGCCATCCCACTCGACGACGATCCGGTGGGGCGGGTCGGCCTGCACCACGGTGACCGGGAAGGCGCCCGGGAAGTCGGCGAAGTCCCAGGTCACCTCGGCGCCCGCCTCCAGGCGTCCACGGGCGCCGCCGGTGGTGAAGTAGCGGGAGAGCTGCTCGGGATCGGCGACCGCCTCGTAGACCTCGGCGCAGGGACGGGCCACCCGCCCGGACACGGTGAAGGAGAGCTGGTGCAACGCGTCGGTAGACATGTTGTAGTTTTACAACATGTCAGTGGAGCCCGGCAAGAGCCACGAGGACGACGACCGGGTGTTCAAGGCGCTCGCCTCGCCCGTACGGCGGCGGATGCTGGACGCGCTGCGGACGTCCCCGCGGACGGTCGGCGCGCTCTGCGCCGAGCTGCCCGACCTCGACCGCACGACGGTGCTGCAGCACCTGCGCGTCCTCGAGGAGGCCGAGCTCGTCACCGGGCGCAAGGTCGGGCGGGAGCGCCACCTGTCGCTGGCGCCGCTGCCGATCAAGCGGATCCACGACCGGTGGATCAGCGGCTACATGGAGGCCGCGGTCGACCTGCTGCAGCGGCTGGACGAGGACTGAGCGCGCTGGCCGGAAGTGTGGGCAGGGTGTCCGGAAGAACCCACGACAGCGTCGGAGGTCGGCGCTAGAGTCGGCCCATGCCGCAGACCACCGGGGTCGCAGCCGCGTCCTCCGCACCGACGACCACCCCCGAGCTCGACGGCGAGTTCATGGAGCTGGTCGCGCCGCTCCGCCGCGAGCTGACCGCGCACTGCTACCGGATGCTCGGCTCGGTGCACGAGGCCGAGGACCTGGTCCAGGAGACCTACCTGCGCGCCTGGAAGGCCCACGAGCGCTTCGAGGGACGCAGCAGCCTGCGCACCTGGATGTACTCGATCGCCACCCGCGCCTGCCTGACCGCGCTGGAGAAGGGCAAGAAGCGCCCGATGCCGACCGGCCTCGGCGCTCCCGCCTCCGACGCCCGCGACGACCTGGTCGTGCGGGAGGAGGCCACCTGGCTCGAGCCGTGGCCCGGGGCCGCCGACGCCCCCGACCCCGACCCGGCCGCGGTCACCGTCGGCCACGAGAGCATCAAGCTCGCCTTCGTCGCCGCCCTGCAGCACCTGACGCCGGTGCAGCGGGCGGTGCTCGTGCTGCGCCAGGTGCTCGGCTACAGCGCGATCGAGACCGCGGAGGTGCTGCAGACCACCGTGGCGGCGGTCAACAGCGCGATGCAGCGGGCCAAGGCGCGGATGGACGGCCGGGAGATGCCGTCCAGCCGGGAGCAGGCGAGCCTGGACGAGCGCTCCCAGCAGCTGGTGGAGCGCTACGCCAAGGCCTTCGAGCGCTACGACATCGCCGAGATCGTCTCGCTGCTCACCGAGGACGCCTCCTGGGAGATGCCGCCCTTCGAGGGCTGGTACTCCGGCCGGGAGCAGATCGGCACCCTCGTCGCCACCCGGTGCCCGGCGGAGAAGGCCGACGACATGCGGATCCGGTGGACCGTGGCCAACGGCCAGCCGGCGTTCGGGCTCTACATGCGCGGGCCAGACGGCGTGCACCGCCGCTTCCACCTGCAGGTGCTGTCGGTCGGAGAGGACGGCATCGACCACGTCGCCTGCTTCTTCGACCGCGCCCTGTTCGACCGCTTCGGGCTGCCCGAGACGCTCTGAGGTGGGTCCCGCTCTCCGGGCCGGCGCCCGCTCCGCCTCGGCCCGCGGCCAGGTGCCGCCGTTCGAGGTGATGAGCGTCCTGGACGCCGTCGCCCGCCGCCGCGCCGCCGGTCGCGACGTGGTCAACCTCTGCGTCGGCGAGCCGTCCCAGGGTGCGCCCGCGCCCGTCCGGGCGGCGCTGGTCCGGGCGCTCGAGCAGGGCGTCGGGCTCGGCTACTCCGCCGCCTTCGGGCTGCCGGAGCTGCGGCAGCGGCTGAGCCGCTGGTACGCCGAGCGCTACGGCCTCGAGGTCGACGCGCACCGGATCGCGCTCACCACCGGCTCCTCGGGCGCGTTCCTGCTGTCCTTCCTCGCCGCCTTCGACGCCGGCGACCGGGTCGCGCTGGCCCGTCCGGGCTACCCCGCCTACCGCAACATCCTGTCCAGCCTGGGGTGCGAGGTGGTCGAGCTCGACTGCGGCCCGGCCGAGCGCTACCAGCCGACCCCGGAGCTGCTGGACGGCGCCGGCCCGCTGGACGGGCTGGTGGTCGCCTCCCCGGCCAACCCCACCGGCACCATGCTCGACGCCGACCGGATGGCGGCGCTCGCCCGCTGGTGCGCCGACGCCGGCGTCCGCCTAATCAGCGACGAGATCTACCACGGCATCACCGACCGCGACCCGTCCACCCCTCCCGACGGCGACCCGCCCGCTCCCGGTGTCTCCGCGCTCGCGCACGACCCGACCGCGGTGGTGGTCTCCTCCTTCTCCAAGTACTGGGGGATGACCGGCTGGCGGCTGGGCTGGGCCGTGCTTCCCGACGACCTGGTCGGGCCGGTGGACGCGCTGGCCGGCAACTACGCCCTCTGCCCGCCGGTGCCCTCGATGTACGCCGCCCTGGCCGCTTTCGAGCCGGACTCGCTGGCCGAGGCCGAGGTCGCGGTCGCCGCGCACGCCGAGGCCCGACGGCGGATGCTGGCCCGGGTCGGCGAGCTGGGCTGGGGTGACGTCGCGCCCGCCGACGGCGCCTTCTACGTCTGGGCCGACATCTCCCCGGTGCTGGGCCCGCACCCCGACTCGCGCGCCTGGTGCACCGCACTGCTCGAGCAGCACGACGTCGGCCTCACCCCGGGCCTCGACTTCGACCCGGTCGCCGGCGGCACCCACGTCCGGGTCTCGCTGGCCCCGGGTGCCGAGGCGGTCGACCGCGCGGTGGAGCGCATCCTGCGGTTCCAGGCCACCCTCACCGGGTAGCGCACGGGCATGCTCGCTGCGCTCGGCTGGGGTCTGCTCGCCGCCTCGTCGCTGGTCCTCGGCGCCGTCCTCGGGGTGGTGCGCGGCTGGTCGGACCGGGTGGTGGGGGTGGTGCTCGCCTTCGGGGCGGGGGCGCTGGTGGCCAGCGTCACCTTCGACCTGGTCGCCGACGGGTTCCGGCTGGCCGGGGCGGTGCCGGTCGCGGTCGGCCTGGCGGTCGGCGCGCTGGCGTTCTTCCTCGCCGACAGAGGCGTGCAGCGGCTGGGTGGACGCGGAGGGGGCGGGTCGGCCGGAGCGCCGCTGGCCCTCGGCGCGCTGCTCGACGGCGTCCCCGAGCAGGCGGTGCTCGGGATCGGGCTGGCCGCCGGCGGCGGGATCAGCGTCTCGCTGCTGGTGGCGGTGTTCGTCTCCAACCTGCCCGAGGCGATCGGGTCGGCCTCCGACATGCGCGGGGCCGGACGTCCCCGCGGGCGGGTGCTGCTGATGTGGGTGGGCGTCACCGCGGTGACCGCACTCGCCACCCTCGGCGGGTTCGCGCTGGCCGATGTCGTCGGGCCCTCCTGGCAGGCCGGTATCCAGGGCTTCGCCGCCGGGGCGCTGCTGGTGATGCTGACCGACTCGATGATCCCCGAGGCCACCGCCAAGGCCCGCGAGGTGGCCGGTCTGGCGACGGTGCTCGGCTTCGCCGTGGCGGCAGGGTTGTCGGCGTTCTCCTGATCGGAGCGACCGGCTCAGGTCGGTCCGCACCTGGGCGCCGCGCAGCCCGGGCGGCGTGCGCTACGTGCTGCTCACTGCTCCTCGGGAGTGTCGAGGTGCCGGCGTCGCAGCAGGGCGCTCTCGCGCCACAGCAGGTGGAAGCCCGTCCACACCAGGAGGCAGGCGATCAGGGACATGCAGGGGAAGAACACGATGTAGTCCATCGCGGTACCGATCGGCGGGGCCCCGGGCATGGCGCTCCGCAGGGCGGGGAAGGAGATCAAGGTGGCGGAGAGCCAGATGACGTTGCTGAACTCCAGCTCCCTCTTCACCAGGGCCGTGCCGACGGTCACCACCGCCATCAGCGTGGTCAGGAGGATGGCGAGCACGTAGAAGAGGACCAGCATGATGCTGAGCGGGTCCCGTGCCCCCTCCAGGGTGAGGGAGGAGGCGGCGCCGGCCTGTCCTCGGGCCGGGGTCATCTGGCCGTGGAGTGTCCACGGGCGGGCGGCGTTCTCCATCACGACCTCGAAGGGGACGTCGGCACCGGTGGTGTCGTTGGTCACCGAGATCTGGAAGGTGGTGAACGGCTCGTCGAAGGGGTAGGCGGAGTCCCCGCGCTGCAGACTCAGGGTGAGCGCGGTCGGGTCGACCACGGACTCGCCCGGGACGGTCACCACCGAGCTGGTCACCCCACCGCTGAGGACCTCGATGCGCAGGTTCTGCGACATCTCCCCCGCTTTGGCCCCCACCAGGCTCCCGTGCGGGATGGGCAGCACGGCGGCCTGGATGGTGCGGTTGGTCAGGTCCACGTCCTCGGTCCGCATCTGCAGGGTGACGTAGTCCCCGGAGCGGGGCTCAGACCCCCTGATCGGCACCGTGGTGGTGGACTGCAGCACGCCGGAGAGCGCGACGACCACGTAGTAGAGGGCCAGCAGGACCGCCACCGTCAGGAGGATGGTCGGCGCCGGGTTGCGGCGCCGCCGAGGGTGCTGCTCGGGGGTCGTCAGGTCGGCGTCGGGGAAGGTGTGGGACATCAACGGCTCCTAGGCTCAGCGCCCGCGCTCGGCCAGGGTGGCGGCGAGGGCGAACAGGAACAGGGCGAGGACCACGACGAAGGATCCGGGGAACTCCGACACCTTGCGGGCCAGGGTCTCGGTGTCGGTGGGAGCGCCTCCGGTGAGGTCGAGGACGCTGGTCACGGCGTTGACCGCGCCCGGACCGTCGCCGGCGCCGTTGCCGTCCCCGCTGACGTGGAGTCGCTGGACGGCGTGGTCGGAGCGGGCGGCGGCGTCAGCCAGGAACGCGATCGCGAGGGTGGCCTCCTCAGCCGGTCCGAGCTCGACACGGCACTGGAAGTGGTCCCCGTCGACGCTGCAGCGACCACCTCCCTCGAGCAGGGAGACGCCGCGGTAGCGGACCCCGCCGGTGAGGTGGCCGTCCACGGTGACCGTCACGGTCTCGTCGCTGGGGTTCGGACCGATCCGCCCGGACATCCGCGAGGCGGTGCCAGGGACGACGTCCACCGAGGCGGTCGTCAGCGACACGGGCATCAGGCGGGTCGTGCTCCACGCCCCACCGCCGGGGGGCGGGGTGCCGTCGGGGGAGGGGCTCGTGGTCGGACCCTCGTCCTTCCCGGGTCGCTCCCGGTCTGCGGAGTCCTCACCGGTCCGGGTCGGCTGACCCCCGCCGGGTTCGCTCTGCGGCTCGGCCGCCTCCGGCCCGGACGGCTCGGGGACCGGGCCTCGCTGCGGGGTCGGGGGTCGCCTCCCGCCGGGTTCGCCCTCCGGCTCGGCCGCGTCCAGCTCGGACGGTTCGGGTACCGGACCTGGTGCCGGGGTCGGAGGCTGCCCCTGGCCCGGATCCCGCTGCGGGTCGGTCGCCTCCGGCTCGGACGGTTCGGGTACCGGACCTGGTGCCGGGGTCGGAGGCTGCCCCTGGCCCGGATCCCGCTGCGGGTCGGTCACCTCCGGCTCGGACGGCTCGGGTACCGGACCTCGCTCCGGAGTCGGCTCCGGCACGGGACCTCCCGGCTGCTCGGCAGGTGGCGAGGGTGCGGGTCGGGGGGCCGGCTGCTGCGGCGGTGGCGGGACCACCGTGAACGGGGAGCGGGTCGCCGTGGAGTCCACCCCGTCCACCGTCTGGTGGACCAGGAGCTGGTGCGTGCCCAGCGGCAGCTCGTGCGCGGGCCGCAGGCTCCAGCGGCCGGAGCGGTCCACCTGCACGGTGTGGCGCTGTCCCGCCAGGTCGACCTCGACACGGGCGGTCGGCTCGCCACGACCTCGTAGCAGCGGGCGCTGCTCCTGCGTCCGGCTCCCGGCCGGGGGGTCGGACACCGTCGGTGGGTCCAGCTCGCGCACCAGGACGTCGATGCTCGCCCGGGACGGGGGCCCCCCCGGCGGTCGCTGCTCCGCGGTCACCCGGTGCCGACCCGGCAGGAGGTCGTCGAAGTCGACGGTGAAGCGGCCTCGGTCGCTGACAGAGGCGACCGTCCGACGCCCGGACAGCGTCACCCGCACCTCCGAGCCCGGGTCGGCCGTTCCCGACACGGTGATGGCGCGGGCGAAGGTGCTCGACCCGTCGACGGGGTGGTCGAGTCCGACGTCAGCGACCACCCGGACCACCGACGGGTCGCTGGCAGGGGAGGTGCTCCCGCCGGGGCTCGTCTGTCTCGCCACCAGGACCGACTCACCCAACGGCAGCTCCTGCGAGGTGCAGCTCCAGGCCGCCTCGTTCCCCGCCGGGACTGCGCAGAGCCGCCGTCCGTCCGCGTCCGTGACCGTCACCGAGTGGCCCGGGCCGCCCGACCCCGGCAGCACCTCCCGGGTGCCGCTGAGGGTGGGGGTCCGGTCACGGGTGGTCGCGGGCACGCGGAGCGTGGGGGGCGGTGGCGGGAGCACCGTGATCGTGTAGCCGGCCGTCTCCTCGCCCACCGTCGAGATCGCGGTGACGCCACCGGCAGGCGCCGTGTGCGCGATCGCCAGCCGGGCCCGTAGCCGGCTGCCCGCGGGCCACCGGCCCTGGCGAACGCAGCGGGTCTCGGTGGTGTCGACCACGACGCAGGAGGAGCGGGAGCTGCCGCCGCCCTGGACGCTCGGCGTGGCGGCGAAGGTGGTGCCCGCCGGTGCGCGTACCAGCCAGGGCCCCTGCTGGGGCCGCTCGTTGACGAGCTCGACCGCGACCGCCTCCCCTGGGCGCCCCGCACCTCCGGACGAGGTGATCGCGAGAGCCGGGACCGCCCCCACCGCAGCCAGCAGCACCGTCACAGCAGCGGCCGCGCAGGCCAGGACGGACCGGGGACGGTGGGTGGGCGGGGGCATCGGCGGGCTCCTTGCTGAGGTGGAAGCGGCGCCCTGCCCCCGCAGGTGCCCGGCAGCACCGTAGTGCAACGGCCGCACGCTCCTCCAGGGATGGCACTTCGTGAGCCATCGTGACCCGCAGGCTGACGCTCACGTCCCCACCCGGCCACCGACGGTCCGGTCCCGGCGGTCGCCCATGGTTAGGGTGAGGTATGGCGAAGGCGTCCTCCCCGGCGGTCGAGATCGAGGTCGACGACCGCGTCGTCAAGGTGACCAACCCCGACCGGGTGTACTTCTCCGAGCGCGGCGAGACCAAGCTCGACCTCGTCGAGTACTACCTGTCGGTGGGCGAGGGCATCGTCAACGCGCTGCGCGAGCGGCCGTGCATGATGCACCGCTTCCCGACCGGCGTGGACGGGGAGAAGGTGCACCAGAAGCGGGTGCCGCACGGGGCCCCGCCGTGGCTGGAGACGGTGCGCGTGCACTTCCCCCGCTACAACCGCACCGCCGACGAGCTCTGTGTCACCGAGCTCGCGCAGGTGGTGTGGGCGGTGCAGATGTCGACGGTGGAGTTCCATCCCTGGAACAGCCGGCGGGCCGACACCGAGAAGCCCGACGAGTGGCGGATCGACCTCGACCCGATGCCGGACTGCACCTTCGACACCGTCCGCCGGGCCGCGCACCTCACCTCCGAGGTGCTCGACGAGCTGGGCATCACCGGCTACCCGAAGACCTCGGGCGGGCGCGGGTTGCACGTCTACGTCCGGATCGAGCCCGAGTGGGGGTTCGCCGACGTCCGCCGCGCCGCCTGGGCGTTCGCCCGTGAGGTGGAGCGCCGGGCGCCGGAGCAGATCACCACCACCTGGTGGCGCAAGGACCGCGATCCGGCCGCGCTCTTCGTCGACTACAACCAGAACGCCCGTGACCACACCATCGCCAGCGCCTACTCCGTCCGCGGCAACCCACGGGGCACCGTGTCCACGCCGATCCGCTGGGACGAGGTCCACGACGTGGAGCCCGACGACTTCACCATCGCCACCGTCCCCGCCCGGTTCGCCGAGCTGGGCGACCTGCACGCCGACATCGACGCCACCCCGCACCGCCTCGACACCCTCCTGGAGTGGGCCGAGCGGGACGAGCGCCAGGGCGCCGACGCCCCTGACCCGGACGCCGACCCGGGCACCGCCGACCGGGGCGGGGCCGGGGCGTCGCGGAAGCGCTGATGTCGAGCACCCGCTTCCCGCAGCGCCGGCGGACGAGCGCGGGGGAGGAGCGTCGCCGCCAGATCGTCGAGGCGACCATCCGGCTGCTGGCACGCCACGGACCCGCCGGGACGGCGTTCACCAGCATCGCCTCCGAGGCCGCGCTCTCCAGCCCCGGGCTGATCAGCTACCACTTCACCGACAAGACCGACCTGATGAGCCAGGTCGTCGAGCACATCCTCACCAGCCTCGGGTCCTCCCTCGCGGCCCGGGTCGCCGAGGCCGGCGACGACCCGGTCGCGCGGCTGCGGGCCTACCTGGCCGAGCTGGTCCGCTACCAGGACACCCACCGCGACGAGGTGGCGGCGGTCTGGCGGCTGCTGGCGACCGGGGCCGCGGAGGCGCTGACGGGCCGCGGCCGCACCACCGCCCTGCCTCCCACGCTGCTCACCGAGATCCTGCGGGACGGCCAGCGGCGCGGCGCCTTCCGCCCCTTCGACGTCGACGTGATGGCCCAGGCGCTGCACTGCTCGGCCGAGGGCTACCGCGAGCGCTTCCTCACCGACGACCACGCCGACGCGGACGCCTTCACCGCCGAGCTGACCGAGCTGTTCATCCGCGCCACCGCCCCCTGACCGCGCGTCTGTCGATCGGGTCGCGGCCGGCGTGTCGCGGCGTGTCGCCGGCCCCTCCCCGGCGCGGCGTACACGATCTCAGGGCCGGCGGCTGGGCACCCGGTGCCGGATCCGCGCGGACCGGCCCGTCACCACGCCTCGACGAGGTCCGCTCCCGGGAGGCCCGCCGGGGCCGGCTCGGGGCCGCTCGCCCTGGGATCGGGTACGCAGGAGACGGCGCCGGGGGAGACGCGCCGCGACACGCCGCCCGTGGCCGGATCGGCATACAGCGGGTCAGGGGCGGGTGGCGAGGCCGAGGAGGACGGGGACGCGCCAGCCTGCGACGACCGGCACCTCGAGCCGCTGGAAGGAGCGGAGCACGAGGCCGCTGCGGCGGAGCTCGGTCTCGGTGTCGCGGGCGGGGTGGCAGCCGTGGTCGAGCAGGCGGGTGGCCGGGGTGACCAGCCGCTGCAGGCGACGACGCAGGGTGCCCGGCGGGGCCGCGACGTGCTCGGCGAACCCGAGGACGCCGCCGGGGACGAGCACCCGCTGCGCCTCGGCCAGCGCCGTCGCCGGCTCGTCGACCGAGCACAGCACGAAGCTGCAGAGCACGGCGTCGACCGAGGCGTCGGGCAGCGGGACGTCCTCGGCCCGGGCTTCCAGGACCCGGTCCGAGCCGGAGGTGCGTCGTCGCAGCCGGGCGGCGAGCCGCGGGTCCGGCTCGAGCCCGATCCAGTGCCGCGCGGCCGGCAGCGGTCGGCGCCGGCTGCCGTCGCCCGCGCCGAGGTCGAGCACCGTTCCGCCCAGCTGGGCGTGCACCGCGCCACGTAGCCGCTCGAACTCCGACCAGGGCACCACCGGGACCGACGACTCCCGAGACTTGTTTGTCTGCACA
>NZ_QPKK01000092.1 GCF_003344635.1 Desertihabitans aurantiacus
CCCCCAGCGCCCGAGCCGCCCCCAGCGCGCGAGTCGACGCCAGCGCCCGAGCCGCCCCCAGCGCGCGAGCCGCCCCCAGCGCCCGAGCCGCCTCCAGCGCCCGAGCCGGCCCCAGCGCCCTGAGCCTGTCGAAGGGCGGGAGACCTCAACCCACCCGCACGACCATCTTCCCCGTGTTCGCGCCGCGCAGCAGGTCGAGGAAGGCGTCGACCAGGTGCTCGACCCCGTCCACCACGGTCTCCTCCGCCCGCACCCGGCCCTCGCGCAGCCAGGGCCCCATCTCCTCGAGGAAGTCCGGCTGACGGTCCAGGTGGTCGCTGACGATGAAGCCCCGCAGGGTGAGGCTGTGGGTGACCACGCGTCCCAGGTTGCGCGGTCCGGGAGGCGGCTCGGTGGCGTTGTAGGCGCTGATCGCCCCGCAGCAGGCCACCCGTCCGTAGCGGTTCAGGGCGCCGATCGCCGCTTCCAGCTGCTCGCCGCCGACGTTGTCGAAGTAGACGTCGATGCCCTCGGGTGCCACCTCGGCGAGCCGGTCCGCGGCCGGGCCGTCGTGGTGGTCGAAACCGGCGTCGAACCCGTACCGCTCGGTCAGCGTGCGCACCTTCTCCGGGCTGCCGGCCGAGCCCACCACCCGGCCGGCGCCGCGGAGCCGGGCGATCTGGCCGACCACGCTGCCGACCGCGCCGGCGGCCGCGGAGACGAAGACCGTCTCGCCGGGCTGCATCCCGGCGATGTCCAGGAGGCCGACGTAGGCGGTCAGCCCGGTGCCGCCGAGCACCCCGAGGTAGGTCGAGGTCGGCACGTCGGGCACCTCGGGCACGGCGCGGAACTCCTCGCCACGCCCCTGGGCGACGTCGCGCCAGCCCTGCTGGTGGAGCACCAGGGAGCCCTCGGACAGCTCCGGGTGGCGGGAGGCGACCACCCGGCCGACGGCCGCGCCGGTGAGCGGCTCGCCGAGGGCGTAGGGCGGGGTGTAGGACTCGCGGTCGTCCATCTTCCCGCGCATGTACGGGTCCACCGAGACGAACTCGTTGGCGACCCGCACCTCGCCCTCGCCGAGCTCCGGGAGGTCACGCGTCACCGGTGTGAAGTCGTCCTGCTCGGGCCAGCCCTCGGGGCGCCTGGCCAGCAGCACCTGCCTGCTCTGCTCGTGGCTCACTCGCGCCAGTCTGGCACCGGACGTCCTCGTGCCCGCGGGCCGGGTGGTGCTCCGCGGGGAGGCCCGCTGGGTGCGGGGTCAGCCCGCTGGTGCCGCGGCGGGCGCGTCGGCCAGCAGCTCGCGCACGAGGCGGACGGCGTCCGGCAGCGCCCAGTAGTGCACCCAGGTGCCGCGCCGCTCGCAGTCGACCAGGCCGGCCTCGCGGAGCCGGCGCAGGTGGTGGGACACCGTCGGCTGGGAGACCCCGGCGTCGCCCAGGTCGCAGACGCAGACGGGTTCGGTGCGGGCGGCGATCTGCAGGTAGAGCCGCAGCCGCACCGGGTCTCCGAGCGCCCGGAAGACCCCGGCGGCCGCGTCGGCGTCGGCCCGGTCCGGGCGCGGGAGGTTGTCCACCCGTCCATATTGACAAACATCGAACCAGCACACCAGTCTCGTATCGGCAGATGTCGATCCAGGGAGGCAGGTCATGACGGAGGACGTGCGGGAGCAGGTGCGCCAGCGGTACGCCGCGGCGGCCAGGGGCGTCGACGCGGGCGACGGCTGCTGTGGCGCGGCCGACGCGTTCGCCGGGTCGGTGCTCGCCGGCGTCCCGGTGTTCGGCGGCGGCCTCTACCCGACTGGCGACCCAGGCACGGAGGCCGCGCTGCAGGCCTCCCTCGGGTGCGGGGTGCCCACCGAGGTGGCCGACCTGCACGAGGGCGACGTGGTGCTCGACCTGGGCTCGGGCGCCGGCGCCGACGTCCTCATCGCCGCGCGGCGGGTGGGCCCGACCGGGCGGGTGGTCGGCCTGGACATGACCGCGGAGATGGTCGAGCTGGCCCGCCGCCACGTCGCCGAGGCCGGCGCGACCAACGTCGAGATCCGGCACGGCTACCTGGAGGAGATCCCGCTGCCCGACGCCTCGGTGGACGTGGTGATCTCCAACTGCGTGATCAACCTGACCGCCGACAAGCAGGTGGTGCTCGCCGAGGCGGCCCGGGTGACCCGTCCGGGCGGACGGTTCGCGGTCTCCGACGTGGTCGCCGCCGACGACATGGACGAGACCACCCGCGCCGACGTGGCCCTGCAGACCGGCTGCATCGCCGGCGCCCTGACCGAGGACGGGTTCCGCTCCGCCCTGGCCGCGGCCGGCTGGCGCGAGGTCGAGATCCGCTACACCCACCGCGTGCACGCCCAGGCGCAGGCGGCCATCATCCGCGCGGTGCGGGCGTGACCCAGGCACCGGTCCGCGACGGCGCAGCGATCGGGACGCCGGCACACCGGCTGGGTCTGATGGACCGGCTGCTCCCGGTGTAGATCCTGGCGGCGATGGCGGCCGGGCTGGCGCTCGGCCGGTTCGTGCCCGGGCTGGGCCGGTGGCTGTCGGCGGTCGAGGTCGAGGGCGTCTCGCTGCCGATCGCCGTCGGACTGCTGGTGATGATGTACCCGGTGCTGGCCAAGGTCCGCTACGACCGCCTCGGCACCGTGACCGGCGACCGGCGGCTGCTCGTCGCTCCGCTGCTGCTCAACTGGGTGCTCGGGCCGGCGCTGATGTTCGCCCTGGCCTGGCTGCTGCTGCCCGACCTGCCCGAGTACCGCACGGGGCTGGTCATCGTCGGGCTCGCCCGTTGCATCGCCATGGTGGTGATCTGGAACGACCTCGCCTGCGGCGACCGGGAGGCCGCGGCCGTCCTGGTCGCCCTCAACTCGGTCTTCCAGGTGGTCGCCTTCGCCGGGCTGGGCTGGTTCTACCGGTCGGTGCTGCCCGGCTGGCTCGGTCTGCCCACCGCCGACCTGGCCGTCTCGCCGTGGCAGGTCGCCGGTTCGGTGCTGGTCTTCCTCGGCGTCCCGCTGCTGGCCGGGTTCCTCACCCGCCGGCTGGGTGAACGTGTGCGCGGGGCGGGACCGGTACGAGACCCGGGCGCTGCCGCGGCTCGGACCCTGGGCGCGCTGTACGGGCTGCTCTTCACCATCGTGCTGCTCTTCGCCCTGCAGGGTGAGCAGGTCATCGCCCGCCCGCTCGACGTGGCGCGGATCGCCGTGCCGCTGGTGCTGTACTTCGCGCTGATGTGGGGCGGCAGCTACCTGCTCGGTGCTGCGCTGCGGATGTCCTACGAGCGCACCACCACGCTGGCCTTCACCGCCGCCGGCAACAACGTCGAGCTCGCCATCGCCGTCGCGATCACCACCTTCGGCGTCACCTCCGACCAGGCCCTGGCGGGGGTGGTCGGCCCGCTGATCGAGGTGCCGGTGCTGGTCGGGCTGGTCTACGTCTCCCTCGCCCTGCGCCGCCGATCCCACCGAGAGGTCCCGCCGCCGGTGGGCGGGTCGCGGTGCACTCGGCCGGCACCCGCCCCGGCGACGCGCTCGACACCGAGGTGGTGACGGTGCTCCAGGAGCAGGGGCTGGGCACGGCGGGGGAGCACCCCAAGCCGGTCGACCCCGCGCTCCTCGACCGGGTCGACCGGGTCGTGCTGCTGGGACGCGAGGCCGTTCTCGAGCACCCCGGCACCGCCCCGGTCGAGCGCTGGGACACCGACGAGCCCTCCGAGCGCGGGATCACCGGGCTCGAGCGGATGCGGCTGGTTGCGACGACGTCGACGCACGGGTGCGCCGGCTGCTGACCGAGCTCGACCCGTCCCGCTGACCCCGCTGCCGGCACCAGGTGGCGGCTCAGTCGAGGCAGAACTCGTTGCCCTCGGGGTCGGCCATGACGATGAAGCCGTGGCTCGTCGGCGGCTCGGGCTCGTGCCGCCGCAGCCGCGTGGCGCCGAGCTCGACCAGCCGGGCGCACTCGGCTTCCAGGGCGGCCATCCGCTCCTCGCCACGCAGATCGGGGGCGGTCCGGACGTCGAGGTGCAGCCGGTTCTTGGCCACCTTGCCCTCCGGGACCTGCTGGAAGAAGAAGCGCGGACCGACTCCGTCGGGGTCCTCCAGCGCCGAGGCGGAGTTGCGCCGCTCCTCCGGGACGCCGGCCGCCACCAGGAACTCCTCCCAGGCCTCCAGCGGGTCCGCGTCCTCGGCCAGCTCGACCCCCGGCGGGCCGGGGTGCAGGTAGCCGAGCAGGTCGCGCCAGAAGATCGAGAGCCGACGCGGGTCGGCGGCGTCGATGGTGACCTGGATGGTGCGCGCCATGGGGTGCTCCGTTCGTCGAGGCACTGCTGTGTGCCGGTGGGCACCAGCCTGGCACCCGCACCGGACAGTTCCCGTCCGGTGCGGGTGGGTCCGCCGGCGTCAGGGGGCGATGGTCAGTGCCGCGATGCGGTCGCCGTCCAGGGTGAACCGGTAGCGCAGGTCGACCTCCCCGCCGGGGAAGTCGCCGGTGAGGTGCTGCACCACGGTCCACTGCTGGTCGTCGCCGCGCTCGATGGCGACCAGCTCGGCGGTGTAGCTGTACTCCGCCGAGGTCCGGCCCAGCCAGGCCCGGATCTCGTCGTGACCGGTGTGGGTGCGCTGCTCGTCGACCACCACCGCGTCGGCGGTGAAGGTGGTCAGCGCGCCAGCGGTGTCGCCGCCGTCGTGGGCGTCGAGGTAGCGGCGGACGACCGCCGGCAGCTCCTGGGTGCCGATGGTGCTCGCTGTCGTCATGGTGTCCTCCTGTCGTCTGCGTCGCCGGACGGCCGGGCGGCGGGTGACGTCGTCGGTCGACGTCGGTGCACCCACCGTGCGCCCTCCCGCGGCGCGCGGGTCAACTGCTGGACCCTCTCCCGGGGGGAGGGTCCAGAGTGGCTGCCGTGACGACCCTGCTCAGCATCGGTGACTTCGCCCGGCACACCCACCTCAGCGTCCGGACGCTCCGGCGCTACCACGAGGCCGGTCTGCTGGAGCCGGCCGAGGTCGACCCGAGCTCGGGCTACCGCTACTACGACGTGGAGCAGATCCCGGTCGCGCAGATCATCCACCGGCTGCGCGAGCTGGACGTCCCGCTGCCCGACGTGCACCGTGTGCTGCGCACAGCCGACCCGCAGGTGCGTTCCGCGCTGGTCTCGGCCCACCTCGGACGCCTGCAGGGCCAGCTCGAGCGCACCCGGGCGGCCGTCGCCTCGTTGCAGCGCCTGCTCGAACCGCCGGAGGGCGAGCTGCCGGTGGAGCTGCGGTCGGTGCCCGCGCGCCGGGTGGCCGCGGTCGAGGCCACCGTCGACGCCGACGACGTGCTGGCCTGGTACGCAGGGGCGATGGCCGAGCTGGACGCCGTGGTCGACCAGCCCGTCGGACCGCCCGGCGGGCTCTACGACGACGCGCTGTTCACCGGCGGCCGCGGCCGCGCGCTGGTGCACCTGCCGGTGGACGGGCCGGTCCGTGCGCAGGGCCGGGTGCGGGAGCGCACGCTGCCCGCGGTGGAGCTGGCCGTCCTCACCCACCTCGGCGACCACGACACCATCGAGGTCAGCTACGGCCGGCTCGGGTCGTGGGTGGCCGGGCACCTGCTCGCCGTCACCGGTCAGGTGCGCGAGACCTACCTGGTCGGGCCCCGCGACACCGCGGACCCCGACGCCTGGCGCACCGAGATCGGCTGGCCCGTCTTCCGTCTCGACGCCGACGGCACCGGTCGGGCGGGCTCGGAGCGGGTGACGGGGATCGAACCCGCGTAGGAAGCGCCCGGCCCCGGCAGGTCAGTCCGTGGCGGACGCCGCGGACCGCCTCCGCAGCAGAGGGAGGAGGGCCCTGCCGACGAAGAAGCCGGCGACCCCCGCGAGGAACGCCCATCCGAGGGAGGCCGCTTCCACCTCGGAGACACCGCCGGGCCACGCGGCGGCGAGGGCGGCGACCCAGGCGCCGAGGAGGGCGAGTGCGGCGAGGGTGCCCGGCACCCTGGGCAGGGCCTCGTTGACCATCCCGACGACCACACCGACCACTCCGACGAGAATCATGCCGACCACCATGCCAGCACGGGAGGACGGGTACCAGGGCCCACTGGGCCTCCATCTGGAGCGGGTGACGGGAATCGAACCCGCGTAGCCAGTTTGGAAGACTGGGGCTCTACCATTGAGCTACACCCGCGATGCTGCTGCCGCAGCGGTGCCACTGTAGACGACCGCCGCCGACGACGCTAAGCAGCGGCACCTCCCCACGCCGCCTCCGGTCGGGCTCTACCGTCGGAGCCGTGTACGAGCAGCGGTCGTCGGAGCACCCCTTCGTCCGGCTCGTCTGGCGGGCCGGCGGGCAGACCGACGGCGAGTTCACCGATGCTGCCAACGAGTGCTGGGGGCTGGCCTTCACCCGCCACCGCGACGGCCGGGTGGGGGCCGAGCTGATCGGCCCGACCGCCAGCGCCCGTCGGCTCGACTGGCGGGCGGGGGAGAGCTACTGGGGCGTGGACCTGGAGAGCCACGTCTTCTGGCGCGGGCTGGACAAGCCGGCCCTGCTGGGCGTGCTGCAGCCGCTGCCCGTGGAGAGCGGCTACGTCACGCTGGTCGGGACGCGCTACCTGGTTCCCGACCACGACGGCGTGGAGGCGCTGGTGGAGGCGCTGCGCGAGCAGGGTGTGCTGGTCGGTGACCCGCTGGTCGCCCGTGCTCTGGAGGGCGAGCAGCCGGCCCTGTCCGAGCGCGCGCTGCAGCGTCGGTTCCGCCAGACCACCGGACTCGCCCGCAAACGGATCGAGCAGGTGCGCCGGGCCCGTGAGGCCTACCGGATGCTGCAGCAGGGCATGGCACCGGCCGAGGTGGCGGCCGCAACCGGCTACGCCGACCAGGCGCACCTGAGCCGGTCGCTGAGGGTCTTCGCCGGCCAGACGCCGCGCCAGATCCTGCTGGGCGGATGACGCCGGTTTCGTTCAAGACCACGGTCGCGCCCGTGAGCAGGCTGGGGACATGGACGAGAACACCCGCACCTTCCGCATCCACGTGTCCGACGCCGACCTCGACGACCTGCGCAGCCGACTGGCCCGCACCCGCTGGCCCGACGTGGTGGACCCCGACGACACCTCCGGCGGTGTCCCGCTCACCCTCGTGCGACGCCTGGTCGAGCACTGGCGCGACGGCTACGACTGGCGCGCGCACGAGACCGCGCTCAACGAGCTCGACCACCGCCTGGCCCGCGTGGGCGGGCTCGACCTGCACCACGTCGTGGTCCCGGCCGAGCCGCCGAGCGGCGTCCCGGTGGTGCTGCTGCACGGCTGGCCCGACTCCTTCTACCGCTACTCCCGGCTGGCGCCCCTGCTCGCCGCAGCCGGTCACCCGGTCGTCATCCCCTCGATGCCGGGCTTCCCCTTCAGCGAGCAGCCCACCGCGCCGATGACGGTGGCACTGGTGGCCGACCTGGTGCACGAGCTGCTCGGCTCGCTGGGGCACGAGCGGTACGCCGTCCACGGCGGCGACTGGGGCAGCTCGGTGGCCGAGCAGCTGGCCACGGCCCACCCGGAGGCGGTGCGGGCGCTGCACCTGACCGACGTACCGGTCGCCGACCTGTTCACGCTGGACCCGGCCGAGGTGGGGGAGGTCGAGCGGGAGTTCCTCGAGCGGACCAACGCCTGGGCCGAGGAGGCGTCCTACTACCGGGTGCAGGGCAACGACCCGAACACGCTCGCCTTCGGCCTGGCCGACTCCCCGGTCGGTCTCGCGGCCTGGTTGGTCGACAAGTACCAGGCCTGGACCGACCGCGAGGTGGACCTCGACCAGACCCTCACCCAGATCAGCCTGTACTGGCACACCAACACCATCCGGTCCTCCATGCGGCTCTACGCCGAGAGCTTCGCCGAGTGGTCGGGCACCGAGGACGCCGGGGACGACGCCGCGGGGACGGGAGACGACGGCACCTGGGGCGGCGCCGGACCGCTGGCCGTCCCGACGGCCTTCGCGCTCTTCCCGGCCGACATCGGACGCCCTCCGCGGGAGCTCGCCGAGCGCTTCTTCGACGTCCGCCGGTTCACGCTGCTGCCGCGCGGTGGGCACTTCGGGGCGCTGGAGGAGCCGGAGCTGCTCGCCGAGGACCTCCTCGGCTTCCTGCGGGAGCTCGACGCCTGAGGGTCGCGGTGCGGCCCCGGTCGAGCTGGCGGCCGGGGCCGGCACCTGTACGCATCACCGTGCGTCCGGCTCACCCGTGCGGAGGTGGCGCGGCGGTCGCCCGCAGGAACGGGCTGCTCCCACGGTGCAGCAGGGAAGGGCCGCCGGAGGGCGGACACGCCGCGGCGGCGACGACGGCACAGGGTGTCGGGGCGACAGGACTCGAACCTGCGGTCTCCTGCTCCCAAAGCAGGCGCGCTAGCCACTACGCCACGCCCCGGAGTTCCCGCACGGGAACGGGCGTGAGTCTAGCCTGAGGACCGTGCGAGGCGCTCGCGCGGATTGGCCGGGCCCCGGTGGCGGCAGTAGGCTGGTCCGCGCACTTGCGGGTGCCCGCTATCGGCGTGCCCGCGCACCGTCCACGAGGAGTATCTGTGCCCAGCACTGTTGAGGAGCTGAGCCCGAACCGGGTCAAGCTCACCGTCGAGGTCCCCTTCGCCGACCTGAAGCCGAGCCTGGACAAGGCCTACAAGTCGATCGCCGACCAGGTGACCATCCCGGGCTTCCGCAAGGGC
Organism: Desertihabitans aurantiacus; assembly: GCF_003344635.1. GTDB lineage: Bacteria > Actinomycetota > Actinomycetes > Propionibacteriales > Propionibacteriaceae > Desertihabitans > Desertihabitans aurantiacus. Next base: position 8,658 of record NZ_QPKK01000092.1, read on the forward strand.
AAGGTGCCGCCGATGGTGATCGACCAGCGCTTCGGCCGCGGGATGGTGCTGCAGGAGGCCATCAACGACGCGCTGCCGGCGCTGTACGGCCAGGCCGTGCAGGAGGCCGAGATCAACCCGCTCGGCCAGCCCGAGGTCGAGGTCACCAAGCTCGAGGACGGCGACAAGATCGAGTTCACCGCCGAGGTGGACGTCCGGCCGAAGTTCGAGCTGCCCGACTTCTCCGCGGTCTCGGTCGAGGTGGACGCCCTGGACGTCCCGGCCGAGGCGGTCGAGCAGCAGCTGCAGCAGCTGCGTGAGCGGTTCGCCAGCCTGAACGAGGTGGAGCGTCCCGCCGCCGAGGGCGACGTCGTCTCGATCGACCTGCGAGCCACCCGCGACGGCGAGCCGATCGAGGGCGCCACCGCCGACGGCCTCACCTACCGCGTCGGTGCCGGCGGCATGCTCGAGGGGCTGGACGAGGCCATCACCGGGCTGTCGGCCGGTGAGTCCGCCGACTTCACCTCCACCCTGGTCGGCGGCGCCGCCCGCGGCACCGAGGCCGACGTGCACGTCACCGTGGTCAAGGTGCAGGAGCAGGAGCTGCCCGAGCTCGACGACGACTTCGCCCAGATGGTCTCGGAGTTCGACACCGCCGAGGAGCTGCGCGCCGACGTCGTCAAGCGGATGGGCGACGGGGCGCGCCTGGAGCAGGCCGCCAAGGCCCGCGACGCCGTCCTGGAGGCCGTGGTCGCCGAGCTCGACATCGAGCTGCCGGAGGGCCTGCGCACCAGCGAGCTCGAGTCGCGCCGCCAGCAGATCGAGCAGCAGCTGTCCCAGGCCGGGATGGACCTCGAGCAGTACCTCAAGGAGTCGGAGGACGCCGAGGAGGCCGAGACTCCCGAGGAGTTCTGGGCCGAGGTCGAGAAGCGGTCCGCGGACGCCCTCAAGGCCCAGCTGGTGCTGGACCAGGTCGCCGACGAGCGCGAGGTCGGCGTCGAGCAGGACGACCTCACCCAGTACATCTTCCGCCGGGCCCAGCAGAGCGGCAGCTCCCCCGAGCAGGAGATGCAGCACATGATGGAGCACAACCACCTGCCGGAGTGGATGACCGAGATCCGCCGCGGCAAGGCGCTCGAGCTCATCGTCAGCGAGGCCACCGTCACCGACACCACCGGCGAGCGGGTGGAGCTGGCCAACCTGGCCGACGACGGCTCGATCCGCGAGCCGGGCGAGGAGCAGGAGCAGGCCGAGGACGCCGGGTCCGAAGACGCCGCCCAGGCCGACGAGGCGACCGCCGAGGAGTCGACCGAGGCCCGCTGAGCCTGACCGCGAGACGGTCCGCGGACCGCCCAGCACGTCACGAGGGGCGACCGGTGCACACCGGTCGCCCCTCGGCGTCCACGGGCCCGACCATCCCGCAGCACCCGGTCGCGGCCGGTGCGCCGTGAGCGAACAGCGCGTCCGTCGCCTCCGATCTGTCCGGGCCGGACGGTAGCGTCGAGCCCGTGAACGAGACCCTGCACGATCCCACCCGCGCGGTCGGCGCCGAACCTCTGCGCGCCGCCGGTTCGAACGGCGCCAACTTCGGCATGACCGACAACGTCTACCAGTCGCTGCTGGCCAACCGGATCATCTTCCTCGGCTCGGAGGTGCGCGACGAGAACGCCAACGCGATCTGCGCGCAGATGCTGCTGCTCAACGCCGAGGACCCGCACAAGGACATCTGGCTCTACATCAACTCCCCGGGCGGCTCGGTCGACTCGGGCATGGCGATCTTCGACACCATGCAGTGGATCTCCAACGACGTCGCCACCGTGGCCATGGGCCTGGCGGCCTCGATGGGGCAGTTCCTGCTCAGCGCCGGCACCCGGGGCAAGCGCTTCGCACTGCCGCACAGCCGGATCATGATGCACCAGCCCTCCGGTGGTCTGGGCGGCACCGCCTCCGACATCCGCATCCAGGCCGAGCAGTCCCTCCACATCAAGCGCGTCATGGCCGAGCTGATCGCCGAGCACACCGGTCAGAGCGTGGAGCAGATCAACGCCGACTCCGACCGCGACCGCTGGTTCACCGCCGAGCAGGCGCTCGAGTACGGCTTCATCGACCAGGTCTACGAGCGCGCCGCCCAGGTGCGCTCCGAGGGCCCGAACCAGTGAGGGGGCGCGACATGTACGACCCGGCCATCAGCAACGCCATCCAGACCACGGCCTTCGGGGGATCGAGGCCGCCGGTCTCGCCGGACATGAACTACTACATCCCCCAGTGGGAGGAGCGGACGTCCTACGGCATCCGCCGCGTCGACCCGTTCACCAAGCTGTTCGAGGACCGGATCATCTTCCTCGGCACGCCGATCATGGACGACGTCGCGAACGCGGTGATGGCCCAGCTGCTCGCTCTGCAGTCGATGGACTCCGACCGCCAGATCCAGCTGTACATCAACTCGCCCGGTGGCTCCTTCACCGCGCTGACCGCCATCTACGACACCATGCAGTACATCAAGCCGCCGGTGCAGACCGTGTGCCTCGGCCAGGCCGCCTCGGCGGCCGCCGTGCTGCTGGCCGCCGGGGCCAAGGGGCAGCGCCTGGCCCTGCCCAACAGCCGGATCCTGATCCACCAGCCGGCTACCGAGGGCAGCTACGGGCAGTCCTCGGACCTGGAGATCCAGGCCAAGGAGATCCTGCGGATCCGTTCCCAGATGGAGGGGATGCTGGCTCGCGACACCGGTCAGTCGGTGGAGACGGTCTCCCGCGACATCGAGCGGGACAAGTTCCTGACGGCCGAGGAGGCCAAGGAGTACGGGATCATCGACGACATCCTGGGAACGATGAAGGATCTCGACAGCTGACACCCTCACCGACCCGGCGGACGAAAGTCCGTGGCACGGACCGTCCGCCGGGTTAGGGTGAGGACCACTTTCGCAGGGGAGGAACCAGACGTGGCACGGATCGGAGAGAGCGGGGACCTGCTCAAGTGCTCCTTCTGTGGGAAGAGCCAGAAGCAGGTCAAGAAGCTGATCGCCGGGCCAGGCGTCTACATCTGCGACGAGTGCATCGACCTCTGCAACGAGATCATCGAGGAGGAGTTCGCCGAGGGCGGTGACACCGGGCTGCTCGAGGAGCTGCCCAAGCCCCAGGCGATCCGCGAGTTCCTCAACGCCTACGTGATCGGCCAGGACAGCGCGAAGAAGGCGCTGGCGGTGGCCGTCTACAACCATTACAAGCGGGTCCAGGCCCAGACCGCCACCCAGCCGCGGCGGGCCGCCGGGCAGGACGAGAGCGTCGAGCTCAGCAAGTCCAACATCCTGCTGATCGGCCCCACCGGCTGTGGCAAGACCTACCTGGCCCAGACCCTGGCCCGGATGCTCAACGTCCCCTTCGCGATGGCCGACGCCACCGCGCTGACCGAGGCCGGCTACGTCGGCGAGGACGTCGAGAACATCCTGCTCAAGCTGATCCAGGCCGCTGACTTCGACGTCAAGAAGGCCGAGACGGGCATCATCTACATCGACGAGATCGACAAGGTGGCGCGCAAGAGCGAGAATCCGTCGATCACCCGCGACGTGTCCGGCGAGGGTGTGCAGCAGGCGCTGCTGAAGATCCTCGAGGGCACCACCGCCTCGGTCCCGCCGCAGGGCGGGCGCAAGCACCCCCACCAGGACTTCATCCAGATCGACACGACCAACGTGCTGTTCATCGTCGGCGGCGCCTTCGCCGGTCTGGAGCAGATCATCAACAGCCGCGTCGGCAAGCGGCCGCTGGGCTTCAACAACGACGACGCCGCCCGCGCCCCCAAGTCGACCGACCCGTTCGCCGAGGTGCGTCCGGAGGACCTGCACAAGTTCGGCCTGATCCCCGAGTTCATCGGCCGGCTGCCGATGATCTCCTCGGTCAGCCCGCTCGACAAGGACGCGCTGATCCAGATCCTCACCGAGCCGAAGAACGCGCTGATCAAGCAGTTCCGCAAGCTCTTCGAGCTCGACGGCGTCGATCTCGAGTTCACCCCCGACGCCGTGGAGGCGATCGCCGACCTGGCGCTGGAGCGGGGGACCGGTGCTCGCGGACTGCGGGCCATCCTCGAGGAGACCCTGCTCAACGTCATGTACGAGGTGCCGAGCAACACCGAGATCGCCCAGGTGGTCATCACCGCGGCGACCGTCACCGACGGCGGCGAGCCGACCCTGGTCACCCGCGCCGAGCTGGCCAAGCGCGAGAAGAGCGCGTAAGGGGCGCGTCTCGCCGGGTCCGGCGTCGGGCTCCCGGCGGGGTGTCCCGCCCGGCCCAGCCTCGTCGGCGCAAGCGCCGACGAGTTGGGCACAACGCCCGCCACACCCCGACACCCCGCCGGGAGCCCG
>NZ_QPKK01000093.1 GCF_003344635.1 Desertihabitans aurantiacus
GCCCAGCTCAAGGCCGAGATCGCCCGCCACGCCGACCGGATGGCCACCGGTGAGCGGCTGATGGCCGCCGCCATCACCGCGGCGTTCTCGGTCATCCCCTGCGTGCCGTGACCCCGGACGCGGCCCCCGCCCCCGACCGGGAGCGCCGACGCCGGCGCTGCCGCCGGGGTGCGGGCGGCTGCGTCCCGCTGGCCCTGCTGCTGCTCCTGCCGCTGCTGTGGCTCGAGGGCCCCGGCCGCTGGGCCACCGCTTGGCTCCTCGGGCTGCCGGCGCTCGTCGGCCTGGTCGGGGCCGGACTGGCCGCGGCCGGCCGCAGCCTCCCGCTGGTGGGGCTCAACCTGCTCTGCGGGGTCGCGTCGGTGCCGGTGCTGCTGGTCGTGGCGACGCTCGTCCTCGGACCCTGAGGGGCCGCGAGTGGCACGGTCCCGGGCATCCACCGTTCGGGATCGCCCAGGACCGTGACACTCGTCCACCCGGACGGGTCGTCGGCGCGATGGGCGACCGGCCGGGCGTCAGCCGTCGGCAGGGGGGGCGTCCAGACGGGCCGCCAGACGCTTCGGCGCCACCAGCCGGAAGGCGGCCTGCACCAGCTCGGTGACCCGGTCCCCGTCCACCTCGACGTCGAGGTAGACGCCGAGCCAGCCCCGGTGGCCGACGTAGGGCGGACGGAAGAACCGCTCCGGCTCGGCGGCCACCAAGGCGTCCCGCTCCTCCGCGAGCGCCGCGCACCAGAAAGCCAGCCGGTCGTCGTGGTGGTGGTCGGCGAGCATGACGAACACCCGGTTCCGGACGAACCAGGTGGGTTCGCCGTGGCTCAGCCGCTCCGTCACCTCGGGCAGGGCGAGGCAGGTCTTCCGCAACCGCTCGACGGCGTCCATGCCCCGATCGTGCCCCTGGTGCGCCTCCGCTGTCAGCCCCCCGTCCCAGGCCGGTCCTTGCAGCGCTGCAACGTGCCGTTCACCGGCGCGACGGCCGTTGTTGCGCCACCGCGGGGGTCGGACGTCACCCGCCTGGCCTTGGCTGGTGGCTCGTGCTGACGACGCAGACCCCCTCCCGACCCTCCGGTGCGCCGACGCGCCGGCGGGTGACCGCCGGCCTCGCCGGGGTGACCGTCCTGCTCGCCGTGGTGTCGGGGACGCTCGTCCCCACCGCCACCGTGCCGACGGCGACCGCCGTCCCCGACCGGTCGTGGATGCCGGAGCAGCTGCCGTCCTGGGCGACCATCACCTCCCGCACGGCCACCGAGCCGGAGGCGGTCACCGACGGCGTCACCTACGCCAGCGAGGCCGTCGCCTCGGTCGAGGGCAACGTGCCGGTCCACGTGGTCACCGCCGACACCACCGACGAGAACGTCCGCCTCGGCGCCGTGGTGTCCAACGACACCGTGGTCGACCCCGAGAACGAGACCGTCTCCTCGATGGCCCACCGCACCGGAGCGGTGGCCGGCATCAACGGCGGCTACTTCCAGATCAACGCGTCCGGGCAGGCCAACGACGGCGAGATCGTCGACGGCGAGATCTGGAAGAGCCCGACCCCCGGTCACGAGGGCACCGTGTCGGTGCTGGAGGACGGCTCGGTCGTCTACGGCACCCAGGAGTTCACCGGCACGCTCGCGGTGCAGGACGGCCCGACCCGTCCACTCAGCTCGGTCAACCGCCTCGACGACGCCACCGGCGACGGCATCACCCAGATCACGCCCCGGCTTGGCGACGTGGCCGACTCCTGGTTCGGCGGCCCGCACGTGGTCGCGCTCGGCACCTCCGACGACGACGGCGCCACCATCCGGATCACCGAGGTCACCACCGTCGACGCGCTCTCCGGCGAGCACCACGGCCTGCTGGGCGGCGACCCGGAGAGCGCGAGCGGCCGGTGGATCGAGGAGAACCTCGAACCCGGCAGCGTCGTCACCACCACCCACCGGACGAGTCCTGACGCCGACATCGAGCAGCTGATCCAGGGCCCGGGCCGCATCCTGGCCGGCGGCGAGGTGTTCGCCGACCCCGACCACCAGATGCCCAGTGGCCTGCACCCGGAGTCGGCGGTCGGCAGCACCGCCGACGGGCGTCTGGTGATGGTGGCCCTCGACGGGCAGAAGACCGCCGACGTCGCGCTCGGCGTCGGCTGGCGTCAGGTGGCGACCTACCTGCAGTCGCTGGGCGTGGAGGACGCGGTGCTGCTCGACGGCGGCGGCTCGACCGCGATGGTCGTGCGCCGACCGGGTGACACCGAGGTCTCGGTGGCCAACGTGCCCTCCGACGGCGCGGAGCGTCCGGTCGCCAACGGGCTGTTCGTCTACTCCACCGCGACCGAGCCGGGACCCGCGGTCGAGGTGTCGGTCAACGGCGGGGAGGAGCTGTCGACCGCCGCCGGCGTCACCTCCGAGGTGAGCGCGTACGCCGTCGACGCGCACGGCAACCCCAGCCGCGACGAGGTGACGGTGACCGCCAAGCCGCCCCGCTTCGGCGGTGCCTGGGAGGACGGCGCCTTCACCGCGGGATCGGCCGGGAAGGGCGTCCTCGTCGCCAAGGCGGGGAAGGCGACGGCCACCACCCGGCTCACCGTGGCCCGGACCTTCGGCCAGCTCGAGGTGGCGCCGGAGGTGAAGGGGCTGGCCAACGGCGCCCGCCAGGCCTTCACCGTGCAGGGCCGCAACGGTGACGCGCCCGCGGTCCCGGTCGACCCGGGCTCGGTGGAGTGGGCGCTCGACCGGGACGACCTGGGCAGCATCGACCCGGCCACCGGCGTGTTCACCGCCGCGGCCGAGGGCGACGGCGAGGTGCAGGTCACCGCCACTGCCGGAGGGCGCGAGGCGTCCGCGGTGCTGAGCATCGGGTCGGTGGTCCGCCCGCTCGTCGTCGCCGAGAACGCCGCGGACTGGCAGCTGCAGGCCGAGGGCGGCGCCACCACGGTGCCGGCCGACCGCTTCGCCGAGACGACCGAGGTCCCGCCGGACTCGGAGCAGGCCCGCGCCCTGCAGGTGGGCTACTCCTTCCCCGACGACCCCAACCAGCACCGGCTGCGCGCCACCCCGAACAACGGGGCCGGGGTGAAGCTGGAGAAGAACGAGCTCGGCCAGATCCCCCAGGACGTCCTGTTCACCTTCAAGGTGGAGAGCGAGACCCCGCAGCAGTCGTGGATCGTGCTCAACGTGGTGGACGCCGAGGGCCACCGGCTGGGGCTGTGGACCGCGCTGACCGCCGACCACTACGGCGAGTGGCAGACGATGGCGAAGAGCGTCAACCGCGGTGTCTTCACCGCCTACCCGCTCACCCTGGAGGACATCAGCTTCGTCGGGCAGTTCTCCACCGGTCCGGAGGAGGGCACCTTCACCCTGGCCGGGCTGGGGGTCAGCTACGACGTCGGCACCCCGAGCGAGACCCCGCCGTACGAGCCGATCGACCCCGACAACCCGTCCTGGCTGCAGTACACCCAGGACCCGGCCGACTTCCGCCCGGGCGGGGAGACCTTCGTCCTCGGCGACGACGGCCACCTGCTCGCCGGCCGCCCCGACGCCACCAGCGTCCAGACCCTGGCCGACATGGTGCGGCGCAGCGAGGGCGAGGCGTTCACCACGCCGAGCGGGCAGACCGTCGCCCCGCTGCCCGAGGCCGCCCGGCCCGAGGTGGCGGTGAGCCTGGGCGACATCTCCGACACCGGACGCGTCGAGGACCTGACCTTCGCCAAGCAGCAGTGGGAACGCTTCGGCGTCCCGCTCTGGGACGTCGTCGGCAACCACGAGATCAGCCAGGGCGCGATCCCGCAGAACACGAACTTCTACGACGTGTTCGGCCAGGACACCCACTTCTCCTTCACCCGTGGCGGGGCGACGTTCATCGGCCTGGACAACTCCAGTGCCTCGATCCTGGGCTCCGACCCGTTCCAGGTGCCGGCCGAGCCGCAGTACCCGTGGTTCGTCGAGCAGCTGGACGCCGCCGACACCCCGGTCGTCATGGTCGGGCTGCACTGGCCGGCCTACGACCACGCGCCCAGCCGGACCAACCAGTTCTCCAGCCGCTGGGAGGCCGAGCAGTTCCTGCAGATCATCCAGAACTACCGGACCGCCCACCCCGACCAGAAGGTGGTGGTGATGTACGGCCACTCCCGCGGGTTCGCCAACCAGCTCACCGACCCGCAGGGACGTCCCGCCGACGGGGAGACCGGCATCCCGCAGTTCACCATCGCCGACATCGGGACGCCGCCCTACGTGGCCCCCGACCAGGGCGGCTTCTTCCACTTCGCCCTGTTCCACGTCAACGCCGACGGCACGGTGCAGTACTCGATCGTGCCGATGCTGGAGTCGGTGACCATCGACCAGGGCGCGACCGACTCGCTGGGGCTCGGCCAGCAGCGGCGCTACACCGCCACCGCGGTCAACACCCGCGGCAGCGACATCGCCAACCCGCCCACCATGCCGGTGGCCGACCCGATGTCGCACGTGTGGGCCAGCAGCGACGAGTCGGTGGCCACGGTCGACCCGGTGAGCGGGGACGTGACGGCTGTCGCGGCCGGGACCACGACGATCTCGGTGAGCACCGGGGGTATCACCAGCGAGCTGCAGCTGACCGTCGGCTGAGGTCGGGAGCACCCGGTCAGCCACCGGGTGCTCCCGTCCCGGTCGCTCAGGTCAGGACGTCCTTGGTGCTGAACCGGCCGTAGGCCAGCGTCCCGAAGATGGCGACGTAGGCCAGCTGGAGCAGGGCGTTGCGGGTGAAGGAGTCGAAGGCGACCGGCTCGCGGAGCACGTCGGCGAAGCCGAACCAGTGGTAGCTGAAGAGGTAGGGGTGGATGACCTCCAGCTGCGGCAGCTGGCCGAGGATCTGGGCGGCGCCGGCGAGCACCACGGTGGCCGCCATCGCCCCGACCGGCACCGTGGTCAGTGACGAGATGAACAGCCCGATCGCGCTCAGCCCCAGCATCGACAGCGTCACGTAGGCCACCAGGAGCAGCAGCCGGCCGAGGTAGCCGCCGAGACCGACGACATCACCCGACAGCAGGGTGACCGGGCCGACCGGGAACAGCAGGGCGCCGATCAGTGCCCCGGCCAGCGCGATCACCCCGCCGGCGGCCAGGCAGAAGGCGGCGGCGCCGGCGTACTTGACGACCAGCAGCCGCAGCCGGCCGGCCGGGGCGACCAGCAGGTAGCGCAGGGTGCCGAGGCTGGCCTCGCCGGCCAGGGTGTCCCCCGCCACCACGCCGATGGTCAGCGGCAGGAACAGCGGGATGGACACCGTCATCGCGGTCAGCGAGACGAACAGCCCGTTGCTGGTGATGCTGCCGAGGAACGGCGGTCCCTCGTCGCCGGGGTTCTCGATCCGCACCGCCACCGCGATGAGGATCGGCACCATCGCGAGTGCGGCCAGCATGGCCTGGGTGCGCCGGCGGCGGAACAGCACCGCCAGCTCCGAGCCCAGCAGCGACCAGGTGCCGCCGCCGCGGCCAGGACGGGCGGTCGACGGCTCGAGCTCTTCTCGCTGCGTGGCGCTCACGCACCGATCCTGCTGCACAGGACCAACCTGGCCAACCCACCACGGGGGTGGGTGGGGTGGTCCGGAGTCGGACGGGTCAGGTGCGGGGTTCGCGGCCGGCGGGCTGTATGGGCTCGGGCAGCAGCGGGGACGGGTCGCGCAGGGGGACGCGGACGGGTTCGGCCGCGGTGACGGTGCGGGTGGTGCCGTCGACCACCACGTCGACGGGCTCGCCGCCGCGTTCGAGGGTGATGGTGGTGCCCTCGCGGGTGGTCTCCACCCGCAGCAGCCGGTCGCGCCAGGTGAGGCGGTAGGCGGTCCGGGTCAGCGTCGACGGCAGCAGGGGGGCGAGCTCGAGGTCCTCCCCGTCCTCCCGCATCCCGCCGAGGCCGGCGACCAGCGCCAGCCAGGTGCCCGCCACCGAAGCCATGTGCAGCCCCTGCGCGGTGTCACCGCGGACGTCGCGCAGGTCGACCAGGGCCGACTCGCGCAGGTAGCGCAGCGCCAGGTCGGGGTGCTGGGCCTGCGCGCAGACCACCGCCTGCACCGAGGCCGACAGCGAGGAGTCCCGCACCGTGCGGGCCTCGTAGTAGGCGAGGTCGGCGGCGACCTGCTCCGGCGTGAACCGGTCACGGCACCACCACAGCGCCTGCACCAGGTCGGCCTGCTTGAGCACCTGCTGGCGGTAGAAGCTGGCGTAGTGGTGGTGCTGCTCAATCGGGTAGGTGTCGCGCTGCTCGGCGAAGGGCCACTCCGGGTAGGCGGTGAAGTTCGCGTTCATCGGGTGCACCCCGAGCCCCTCGTCCCAGCAGATGTGGACGGCCTCCGCGGTCGCCCGCCAGCGGGCGGTCTCGGTGTGGTCCACCCCCAGCTCGGACGCCCGGTCCTCGTGGCGCCGGCAGGCCTCGGCGGCGCGGAGCAGGTTGGCCCGCGCCATCAGGTTGGTGAACACGTTGTCGTCGACCACGCCGGTGTACTCGTCCGGCCCGGTCAGCCCGAACAGGTGCCAGCCGCCCCCGGCGTCCTCGTGACCCAGCGACATCCACAGCCGGGCCGTCTCCACCAGAACCGGCAGTCCGCCGACGGCGGCGAGGTCGCAGCCGGTGACGTTCTGGTGCAGCCAGAAGGCGCGGGCGATGTCGGCGTTGACGTGCATCGCCGCCGTGCTGGCCGGCCAGTAGGCCGACACCTCCGCGCCGCTGATGGTGCGCCAGGCGAAGGTGGCGCCCTCCAGGTCGAGCACGCGGGCCCGGGCGCGGGCCTCGTCGAGGGTGCCGGCCCGCCACTGCAGCAGCCGGGCCGCGGTGTCGGGCCGCAGCAACGACAGCGCCGGCAGCACGAAACCCTCGATGTCCCAGAAGGTGTGGCCGCTGTAGCCGCTGCCGGTCAGCCCCTTCGCCCCCACCGGCGCCCGGGAGATGCAGGCCGCGGAGCAGAACAGCTGGAAGACGGCGTAGCGCAGCGCCTGCTGCAGCTCCGGGTCGCCGTCCACCTCGACGTCCGCGCGGGCCCACAGCTCGTCGAGCACCTGCCGCTGCGCGGTGGCCAGGCCGTCCCAGCCGAGGTCGAGGGCCGAGCGCACCGACGCGCAGGCCTCGGCCATCACCGAGTCGGCGTCGGCACTGGTCGACCAGCTGTAGCCGACGGCCTTGACGATGGTCAGCGACTCCCCGGCACCGAGGTCGGCGGCCACGGTGGTGATGACGTGGTCCGGATCCAGGTCGTGGGTCGTCCGGCCGCCCTCCACGAGGTGGTCCGCGGCCGCCGCGACGAGGATCCCGGAGCGGCGCGTCCGCGACACCAGCACGGCACCATCACCGCACGGACCCTCGGTCACCGGCTCGAAGGCGTGCTCGAGGGCCTCGCCCACCCTCGGGTCGTCGTTGGTGATCCCGGTCGGGGTGACCTCGCCGCCGTCGAGCTCCGACCGCACCACCACGTGCGCCGACCCGTCGAGCACCTCCACCCGGTAGCGGATCGCCAGCACCGACCGCTCGGCCAGCGACACCAGCCGGGACGAGGTCAGCTCGACCCGGGCGCCCGAGGAGGAGACCCAGCGGACCCGGCGCTCCAGCGTCCCTGACCGCAGGTCGAGGGTGCGCTCGTGCACCTCCGGCGGGTTCTCCCCGATGTCGAGCGGGACGCCGTCGACCAGCAGGTGCAGCGGGGTGCCGTCGGCCACCGAGACCATCGCCTGGCCCTCTTCGGGCTGGCCGAAACCGCCCTCGGGGTAGGACAGCGGGTGCGTCTCGTACACCCCGGAGAGGTAGCTGCCGCGGGCGCCGCTGGGGTCGAGCTCGTCCACCGTGCCGCGCACCCCGAGGTAGCCGTTGGAGAGGCTGAGCACCGACTCGGCGACCCCGACGGCGTCCAGGTCGATCCGGGGCTCGTGCAGCTGCCAGGGGTCGACGTCGAAGATGGGGGCAGGCACGGACGCTCCTCGCTCTCGTCGGTTCAGCGCTCGGGGCGCGTTCGAGGTCTACCCGCTCAGGGCGTCCTCGCGCCAGCCGGGTGGACCGGCGCGCAGAGCGGGGACTCAGCCGGCGACGTCGAAGCCCTCGCCGGTGAGGGCGACGTAGCGGTCCTCCAGCGTCTCCCCGCTCACCTCGACGCCGCGGACGCGGACGTCGGCCCGGACCAGCGCCGCCACCACCTGCTCGACGACGACGTCCTCACCCAGCGCGGCGACCAGCAGACCGGGGCTGGCGGTGTCCGGACGCAGACCGAGCGCGGTCAGCGCGGTCTGGGCCTCGGCCACGTCGGGGGTGCGCACCCGCACCTGCACGGCGCCCTCGGCGCGCAGCCGGTCCAGCGGGCCCTGCCAGACCAGCCGGCCGGCGCTCATCACCGCGACGTGGCTGCACATCTGCTCCACCTCCCACAGCAGGTGGCTGGAGACGAACACCGTGGTGCCGGCCTCGGCCAGCGAGCGGATCAGCCCGCGCACCTCCCGTGAGCCCTGCGGGTCCAGCCCGTTGCCCGGTTCGTCCAGCACCAGCAGCTCGCGCGGGGAGAGCAGCGCGTTGGCCAGCCCGAGCCGCTGCTTCATGCCGAGGGAGTAGGCGTGGGCCTTCTTGCTCGCCGCGTGCTCCAGACCGACCCGCTCCAGCGCCTCCTCCACCCGGGCGCGCCGGGTGCGGGGCGAGGTGGTGGGGTCGGCGGCGTCCAGGCGGCGGAGGTTGTCCCGGCCGGAGAGGAAGGGGTAGAACGCCGGCCCCTCGACCAGCGCACCGACGGCGGGCAGCACCTCTGCGGCCTGCTCCGGGACAGGACGTCCGAGCACCCGCACCTCGCCCGAGGTCGCCGCGGACAGCCCGAGCAGGATGCGGATGCTGGTGGTCTTGCCCGAGCCGTTGGGGCCGAGGAAGCCGAACACCGAGCCGCGCGGCACCGCGAGGTCGACGCCGTCGACCGCCTTCTGCGCGCCGAAGACCTTGGTCAGGCCGCGGGTCTCGATCGCGAGATCGGTCGCGGGGGATCGCCCTTCGACAGGCTCAGGGCGCTGGGAGACGGGCGCAGGGCGTTGTACCGGGTCGTCCGGGGTCACCGGGCGGCGGCGACCAGGGTGTCGACCGGCACGGCGCCGGCGAGCACGCGGCCGTCCTCGGTGATCAGCACCGAGACCAGGGACGTCTGCAGCGCGCGACCGCCCTCGACCGGCACGGTCAGCTGCTGCACCATCGCGTCCTCGGGCACCTCGCCGACGGGCAGCTCGACGACGGTGGCCCAGTCCTGGCCGGTGACGACCGGCTCCGGGCCCTCGCGGTCGGCGCCCTCGTCCCGGTCGCGGGCCGGGCCGTCGTGCTCGGGCAGCGTCTTCTCGACCACCTCGGCCCCGGCGGGCGGGGTGAACTCGAACCGGTCGGCGTCCGGGGTGGCGTAGTCGACCTCGGTGAAGCCGATCTGGAAGGCGGGCTCGTTCTGGCCGACGGCGCGGATGGTCACCGCCAGCGGCATCCCGGTCTCGGCGTCCACCGACAGGGTGGCGGCGTCGACCAGGGTCTCGTCGGTGCGCGGGTCCAGCGTCAGCTGGTAGACGGCGCGGCCGGCGACCGTGGCGGTGTCGGTGACCTGGATGTCGGTGCTGGGTCCGGCGGCCTCGAGCAGCCGGTCGGCCACCTCGGCCGGGGTGGCGCCGCCGTCCCCGACCGGGCCGCTCCGCTGGTGCTCGGGGAGAGTCGTGTGCACGGCGGTCTGGTCGTCGGAGGACCACAGCCACACGTCCTCGCCGTTGACGACGACGTCGCGCTCGGCCAGCCGGTCCATCACCTGGACGCGGCTCTTCTCCCCGTCGACGAAGACCCGGGCGGTGTGGGTGCCGGTGAGCAGGTCCGTGACCGACCCGTCGCCCTGGCCAAGCTGCTCGGGCAGCTCGGGCAGGCCCAGCTCCGAGGTCTGCTCGACCGTGCCCGAGAAGGAGGTGTCGTCGGCGGTCGCGATCAGCTCGAGCACCTGCTCGGGCGTCCGGTCGGGCAGACCGGGGTCGGCGTCCGCGACGAGCGGGACGGCGACGGCTCCTCCCACCACCAGCAGCGGTGCGGCCAGGGCGGGGATCCAGCGGGTGAGGCGCCTCATGCCAGCGAGCCTACGTCGCGCTGCGCGGGACACCAGTAGTCCCCTGGTCGCAGATCGCGGCAGTCAGCCCTTGTCGAGGCTGCTGCCCTTGTGGGCGGCCTTCGCCCCGGTCTTCTCCGACTCGACCACGTAGTAGGGCTCGTCCTCGCTGGCGTTGAACTTCTGGCCCTCGAAGTGGAACTCCTTGGTCTTCTTCTCGACCACCGTGCCGGAGGTCCTGCCCTGCGAGGTGTTCCAGGACACCTCGTCGCCCTTGCTGAAGTCGGCCATCACTGCTCCTCGGTCAGCAGGCCGCGCACGTAGGCGGCCTGTCCAGCGTGCTGCAGGTCGTCGGTGACCACGCTGACCAGCCGGACGCCGAGCGTCACCGGCGGGTCGTAGGACTCGTCGACGACCCGGTCGAGGTCGTCCTCGCCCAGCGTCTGCAGGTAGGCGTCGGTGGCCTGGTGCACCGCGCGGTGGTAGCCGGTCAGCAGCTCGGCGTCGACGTCACGGACGGCGGCGACGTCGTCCACCCCCATGCCGTAGCCGGTCTCGGTGGGGTCGAAGGGGAGCCCGAACCGCTCGGCCCAGCCGTCGGCGGTCCAGACCTGCTCCCGGCCGGCCACCTCGGCGACGTGGTCGTCCTGCACCCGGGTGAGGTGCCAGACCAGCCAGGCGATGGTGTTGGCCCGCGGGGACGGCCGGGTGGCGAGCTGCTCGGCGTCCAGGCCCTCGACCGCGCCCTCGACGGCGGTCGCGATGTTGGCGTAGGCGGTGCGCAGGATGTCGGTGGCGTCGCTCACGGGTCTCCTTCACGTCGTCGGGTCGTCGGGGCACTACCCGTCGCGCACCCCGCTACGCACCCGCCCTCCCCCACCCCTCGGGTGAGTCAGGCGGTGGCGGTGGGGGTGGGGGAGGTGGCGTTGGCCGCGACGGGCGGCTCGCCGGTCTGCACCACCGGCTCCTCCAACGGGATCGCGGCGGCGAACTGGGCGTTGTAGAGGTCGAAGTAGGCGCCGCGGCGGGCCAGCAGCTGCTCGTGGGTGCCCTGCTCGACGATCGCGCCCCGCTCCATCACCAGGATGAGGTCGGCGTCGCGGATGGTGGAGAGCCGGTGGGCGATGACGAAGGACGTCCGGTCGGTGCGCAGCGAGCGCATCGCCTGCTGCACCAGCACCTCGGTGCGGGTGTCGACCGAGCTCGTCGCCTCGTCCAGGATCAGCAGCGCCGGGTCGGCCAGGAACGCCCGGGCGATGGTGATCAGCTGCTTCTCCCCGACGCTGACGTTCGAGCCCTCCTCGTCGATCACCGTGTCGTAGCCGTCGGGCAGCGAGTGCACGAACCGGTCGACGTAGGTGGCTTCGGCGGCCGCGACGATCTCCTCCTCGGTCGCGTCGGGACGTCCGTAGGCGATGTTGTCGCGGATGGTGCCGTGGAACAGCCAGGTGTCCTGCAGCACCATCCCGACGCCGGCGCGCAGCCGGTGCCGCGGCACCGAGGCGATGTCCACCCCGTCCAGGGTGATCCGACCCCCGTCCAGCTCGTAGAAGCGCATGATCAGGTTGACCAGGGTGGTCTTGCCGGCCCCGGTCGGGCCCACGATCGCCACCGTCTGCCCGGGCTCGGCGACGAGGTCGAGCCCGGTGATCAGCTCGGTGCCGGGGGAGTAGGAGAAGGTGACGTCCTCGAAGACCACCCGGCCGGTGCGCTCGGGCATGGCGAGCTCGCCGGACGCCTCCGGGCTCTGCTCCTCGGCGTCCAGCACCTCGAAGACGCGCTCGGCCGAGGCCACGCCGGACTGCAGCAGGTTCGCCATCCCGGCGACCTGGGTGATCGGCTGGGTGAACATCCGCGTGTACTGGATGAAGGCCTGGACGTCACCGAGGTTCATCGAGCCCGACGCCACCCGCAACCCGCCGACGACGGCGATCGCGACGTAGTTGAGGTTCCCGATGAACATCATCAGCGGCATGATCAGCCCGCTGATCCACTGGGCGCCGAAGCCGGCCCGGAAGAGCTCCTCGTTGCGTTCGGCGAAGACCTGCTCGACCTCCTTCTGCCGGCCGAACACCTTCACCAGGGAGTGTCCGGTGAAGACCTCCTCGATGTGGGCGTTGAGCTCACCGGTGGACTTCCAGTTCTGCACGAACCGCTTCTGCGACTGCTTGCCGATCAGCACGGTGACGACCATCGAGACCGGGATGGTGACCAGCGCGATGAGCGCCAGCAGCGGGGAGACCACGAACATCATCACCAGCACGCCGATGACGGTGAACAGCGCGGTGAGCAGCTGGCTCAGCGTCTGCTGCAGGGTCTGGGAGACGTTGTCGATGTCGTTGGTCACCCGGCTCAGCAGCTCACCGCGTGGCTGGTTGTCGAAGTAGCGCAGCGGCAGCCGGTTGATCTTGGCCTCCACGTCGCGGCGCAGCCGGTAGACGGTGCGCTGGACGGCGCCGTTGAGCAGGTAGCCCTGCAGCAGCAGCAGCAGCGAGGAGAGCAGGTAGAAGCCGAGCGCCAGCAGCAGCACGCCGCCGAGCCGGCCGAAGTCGATGCCCTGGCCGGGGACGAGGCCCTCCAGCCCGCTGACCAGGTCGGCGAAGGTGTCCTGCCCGGACGCCCGCAGCTGCTCGACGACCTGCTGCTGGGTGGTGCCGGCGGGCAGCTGGCGGCCGATCACGCCGGTGAAGATGACGTCGGTGGCGAGGCCGAGGATGCGGGGCCCGACCACGTTCATCGCCACACCGACCAGGGCCAGCACGATGGTGCCGACCATGATGGCGCCCTCGGGCCGCAGCCGGGCGGTCAGCCGCTTGAGCGAGGGGCCGAAGCTGATCGCCTGCTCGGCGGCGCGGGGGCCGCCCATGAAGCCGTCGCCGCCGCGGTGCTGGGGGCGCGGCGGGGCCTTCAGCGGGGCGTCGCCGCCGCCGGTCGGCTCGGTGGCCGG
>NZ_QPKK01000094.1 GCF_003344635.1 Desertihabitans aurantiacus
GCAGGTGCGTCCCACCGCGAGCGCGCGGGCGGCGGCCAGTCGTCCCTCCAGCTCGGGCCCGAGGGCGTCGGCGAGGTCGGCAGCGGGACGGGCCGTGGCCGGGTCGAGCGCGGCCCGGACGGCCGCGCGCAGGTCCTCGTCGTCGCCGCCCCGCAGCTCCCGGCAGGCCGGGGCGAAGCAGATCGAGAGCAGCTTCGCCTCCAGCGCGGAGTAGGCCATCGTCTTGTCGTGCAGCCCGCCGTGGGTGAAGCCGAGGTGGCCGACCGCCTCCAGCACGTAGCCGTCCAGCGGCAGCCCCTCGCCGAGCTCGCGCACCAGCGCCGCGGCCAGCTCGACCACGTCGCGGTGAGAGGTGCAGAGCGCCCACGGGTAGCGCTCGCCGAAGGCGTTCACGACCGTGTGGTCGGGGTGGCGCCGGCCGAGCTCGGAGCTGTGCGAGAGCACCGTCCAGGCCAGCGCGCGGGTGCCGCCCTCGTGCAGGGTGCGCACGGCCTCGCCGAAGGCGTCCCGGTGCTCGGTCCAGGACGGCTCGGCCGGCACCAGCGTGCCGAACCGGTCGGGGCGCACCGGGCGGTAGAAGGCGGCGTGCGCGGCGTCCTTGGTGCGGTGGCGCGGGTGGCTGGGGGTGGCGGCGCGGACCGCGTGGTAGGCGCCGGCCACCGCCACGGCGTGCAGGCCGAGGCCGAGGACGCGGTCGCGGCGGCGGGGGTCCTCGGTGAGGTCCCAGGGGTAGGCGTAGCCGATCAGCTGCACGGTCTGCTCCGATCAGGAAGGTCGGTCACCAGCGCGGCTTGAGCGCCCGGTAGCCGGGGTCGACGGTCTGCATGTAGGTGGTGTCGTCGCGGTCGAGGATGCCGGCCTCGAGGTAGCGCCGGTGCTGGCGCTCCAGCGCCTCCTCGTCGAGGGTGACGCCGAGGCCGGGGGTGGTCGGCACGTCGAGGTGGCCGTCGCGGAAGGTGAACACCCCGGGCTCGACGACGTCCTCCTCCGGACGCTTCCACGGCCAGTGGGTGTCGAAGGCGTAGCCGATGTTGGGGGCGGCGGCGCCGAAGTGCACCATCGCGGCCAGCGAGATGCCGAGGTGGGAGTTGGAGTGCATCGACAGCGACAGCCCGAACACCTCCGCCGTCCGGGCCAGCTCCATCGAGGCCCGCAGCCCACCCCAGTAGTGGTGGTCGGCCAGCACCACCTGCACCGAGCCCAGCCGGACCGCCTCGGGCAGGTCCTCCACGCCGACCACGCACATGTTGGTGGCCAGCGGGACGTCCACCCGCCGCGCCACCTCCGCCATCTGCACCCGGCCGTCGGTCGGGTCCTCGAAGTACTCCAGCACCCCGCGCAGCCGCTCGGCCACCCGCACCGAGGTGTCGACGGTCCAGACCGCGTTCGGGTCGATCCGCAGCGGCATCCCGGGGAACGCCTCGGCCAGCGCGAGCACGGCCTGGGCCTCCTGCTCGGGCGGGAACACCCCACCCTTGAGCTTGAGCGAGGTGAACCCGTAGCCGTCGACCATCCTCCGGGCCTGGGCGACCACGCCGGCCGGGTCGAGGGCCGGGCCCCACTCGTCGTCGGGCTGGCCGGGGTGGCCGGCCCACTTGTAGAACAGGTAGCCGCTGAACTCGACCCGCGACCGCCGCTGCCCGCCGAGCAGCGCCCACACCGGCACGCCGAGCTGGTGGCCCTGGGCGTCCAGCAGCGCCACCTCGAAGGCGGCCACCAGCCGGGCCACGCTCTTGACCGGGCTGAGGGTGCCGGTCAGGCCGTGGGTGTCGCTGACGCTCAGCTCGGCCAGCACGTCGCGGGCGATCTCCTCCAGCCGGTGCAGGTCGACGATCCGCTCCCCCACCAGCCGCTCGCCCATCTCCCGCAGCCGGCCGAGGAAGGCCTGGTCGCCGTAGCTCTCCCCCAGCCCGACCACGCCGGCGTCGGTGCGGACCCGGATCACGCTGCGGATGGCCCACGGCTGGTGGACGCCGACCGAGTTGAGCAGCGGCGGGTCGGCGAAGGCGACCGGGGTGACCTCGACCCCGGTGACGGTGGCCCAGCGCACCGGTCGGGCGGGACCCTGCGGGTGGTGCTCGTCGGTCATGCGGCTGCGGCTCCTCGTCGGGGGTCGGAGCGGGCCCGGTCGACTCCGCTGTCGGCACGAGGTGTGTCCACGTACGTGGACGTGGTCCATTGACATGGACAACCTCGCTGGTACGTTAAGACGGTCAGCCGACGGTGTCAACGACAGGAGCCCCGGTGCCGGACGCCCCCAGCGCGCCACCCGCGGTGAAGTCGGCCGAGCGCACGCTGGAGATCCTGCAGACCGTGGCCCGCTGGCCCGGGCAGCTGACCGCCCCCGAGCTGGCCCGCCACCTGGGCTACCCCCGCTCCTCCCTGCACGCGCTGGTGCGCACGCTGGAGAGCGGTGGCTGGCTGCACCAGGAACCGGGCACCGGACGGCTGCGGGTCGGCGCCCAGGCGCTGGTCAGCGGGTCGGCCTACCTGGACGGTGAGACGGTGCTGCCCTACGCCCAGGACGCGGTGGAGGAGGTCCGCTCCCGCACCGGCCACACCAGCCACTACGCCCGGCTGGTCGGCGGCGACGTCCTCTACCTCACCACCCGCTACGCCAGCACCCGCGACACCGACACCTTCCGGGTCGGCCGCAGCCTGCCCGCCACCGCCACCGCGCTGGGGCAGGTGCTGCTGGCCGAGCGGACCGACGACGAGGTGCGGGCGCTGGTGCCCGCCACGCTGCCCCAGCTGACCGAGCACACCCTCACCGACCCCGTCGCGCTGGCCGCGGCGGTCGAGCAGGCCCGCACCCGCGGGTGGGCGGTGGAGCGGGAGCAGAGCCGGGCCGGACGGGTGTGCGTGGCGGTCGCCGTGCACCACCGCATCCCCGCCACCGACGCCATCAGCTGCGCGATGGACGCCGAGCAGGCCACCCAGACCGAGGTGCGACGCACCGCCGAGGAGCTGGTCGCGGCCCGCGACCGGCTGACCGCGACCCTACGACGTGAAGGAGTGCGATGACGACCACTGGAGATGCCCTGCCCGGAGCAGGACGCACCGTCCTCGTCACCGGCGCCGCCGGCCACCTCGGCTCGCGGACGGCCACGACCCTGGCCGCCGCCGGCTTCGGCCTGCGGCTGCTCGACGTGGTGGAGCCGGCCGACCCGCCCGCCGGCGCGGAGGTGCTGGTCGGCACGGTCACCGACGCCGACCTGGT
Organism: Desertihabitans aurantiacus; assembly: GCF_003344635.1. Lineage (GTDB taxonomy): Bacteria > Actinomycetota > Actinomycetes > Propionibacteriales > Propionibacteriaceae > Desertihabitans > Desertihabitans aurantiacus. The sequence continues at coordinate 3,221 of NZ_QPKK01000094.1, forward strand.
GGCCCGCGGCTGCGCGGACGCGACCGCGGTGCTGCACTACGGCGGGATCCCGGTCGAGGACGCCTGGGAGGACATCCTCGACGTCAACATCAACGGCACCCGCACGGTGCTGGAGGGCGCCCGGCACGCCGGCGCGGCCAAGGTGCTGCTGGCCTCGAGCAACCACGCCGCCGGGTTCCAGCACCGCGACGAGGCCCCGCCGACCGGGCTGCCGCCCACCTGCGTCCCGCTGGCCGACACCTACTACGGCGTCTCCAAGGCCGCCATGGAGGCCCTGGGCGCGCTCTACCACCACCGCTTCGGGATCGACGTCCTCGCGCTGCGGATCGGCTCCTGCACCGACTCCCCCAGCGGGTCGCGGGCGCTGAGCACCTGGTTCTCCCCCGACGACCTCGACGCCATGCTGCTGGCCTGGCTGGCCGACGAGGCCGTCGACTTCCGGCTGGCCTGGGGCATCTCGGCCAACACCCGCGGCTGGTTCGACCTGTCCACCACCCCGGTGGCGGGCTACACCTCCCGCCACGACGCCGAGCGCGACCTGCCCGAGCTGGCCGCCGCCTACCCACCGGACCAGGTCGACCCCGAGGCCCTGCCGTACCTTGGGGGACCGTTCACGCAGACCGAGCTCGGGTCCGCGATGCCCCGGCCCTGATCCCGACCCGACCCCCGGGCCGCGCGGCGCCGGGGCACCCACGAGAACGAGAGGCAGACGATGACCGCGATCACCGCCACCAACCCCGCCACCGGGAGCGCCCTGGAGCCGGTGGCCTCCGAGATGTCGGCCGCCGAGGTGACCGCCGTGGTGGAGGCCGCCGCGGCCACCGCCGACTGGCTGGCCGAGCTGCCCCGCACCGAGCGGGCCGCCCTGCTCGGCGCGATGGCCGACGCCCTGGAGGGCGCTCGCGACGAGATCGTCGCCACCGCCGACGAGGAGACCGGGCTGGGTAGCACCCGGCTGAACGGCGAGCTGACCCGGACGGTGTTCCAGCTGCGCTTCTTCGGCGACGTGATCACCGAGGGCAGCTATCTCGAGGTCACCCTCGACCCCGCCGGCGACACCCCGATGGGCCCGCGCCCGGACCTGCGCCGGATGCTCGTGCCGACCGGCGTGGTCGCGGTGTTCGGCGCCAGCAACTTCCCGCTCGCCTTCTCCGTGCCCGGCGGCGACACCGCCTCGGCGCTGGCCGCCGGCTGTCCCGTGGTGGTCAAGGCCCACCCGTCCCACCCGGGCACCAGCGTGCTCTGCCACCGGCTGATGAGCGAGGCGGCCACCGCGCAGGGGGCGCCCGCCGGCGTCCTCGGGCTGGTGCACGGCCAGGAGGCCGGGGTGGTGCTGGTGAAGGCCCCGCAGGTCACCGCGGTCGGGTTCACCGGCTCGACCGGCGGCGGCAAGGCGCTGATGGCCGCGATCGCGGAGCGGGAGACGCCGATCCCCTTCTTCGGCGAGCTCAGCAGCCTCAACCCGGTGGTCGTCACCCCCGCCGCGGCGGCCGCCCGGGCCGCCGACATCGGGGCCGGGCTGGCCACCTCGGTCAGCGGCTCCTCGGGCCAGCTGTGCACCAAGCCCAACATGGTGCTGGTGCCGACCGGTGCCGACGGCGACGCGGTGGTCGCCGCGCTCGCGGAGAACCTGCAGCAGGCCACCACCGTCCCGCTGCTCAACGAGCGGATCCGCAGCTCCTACACCGAGCTGACCGACGAGCTGGCCTCGGTGCCCGGGGTGCGGCCGGTGGTGCGGATGGAGGCCGAGGGCGAGGGCTTCCGGGTCGGCCCGGCGGTCTTCGAGATCGACGCCGAGACCCTCGGTGCGGAGACCAGCAAGGAGATCTTCGGCCCGGCCACCATGGTGGTGCGCTGGTCCGGGCCCGAGCATCTGGAGCAGGCGCTGGAGACGCTGGAGGACTCGCTCACCGCGACCGTGCAGACCAGCGGCCAGGAGGGTGAGGAGCTGCAGGGGCTGACCCGGCTGCTGCAGGGTCACGCCGGACGGATCCTCTTCGACGCCTACCCGACCGGTGTCGCGGTCAGCTGGGCCCAGCACCACGGCGGTCCGTGGCCGGCCACCAACACCCAGCACACCTCGGTCGGGGCGACCGCCATCCGCCGCTGGCTGCGTCCGGTGGTCTTCCAGAACGCCCCGCAGTCGGTGCTGCCGGCCGAGCTGCGCGACGGCGCCACCGACGTGCCGCGCCGGGTCGACGGACGGCTGGTGCTGCCCGGGGCCTGAGGCCCGTCAGCCCCAGACCGGCACCCCGGAGGTGGTGGACTCCCGCACCACCAGCTCCGGGGTGAACACCGGGTGCTGGCGGGGTGCGTCCGGGTCGGCGATCTGCTCCAGCAGCAGCCGGACCGCGGTGCGCCCGATCTCCTCGCGCGGCTGGCGCACCGAGCTCAGCGGGACGCTGGTCACGCTGGCCAGCTCGACGTCGTCGTAGCCGATCAGGGCGATCCGGTGCGGCTCCCCGGCGTCGGGGCCGTGCACGGCGAAGGCCTGCTGGCAGCCGACGGCCAGCATGTCGTTGGCCGCGAACACCGCCTCCGGCCGCTCGGCGCGGGGACGCCGCAGCAGCGTCCTGCCCGCCGTCCGGCCGGCGGGCACGGTGAAGGAGTCGGTGTCGACCAGCTCCAGGGTGGCGCCGGGCTGCCCCGCGACGGCCTGGCGCGCCCCCTCCAGCCGAGCGGCGACCACGTGCACCGACGGGGTGCCGACCATGGCGATCCGGCGGTGGCCGAGGTCGAGCAGGTGCTGCACCGCCATCGCCCCGCCGGCCACGTCGTCCACCGCCACCGAGGACACCCGGGGGTCGTCACCGCGGTGGTCGACCAGCACCACCGGCACCGTCCGCCGGGCCACCCGGGCCACCATCGCGGCGTCGGTCTCCACCGGCGTCAGCAGCACGCCGGCCACCCGCTGCTGCTCGAACAGGTCGAGGTAGGCGGCCTCCTTGGCCGGGTCCTGGTCGCTGGTGCCGAGCACCACGCTGAGCCCGGCGGACGAGGAGACCTCCTGCGCACCGCGGGCGACGTCGGTGAAGAACGGGTTGCCGACGTCGAGCACCACGAACCCCAGGCTGAGGCTGGTGCCGGCGCGCAGCTGGCGGGCCGCCTCGTTGCGCACGTAGCCCAGCTCCTCGATCACCGCCTGCACGCGTTCGGCGGTGGCCGGTGCCACCCGCTCGGGGGCGTTGAGCACGTTCGAGACGGTGCCGACCGAGACGCCGGCGCCGGCGGCGACGTCACGGATGCTCGCGACCCGGCGCGAGGCCGGGGCCCGCGCCGGTCCGCGCTGCTGCTCCGCCGTCGGGTCCGGGCTCTCGGCGCCGCCGTCGGCCTGCTCCGTCATGGCTGGGCACCCTACTGCGTGCGCGGCCCGCGCGCCCCCTCGTCCGGGGTGCGACGACCCTAGGCTGACCGCCATGGAACCGGTGGCCGGCGACAGTGCCCGTGGACGATGGATCCTGGCCGCGGCGGTGCTCGGGTCGGGGATGGCCTTCCTCGACGGCACCGTGGTCAACGTGGCGCTGCGGGTGCTCGGCACCGACCTCGACGCCTCGGTGACCGAGCTGCAGTGGGTGGTCAACGCCTACCTCCTCGCGCTGGCCTCGCTGATCCTGCTCGGCGGGTCGCTGGGGGACCGGTTCGGACGCCGTCGGCTGTTCCTGCTGGGGGTGGCCGGGTTCGCGCTCACCTCGGTGGCCTGCGGGCTGGCCCGGGAGCCGGAGGTGCTCGTCGCCGCCCGGCTGCTGCAGGGGGTCTCGGGCGCCCTGCTCACGCCGAGCAGCCTGGCCCTGCTGCAGTCCTCCCTCCGCCCCGAGGACCGCGCCGCCGCCATCGGGCGCTGGTCCGGGCTGACCAGCCTGGCCGTCGTGGTCGGGCCGCTGCTCGGCGGATGGCTGGTCGAGGTCGCGTCCTGGCGGTGGATTTTCTTCCTCAACGTGCCGCTGGCTGCCGTGGTGCTGCTGATCGGCTGGCGCCACGTGCCGGAGTCGAGCGACCCCGACGCCGTCCGCGGCTTCGACGGCTGGGGTGCGCTGCTCAGTGCGGCGGCGCTGGCCGGGGTGACCTGGGCGCTGACCGAGACCGGGGCCGCCGCGCCCGGGTGGCTGCTCGCCGTCGGCGCCGCCGGGGTGGCGGCCGGGGTCGCCTTCGTGCTGCGGGTCCGCCGGACCGCCGACCCGCTGGTGCCGCCGTCGCTGTTCGCCGACCGGGTGTTCAGCATCGCCAACACGATGACGCTGCTGGTCTACGGCGCGCTCGGCGCGATGACCTTCTTCCTCACCCTGCAGCTGCAGGTGGGCGCGGGCTGGAGCCCGCTGCAGGCCGGTCTGGCGACGCTGCCGATGACGGTGCTGATGATCCTGCTGTCGGGCCGCTCCGGCACGCTGGCCGCCCGGGTCGGGCCGCGTTGGCAGCTCTCGGCCGGGCCGGTGCTGTGTGCGATCGGCACCCTGCTGCTGGTCGGGGTGGGTCCGGGCACCGGCTACCTGACCGGGGTGCTGCCGGGGGTGCTGGTGTTCGGGCTCGGTCTGACCGCGCTGGTGGCGCCGCTGACCGCCAGCGTGCTGGCCGCCGCACCGGACCGGTACGCCGGGGTGGCGTCGGGGATCAACAACGCGGTCGCCCGCAGCGGCGGGCTGCTCGCCGTGGCCGCGCTGCCGTCGCTGGTCGGACTGACCGGCGCCGACTACCAGGACGCGGCCGCCTTCACCCCGGGTTACCGGGCGGCCCAGCTGGTGTGCGTGGTGCTGCTGGTGCTGGGCGGGCTGGTCAGCTTCGTCGGCCTGCGTCGCACCGGGGGGCTGCTGGCCGGTCCGGCGGGGTCACGTGCGGGCTGAGCACCCGCGTGTCGCGACGGCGCTCGCCGCCCGCGCCAGGGTCGGCGTGCTGCGACGTCGCCCATCGACTGTGTCCGAGGGGGGACTTGAACCCCCATGCCCTAAAACGGGCACTAGCACCTCAAGCTAGCGCGTCTACCTATTCCGCCACCCGGACGAGTGGTGCCCGACCTCAGCCGGACAGCGATGAACTATAGCAACTCCGCGCCGCCGCGTCGCATCGAGCGCCGGGCCGGTGTCAGCCGGCGGCGCGGAGAGCCCGGTCGAGGTCGGCGCGCAGGTCGGCGACGTCCTCGATGCCGACCGAGAGCCGCAGCATGTCGTCGGGAACGGCCCGCGGCGTCCCCTTCACCGAGGCGTGGGTCATCTCGCCGGGGTGCACCACCAGCGACTCCACCCCGCCCAGGCTCTCGGCCAGCAGGAACACCTCGGTGGCCCGGGCGGCGGCCAGCGCGGCCTCCCGCCCGTCGGCGAGCTGGATGGAGACCACGCCGCCGAAGCCGTCCATCTGGGCCGCGGCCACCCGGTGCCCCGGGTGCTCGGGCAACCCCGGGTGGTGCACGCGGGCCACCGCCGGGTGCCGGCTCAGCCAGCCCGCCAGCTCGAGCGCGTTCTCGCAGTGGCGTTGCATCCGCACCCCGAGGGTCTTGATCCCTCGGATGGTCAGCCAGGCGTCCATCGGCCCGGAGACCGAGCCGGCCGCGTTGGCGAGGAAGCCCAGCTCCTCGGCGAGCGCGTCGTCGTCGACCACGACCATCCCGGTGACGGAGTCGGAGTGCCCGGCCAGGTACTTGGTGGCCGAGTGCACCACCACGTCGGCGCCGTGCTCGAGCGGGCGCTGCAGGTAGGGCGAGGCGAAGGTGTTGTCGACCACCAGCAGGGCGCCGTGGCGGTGGCACACCTCGGCGCAGGCGGCCAGGTCGGTGATCTGCAGGAACGGGTTGGACGGCGTCTCCACCCAGACCACCAGACCGGCCTCGGCGACGCGCGCGTCCACGGCGGCCAGGTGCTGCTCGAGGGCGGCCGGGTCGGTCAGGTCGACCGCGCTGGTGCCGATCCCCCAGCGGTCCCACACCCGCTCCAGCAGCCGGAAGGTGCCGCCGTAGGCGTCGGTGCCGGTGACCACGTGCCCACCGGGGCGCAGCGTCGCCCGCAGCACGAGGTCCTCCGCCGCCAGCCCGGAGGCGGTGGAGAAGGCGTGCCGGCCGCCCTCCAGACCGGCCACCTGGCGCTGCAGCAGGTCGCGGGTGGGGTTGGCGCAGCGGGCGTACTCGTAGCCGTTGCGGGGGTGGGCGACGTCGTCCTGGAGGAAGGTCGAGGTCTGGAAGATCGGCGGGGAGATCGCCCCGGTCGTCGGGTCGGGGTCGATGCCCAGGTGGATGGCTCGGGTGCTCAGACCGCTCTCGGGACGTTCGCTCACACCGTCACGCTACGTCGCCCGGCTCCGCCGGCCCGGTGCGATCCGGGGCCTGGGACGCCGCCGCACGGACGCGCCGACCGTGCAGTGGAGGTCGAGGTGGCAGGTGACAGCGGCGGGCCACGTCGGGTGCTGGTGCCGACCCAGCCGCGATGAGAGGTCAGCCGATGCACCGCCCACTCCCGCGCCCGCGCGGAACGGGCACCCGGGCCGGGCCCGGGGGGGTGCGATTCGGCTGGCACGATGGCGCCATGAAGAGCACGCGAGAGCCCCGCCACCCCGGCCCCGGCGCGGGAGGTGCGCGATGACGCTGGACTTCGCGCACCGGGAGGCCGAGCGCCGGTTCGTGGCCTCCGACGACGGCCGGGAGGTCGGGGCGGTCGACTACCTCCTCGACGGCTCGGTGGCGACCATCACGCACACCGGCACCGACCCCGAGCGGCGCGGGGAGGGGATCGCCGGCCGGCTGACCACCGTGGTGCTGGACGAGATGCGCGCGCGGGGCTGGTCGGTGGTGCCGCAGTGCCCGTACACGGCGCAGTTCATCGACCAGCACCCCGGGTACGCCGACCTCCTGGCGTAGCGACCGGACCCGGGCGGTCAGGCGCCGGGGCGGTCGCCGCCGCGCCGGCCCGTCCGGGGCAGCGGCAGCCCCTCCTTGCGCAGGGAGGTGTCGGCCAGCGCCTCGATCACCCGCCGGTCCCCCGCACGCCAGGCCGCCACCGGGTCGTCGCTGATCGTGGCGAGCTGGTCCAGCGGCATGGTGGCCATCGCCCGCAGTGCGAACAGGTCGAGGTCGGCCGCGGAGTCGACGAAGCGGCGGGCGGCCGCGCTGCGCCGGGCGAAGGCGACCCGCCGCGGCAGCCAGAGGACCACCAGCAGCGCCACCGGTAGCAGGAAGGTCAGCACCCCGGCCAGGGTGCCGAGCTGTTCGATCTGGATCGCCTGCCGGCCCAGCGCGCCGGCCAGCTCCGCGGTGCGGGCGGCCGCGTCGTCGAACGGGGTCCGCAGCTCCCCACCCAACCCGGGCACCTGCCCCGCGGTGCGCGCCGCAGCGCGGAAGGACTCCTCCATCGAGCGCGCCGCCGCACCGCCCTCGCGCGCCGGCGCGGCGAGGGCGCTGACCGCGTCGTCGACCATGCGTCCGACCCCCCACCACAGCAGCGCCCAGCCGAGGACGAACAGGTCGGCGGCCAGCTGACCGGCGAGGCGCCAGGAGGGTCGGGCGTACCAGCTCATGACCGCCATCCTCTCCTGCTTGACCTCCAGCGCGCTGGAGATCGCAGGATGAGGCCGTGCCTGCCTGGATCTGTGCCACCTGCGCCGTCGAGCACCCGCCGTCGCCCGCTCCCCCGGACCGCTGCCCGATCTGTTCCGACGAGCGCCAGTACGTGCCGCCGGCGGGTCAGCGGTGGACCACGCTGGCCGAGCTGTCGGCGGCGGGTCACCGGGGCCGGGTGCGGGAGCTGGAACCGGGCCTGCTCGGCGTCACCGTGGAGCCCGAGGTCGGCATCGGGCAGCAGGCCCTGCTGGCGACCGGACCGGGAGGCAACGTGCTGTGGGACCCCACCGGCTACGTCGACGACGAGCTCGCGGCCGCGGTGGCCGAGCACGGGCCGGTGGTGGGGATCGCCGCCAGCCACCCGCACATGTTCGGCGTCCAGGTCGAGTGGTCACGACGGCTGGGCGGGGTGCCGGTGCACGTCAACGCCCGCGACGCCCGGTGGCTGCAGCGGACCGACCCCGCGGTCCGGCTCTGGGAGGACCGGCTGGAGGTGGCCGGCGTGCTGCTGGTCCGGGTCGGCGGTCACTTCCCCGGCAGCGCGGTCGCGCACTGGGCCGCCCCGGACGGGGTGGGCGTGCTGCTCAGCGGTGACACGGTGGCACCGAACCCCGACCGCCGCAGCGTCGGGTTCATGCGCAGCTACCCCAACCACCTGCCACTGTCGGACCGCGTGGTGGCCACGATCCAGACCCGGATCGCCGCGCTGCACGAGGAGCGTCCGTTCGAGCGGATCTACGGCAACTTCGACGGCCGGGTCGACCGGGACGCCGCGACGGTGGTGCACGACTCCGCCGAGCGCTACCGCGCCTGGGTGCGCGGCGACCACGACCACCTGACCGGCACCGTCGACGACGTGCGCTGACCGGAGCACCCGGCGCCCGACCCGTCCACGCCCACCGCGCCACCAGCCGCTCCCGCCGGCTCCGCGCCCCCACGCTCCCGACCCGGCCCGCTAGCCGGCCACCGGACGGCCGTCCCGGCCGGGGACGACGGCGTGCGCCCGTCACCGCCGCTGCAGGTGCCACTCCCCCGTCCCCGAGCTGGTGACGTGGCCCTCCTGCTCCAGCCAGGCCAGGTGGGCCAGGCAGTCGGGGACGTCGAGCCCGCTGCGCAGCGAGATCTCGCTGGCGGTGAGCCCGCCGCGGGCCGGCAGCGCCTCGCGGACGGCGACGGTGCCCGGGTCCCAGTCGTCGAGCAACCGGCGCTGCTGGTGCCCCGGCGCGGCCGGTCGGGTGGCGTCCAGCGGCGCGAGCAGGGCCAGCACGTCGGCCGCTCCCGTCACGAGCACCCCCTCGCCGTCGGCGATCAGCCGGTGCGGGGTCACCGACTGCGCGGAGTGCACCGACCCCGGCACCGCCGCGAGCACCCGCCCGCACCGCGTCGCCCAGCTGGCGGTGTTGCGCGCCCCCGACCGGGCGGTCGCCTCGACCACCACGGTGGCGGCGCTGAGTGCGGCGATCAGCCGGTTGCGGCCGAGGAAGCGCACCTTGGTCGGGTGCTCGCCCGGCGGGTGCTCAGAGACCAGCAGCCCGTGCTGCTCCACCTGGCTGAACAGGGCCTGGTTGGCCCGCGGGTAGGCGACGTCGACCCCGCTGGCCAGCACCGCGACGGTGCCGCCGCCGGCGGCCAGGGCGCCCCGGTGCGCGGCGGCGTCGATGCCGAAGGCCCCTCCGGAGACGACCGCCGTGCCCTGGGCGGTGAGGTCGAAGGCCATGTCCTGCGCGACGCCCTGGCCGTAGGACGTGGCCGCCCGCGCTCCGACCACGGCGACCGCACCCGCGCACAGCTGGTCGAGCCGGCCGCGTCCCCGCAGCCACAGCCCGAGCGGCACCCCACCGCGATCCGACAGCGGCTCGCAACCGGCCAGGTCCTCCAGCTGGATCGGCCACTCCTCGTCACCGGGCACCACGAACCGGGCCCCCACCGCCGCCATCGTCGCGGTCACCGCCCGCAGGTCGAGCAGGGCGGCCCGGCGCGCCCACACCGACCCGTCGGTGCGGGCGCGGACCGCGGCCCACACCTCCTCCGCGCCGCGTTCGGCGACCAGCGCCGAGATCCGCGGCTCCCCCGGCTCGACCACCCACGCCAGCGCCATCCGGGCCCGGCGCTCGGCGTCCGGGGCCGAGGTCGGCCGCGGCACCAGCTGCTCCGTGCCGCTCACGGCGCCCGCCCCTCGAGCTGCTCCC
>NZ_QPKK01000095.1 GCF_003344635.1 Desertihabitans aurantiacus
CCGGCCGCGCCGTCGGTGCTGCTGGTCGACCGCCCCGGCTCGGTGCAGGCCGACCTGCGGCTGGGCGGGCCGGCGGTCGACCGGCGCGACCCGCGCTGGGCCGACCTGCGGGTGGCCGCCACCGCGGTCGGCGGCTCCTTCCTCAGCCGGCTGAACCGGGTGCTGCGCGAGGAGCGGGGCTACACCTACGGGGTGCACCTCGGCCTCAGCCCGCACCACTCCGGTGGCAGCTGGACGGTGGCCGGGTCGTTCCGCACCGAGGTGGTCGGGGCCACGCTGACCGAGCTGCGCACCCTGCTCGACCTCGGCACCGCCCCGCTGGACGCCGAGGAGACCGGAGCCGCCGTGCGCCAGCTCGCCGGGCAGGGCCCGATGCGCTGCGCCACAGCCGAGGGCGTCGTCGACCAGGCCGCCTCCTCGCTGCTGGCCGGGCTGCCCGCCGACCACCTGGACGCCGAGCTCGCGCGGCTGCCGGAGGTCACCTGGGAGTCGGCCACCGCCGCCTACACCGAGGTGGTGGACCCCGCGGCGGCCAGCCTGGTCGTCGTCGGCGACGCCGCCGCCCTCGCCCCCGCCCTCACCGCCGCCGGATACACCGACGTGGAGGTCGTCAGCAGCTGACGCCCGTCCCGCGCGCCGGAACACCACCCGTCCGACGGGTGGGCGGAGAATCGAGTCGTGACCAGTGACCCCGCCACCGACGCCGCCCGGCCGCACGTCCTGCTCCTGCACTGCCACGACCTCGGTCGGCACCTGCACTGCCTGGGAGCGCGCACCGTCACCTCACCGCACCTCGACCGGTTCGCCGCGGACGCGGTCGTGGTCGCGGAGATGTTCGCCACCGCCCCCCAGTGCAGCCCGTCGCGGTCCTCGTTGTTCACCGGTCGCTGGCCGCACGCCAACGGCGTCCTCGGGCTGACCCACGCCGCCTTCGGGTGGGACCTGCACCCCGACGAGCGGCACCTCGCGCAGCGGCTCGGGTCGGCGGGGTACCGCACCGAGCTGGTCGGCGTCCACCACGAGTCCCGGACGCAGGCCGACGACCTGGTCGCCGAGCGGCTCGGGTTCGACCGCGTCCGCACCGGCGGGCACGCCGAGGTCGTCGCCGAGCGGGCGGAGCAGGCGATCGCGGCGATGGCGGCCTCCGACCGGCCGACCTACCTCCAGGTGGGGTTCCACGAGCCCCACCGCGACCCGGGCCGGCGCGACCCCGACGGGGTGATGGGGTTCGTCGGTGACCACGTCGAGCCGGACACCGAGCGCGGGGTCGAGGTCCCCGGCTACCTGCGCGACGACGAGTCCGCCCGTATCGAGATCGCCGAGCTGCAGGGCGCGATCCGGCACCTGGACGCGGCGGTCGGCCGCGTCCTCGACGCGCTCGACCGCGCCGGCCTGCGGGAGTCGACCCTGGTGGTGTTCACCACCGACCACGGGCTCGCGCTCCCCCGGGCGAAGTGCACGCTGTACGACCCGGGGCTGGAGATCGCCTGCCTGGTCCGCTGGCCCGCCCGCGGCTGGGCGAGCGGACGCCGGCTGGGAGGCCTGCACTCCAACCTCGACGTGACGCCGACCCTCCTCGATGCGGTGGGAGTCGCGGTGACGGACGGCCCTCCGCTGCACGGACGGTCCTTCGCCCCCGCGCTGGACGGCCGAGCCGTCCCGACCGCCGGGCGCGAGGAGGTCTTCGCCGAGCTGACGCACCACGACTACTACGACCCGCGCCGGTGCATCCGCACCCGCGACCACAAGCTGGTCGCCAACTTCTCCTCCGCACCGGGCTTCATGGACTCCAGCCAGTCGTGGACGCCCCGCACGTCGGTCCACCCCGACGCCGACCACCCGCACACCAGCAGCCACCCGGCCGTGGAGCTCTACGACCTGCGGACGGACCCGCTGGAGCTGCACGACCTGGCCGACCACCCCGAGCACGCCGCCACCCGGGACGACCTGCTGCACCGGCTGCACCGGTGCATGCGCGAGACGGACGACCCGCTGCTGACCGGAGCGGTCGCCCCGCCGCTGCACGAGCGCACCCTGGCCCTGCTGTCGGGTGCGGCCGGCGGCTGACCGGCCGTCCGTCCTGCCGGTGCTACTCCCCCTCGGCCGGACCGGTGCGGACCGTCGGGTCGGTGGCGAACCACAAACCCGTGCGGCAGCTGGGACGCCGCGAAGCCGTGGTTGCCCATCCGTATGCCGGCGGTGCCGCGGTCGGCCGGTCCTGCCGGCGCGTCATCCGACCACCTCCACCCACGCCTCAGCCGGGAGACGGCCAGGCGGGTGCGACGACGGGGTCGGGGAGGCGGGTGGCGATGCCGTCGACGACGAGGTCGACGCCCAGGGCGAAGGTCGAGGCCCGGCGGGGGTCGGCGTCGATGGCGCCGGCGCTGCCGGCCTGCAGGTGCAGCTGCTCCTCCCCGACGTGGCCGAGGACGTAGTGCACGCAGGTCGCCGCCCCGACCCGGGCCAGCTCCTCCGGCGCCCCCGCGGCGCGCAGCACCTCCGCCAGCTCGGCCGCCGGTCCGGCCGCACCGAGGCCGAACGCCTGGGCGGCGGCCACCACCTCCGCGCCGTCGCGGTAGGCCAGCAGGGCGTCGCGGAGGTCGGCGCAGACGGTCCGGAGGCGGTCGTGCCAGCCCCCGGTGCGGGGACGTCGAGGCCCGCGTCGCAGCAGCTCCTCGGCCACCAGCGCCAGCAGCTCCTGCTTGCTCCGCACGTGGTGGTACAGGGCGCTCGGCTGGACTCCCAGCTCGCGGGCCAGCCGGCGCACCGTCAGGTCGGCCAGCCCGTAGTCGTCGAGCACCAGCAGGGCCCGGTCGACGACGTCCTGGCGGCGGTGGCGCACGGCGCTCCTCGGGTCGTGGGCGGTGGTTGACGGCGGTCCGGACCCACCCTAACCTGAACGCCGTTCACCTGAACACCGTTCAGTCCCGCTGCCGAGAGGTCGTCCCGCATGCCCGCACCCCGCCGCCTCTCCGGTGCCGACCTCGGCCTGGTCGCCGGCTTCGCCGCCCTGGTCGCGGTCTGCGCCCTGCTGCCGGCGCTCCGGCTCGGCCCCTCCCCCGTCCCGATCACCCTGCAGACCTTCGCCGTCGTCCTCGCCGGGGCCGTCCTCGGCCCCCGCCGCGGGTTCCTCGCCGTGCTGCTCTACCTGGTCGTCGGAGCCGTCGGGCTGCCCGTCTTCTCCGGTGGCGCGGCCGGGGTCGGCGTCTTCGCCGGACCCACCGCGGGCTACCTCGTCTCCTTCCCGCTGGCCGCCCTGGTCACCGGTCTGGTGGTCCGCCGCATCCCGCTGCGCCGGCTGAGCACGAGCGTCCCGCTGGTGCTCCTCGCCGCGCTGGCCGGCAGCCTGGTCACCCACCTCCTGGGCATCGGCGGGCTGGCGCTGCGGGCCGACCTCGGCCTGGCCCAGGCGTTCGGCGTCGACGTCGTCTTCTGGCCCGGCGACCTGCTCAAGTGCCTCGCCGTCGCGCTGGTCGCCACCGCCGTGCACCGGGCCTTCCCCGACCTGCTGGCCCGTCCGCATTCCACGCGCGACGCCGACGCCGTCGCGGCGTGATCGAGCTCGACGACGTCGAGGTCCGCCGACCCGCCCCCGACGGCACCGAGGTGGTGGTGCTGCACCGGACGTCGCTGGTCCTCACCGAGGCCCGCACCGCCCTGGTCGGGGCGAACGGGTCGGGCAAGTCCACCCTCGCCCGGCTGGTCAACGGGCTGGTCGAGCCGAGCCGCGGACGGGTCCGCGTGCACGGCACCGACGTCGCGCGCCACGGTGCGGCGGTGCGCCGCCGGGTCGGCTTCGTCTTCACCGACCCCGCCGCCCAGCTGGTGATGCCCACGGTCGCGGAGGACGTCGCGCTCTCGCTGCGCCGCCGCCACCCCGACGCCGCCGACCGCGCCACGGCCACGACCGCCGTGCTCGAGGCCCACGGGCTGGGAGGACTGGCCTCCCGCAGCGTGCACACGCTGTCCGGCGGCCAGCGCCAGCTGCTCGCCCTGGCCGGCGTGCTGGCCACCGACCCCGACGTGCTGGTGGCCGACGAGCCGACCACCCTGCTCGACCTCGGCAACAGCCGGCGGATCGGCGACCTGCTGATGGGGCTGCGGCAGCAGCTGGTGCTCAGCACCCACGACCTCGAGCTCGCCGCCCGCTGCGACCGGGCGCTGCTGCTCGACGGCGGCCGGGTGGTCGCCGACGGTCCCGCCGCCGAGGTGGTCGCGCACTACCGGTCGGTGGCATGAGCCCGCGGCCGCTGCCGACGGGGCTGGTCGGCGTCCACCGTCCCGGGAGCACCCTCCTGCACCGCGCCCCGGCCGGGGCCAAGCTGCTCGGGCTGCTCGTCCTCGCCACCACGGTCACCCTGCTCCGCGGGCCGTGGCCGTCGCTGGTGCTGCTCGGGCTGGCGCTGGCGCTCGCGCTGCTCGGACGGGTCGGGCTGGGCGCCCTGCTGCGCTCGCTGCGCGGGCTGCTGGTGGTGCTCGTCCTGCTGGGTGCCTGGCAGACGTGGCAGACCGGCTGGGCGCGGGCCACCGAGACCGTGGCCGAGCTGGTCGGGCTGCTGCTGCTGGCCACCGTGCTCACCACCACCACCCGCGTCGACGACCTGGTCGCCACGCTGGTGCGGGTGCTCGGCCCGCTGCGCCGGCTCGGGGTGGACGTCGAGCAGGTCGGGCTGGCCGTCGGGCTGGTGCTGCGTGCCGTCCCGACCGTGCTCGAGATCGCCGAGGAGACCCGTCAGGCCGCGCTGGCCCGCGGGCTGGAGCGCAGCCCGCGCGCCCGGCTGGTGCCCCTGGTCGTCCGGGTGGTGGCCTCCGCCCGCGCAACCGGCGAGGCGCTGCACGCCCGCGGGATCGGGGACTGAGCCCCGAGCCCGCGCGACGGGTCAGCGGCCGAGCGCGGTGAGGGCCTCCTCGATGGCGACCCGGGCCTCGTCGTTCTTGGCCTGGTAGGTGGCCAGGTCGCCGTCGCGCAGCGCCTGGTCGGCGTCGGCGAAGGCCTGCTCGGCCCGGTCCAGCGCCGCGGCGGCGGCCGGGTTGTCGACCTCGCCGGTCGGCTCCTCGGGGTCGGTCGGCGTCCCACCGCCCGGCTGGCCCGGGACGTCCTCGCCGGTGTCGGCACCGGCGTCACCGCCGAAGACCTGGTCCAGCGCCTCCTGCAGGGTGGTGCCGATCGCCACCGTCTCACCGAACCGGGCGACCACGAAGCTCAGCGCCGGGTAGGAGCCGTCGCTGCCGGCCCGCTGGGTGTAGATCGGCTCGACGTAGAGCAGACCGCCGCCGATCGGCAGCGTCAGCAGGTTGCCGTAGGAGGCCTGCGCCGCGCCCTGGTTGTTGAACGGCCGCAACCGCTCGGCCACCGTGACGTTGGTGTTGATCTCGTTGAACGTCTGGCCCGGTCCGGCGATCTGCTGGGTGTCCGACATCCGCAGGATCCGCAGCCGACCGTAGTCGGGGCTGGAGGCGTCGGCGTTGACGGCCATGTAGGCCGCCAGGTTCTGCCGCTCGTTGGGCACGTAGACGGCGGTCTGGCTGAACACCGGCGACTCGTCACCCGGCCACTGGATCGACAGGTAGTACGGGGTCTCCTTGGCGTTGCCGCCGCGCACCGGGTCGGTCGGGATCCGCCACAGGTCGTTGCCCTGGTACCAGGCGGCCGGGTCGGTGACGTGGTAGCGGGCCAGGATCTCCCGCTGCACCTTGAACAGGTCCTCGGGGAAGCGCAGGTGCGACAGCAGGTCGGCCGAGATCTCCGAGCGGTCCTGGACGGTGTCGGGGAAGGCGTTGCGCCAGGTCTGCAGGACGGGGTCCTCCTCGTCCCAGGCGTAGAGGTCGACGGTGCCGTCGTAGGCGTCCACCACGGCCTTGACCGAGTTGCGCATGTAGTTGACGTCCTGCGACAGCTGGGCGCCCACCGGCAGCAGCTGCGACTCCGAGTCCGAGGTGGCGTCCTGCAGGCTCAGCCGCTGGCTGTTCGGGTAGCTGTTGGAGGTGGTGTAGCCGTCGACGATCCAGACCAGCCGGCCCTCGACGATCGCGGGGTAGATGTTGGAGTCGATGGTCAGCCACGGCGCCGCGGCCTGCACCCGCTCGCGGGGGGTGCGGTCGTAGAGGATCTTGGAGGCCTCGTTGACCCGCTCCGACAGCAGGATGTTGACGTCGGTGAAGCGCATCGCGTACAGCACCCGGTCGAACAGCGACCCGATCGCGACGCCGCCCTCGCCGGAGTAGGTGGTCAGCTGCGGTCCGCCGTCGGGACCGCCGCCGGGGGTGTCGAACTCGATCGGCGGGGTGCCCGCAGGGGCGCCCACGATGGCGTACTGGTCCATCGCCTCGCCGAAGTAGATCCGCGGCTCGTACTCGCTGAGCTCGCCCACCGGCGGGATGTCGCGGACGATCCAGTCCGGCTCACCGCCGACCGCCCGGTTGCCGTAGGCCGCTACCAGGCCGTAGCCGTGGGTGTAGACGGTGCGGGTGTTGTTCCACGAGCGGTTCTCCAGACCCGCGAGGTTGAGCTCGCGGGCTGCTACCACGGCGTCGGTCTCCACGCCGTCGATGGTGTAGCGGTCGACGTCGAGCACCCGCGGGAAGGAGTAGTAGCCACGGACCTGCTGCAGCTGCTCGTACGTCGGGCTGACGATCGCCGGATCGATCAGGCGGATGCCGGGCAGCGCCTCGGCGTCGGCACGCAGCTGACCGGCCTCGGCCACCGTGGTGGCGTCGTAGGTCTCGATCTCGACGTCCTCGACCCCGTAGGCCGTCCGGGTGGCCGCGATGTGCTGCTCGATGTAGGGCCGTTCCAGGTCCGGCTCGTTCGGCTGGACGGTGATGGCCTGCAGACCGACCGGGTAGATCACCGACAGGATCAGCCCGGAGAGCACCATCAGCGCCACCGCCAGCACCGGGAAGACCCAGCGGCGCAGCCAGGCGTTGGCGAAGAACACCAGCGCGCAGATGAGGGCGATGACGGCGAGGATGAGCCGGCCGGTCACCCGGGCGTTCTCGTCGGCGTAGCCGATCGCGGTCATCTCGGCGTTGGACAGCGCGTTGGTGGTGAGCGGGAACCCGTAGCGGTCGAGGAACTGCTGGACGGCGAAGACCAGCAGCGCCACCCCGAGCAGCACCGAGAGGTGCACCATCGCGGCGCGGCTGGTGACCCGCTGGCCGGGGGTGTAGCGCAGCGCGCCGAGCAGGTAGTGCACGATCGCCGCCCCGGCCGAGCCCATCAGCAGCGCGACCAGCAGGAACGAGGCGACCAGCTGGTACCAGGGGTAGTCGAAGACGAAGAAGGACAGGTCGAGACCGAAGGTGGGGTCGACCTCGCCGAAGGGGGTGGCGTTGCGCCAGGCCAGGTAGGTCTCGGCGTTGCCGGCCCCGCTGCCGCCGCCGAACAGCCCGATCACCACGCCGAGGATCACCAGGATCCGCACCAACCGGGACTCGAGCACGTCGCGGGAGCGCTCGAGCAGCTCGGAGTTCGGCGAGGGGGCGCGCAGCCGGGGCCGCAGCCGGTAGGCCAGCGCGACGTTGCCGACCACGATCAGCGCCATCAGCAGGCCGAAGACGAGGAACAGCCCGAGCCGGGTCAGCAGCAGGGTGGAGAACACCCCCTCATAACCCAGCGACTGGTACCACAGCCGGTCGGTCCAGATCCCGCTGAACAGGGTGAACCCGACCACCAGCGTGGCGAGGACGGCCACGGTGGGCAGGAGCGCCCCCCGGGGACGGCGGCGGACGGCGGCGGTACTGCTCACTCGCTGAGTTCCTCTGCTGCTGGGTGGGGACGGGGGTCGGGGCCGTCGAGGCCCTCGTCGGGGTGAAGCGTATACGCGAGCACCTCGGCCAGCCCGGGGACGAGGTCGCTGGCCCCGAGCAGGTCCTCGGGGTGGCTGACCAGCCGGGCCACGCCGTGGCGGTGGCCGCTGCGCAGCACGCCGACGACCACCCGGACGTCCTGGCGGTCGGGGTGCTCGGCCACGAAGGTGGTCGCCTCGTCGGGGTCGTCGGGCACATCGGCGGCCTGGTCGCCGGCGGGCAGGAAGCTGCGCTCGCAGGCCAGCGCGCAGCCGTGCACGGTGGCCGGCCACTCGATCCGCGACAGCGCCCCCACCAGGTCGGCGCCGGGGGCGAACTCCTGCTCCACCGGGGTCAGCGCCTCGGGGAACCCGCCCTCGGCGGTGCTGCGCAGCCCCAGGTGCTCGGCGAGCGCGGGCTCGGCGGCCACCAGGTCGTCGGTGCGCACCAGGGCGAACAGCCGCGGCGCCTGGTCGAAACCCTGCTCCCCCACGTGGCGCTCCAGCTCGACCAGCGCGGCGAGCAGTGCGGTGCGGACGGGGTCGGTGTCGGCGGCCGGGTCGCTCGCGGTCGGGTCGGCGTCCACCGGGTCGGGGTCGGCCGGGTCGGGCGGCTCGGTCACGGGCACGTCGGCAGCTCCTCCGTGGCGCCGGCGTCCAGCGCCTGCATCGCCTCGATCGCCTGCGGCAGCGTCTCGACCGGGACCAGCGTGAGGTCGGTCCGCACCCCGGCGACGTCGGCGCAGTTGCCCTCCGGGTAGAGGAAGACGCTGGCGCCGGCCTCCTCCGAGCCGGCGATCTTCTGCTGGACGCCGCCGATCGGCTGCACCACGCCGTCGGCGGTGATCCGGCCGGTGCCGGCGACGGTGCCGTGCACCAGGGCCCCCGGGGTGATCCGGTCGTAGATCGCCAGCGAGAACAGCAGCCCCGCGCTCGGCCCGCCGATCGCGGGGTCGATGCCGAACTCCACCGACGGCTCGTAGTCGTAGCCCGGGCCGAACTGGGCGCCGACCACCGACACCCCGGCCTCGGTGTTGGAGCTGCCGGTGGTGACCGTGAGCTGGCGCTCCTCGCCGTCGCGCAGCACCCGGAAGGAGATGTCCTCTCCGACCGCGACGGCACGGACCTCCTCGATCACCTGCTCCTTGGTGGTGGGCTCCAGCCCGTTGACGGTGAGCACCAGGTCGCCGGGACTGAGGATCCCCTCGCTGGGTCCGCTGACGGTGACCGACTCCACGGCGGGACGCTCGACCACCTCGACGTCGGCGGCGCGCAGCGCGGCGACGACGGCGTCCACCTGGGAGGTGTCCATGCTCTGCCGTTCCTCGGTCTCGACCTGCTCGGGAGTCTTCCCCGGCGGGTAGATCGACTCCCGCGGCAGGGTGTCGCGCTCGGGCAGCAGGTAGGACAGCACCGCTTCCGGCAGCGTCAGCCGGGCATCCGCCCCGGTCTGGGAGACGGTGGTGATCCGCAGCGACCCCTCCGTCGGGTAGGTCTTCGTCCCCGACACCTCGATCGGCTGCTCCTCCCCCGCGCCCAGCACCTCGTAGGTGCCGCCGGGGGTCCAGCTGACGAAGGGCACCGGGGTGAGCGCGAGCACCAGTGCCATCAGCACGAAGACGGTGGCCGAGACGAAGGCCACCCAGGTCTGACGGGTCACAACCCCACCCACTCCGCGGCACCGGAGCCCAGGTGCTGCTCCTTCCAGATCGGGACGTCCCGCTTCAGCTCGTCGATCAGCTCCCGGCAGGCGGTCAGCGCCTCGGCCCGGTGCGCCGAGGCCGTCGCGACCACCACCGCCAGGTCGCCGACCTCCAGGTGGCCGACCCGGTGCTCGACCCATGCCCGCACGCCGTGCCGCTCGGCCACCGCGGCTGCGACCCGGCCGAGCACCTCCTCGGCCTGCGGGTGCGCGGTGTAGTCCAGCGTGCTGACCGCACGTCCGCCGTCGTGGTCGCGCACCACGCCGACGAACAGGGCGACCCCGCCGCAGGCCGGGTGCCCGACGCCGGCGAGGGCGGCGTCCAGGCTCAACGGCTCGCTGCGCAGCGCGACCTGCCACCACGCGGGGACGGGCGCCGATCCAGACATGGCGCCGACCCTACCCAACCGGGCCACCGGCGGCCGTGTTCGCTCTGAGCAGCAATCCGGCCCGCCGCGCCCCCGGAGTTGGCCGGAACGGGTTGAATGGAGATCCGCCGACGCACAGGAGAGTGACTGACGATGGCTGACGACCGGTCCCCCGGCGACCCGGACGAGCCTCGCGACCGCGACGAGCAGCGCGACGAGGGCGGTCGGGAGCAGGGCGGCACCCCGCAGAACCCGTTCGAGGCGCTCTTCGGCTCCTTCGGGGCCGGCGGGCAGGACATGCAGCAGATGATGGGCCAGCTGCAGCAGATGATCGCCCAGCTGGGCATGGGCCCCGGCGCCACCGCGGACTCCGGGGTGGACTGGGAGCAGGCCAAGGACGTCGCCCGCAAGGTGGCCGCCGGGCTGGGCCCCGACCGCACCCCCGACCAGACCGACCGCCGCCGCGTCACCGACGCCGCCTCGCTGGCCCAGACCTGGCTCGACCCCGCCACCGCGTTCTCCGCCGAGCAGACCGTGCTGCCGGCGGTGTGGAGCCGGGCGGAGTGGATCGAGCACACGATGCCGGTGTGGCGCCGGCTGGTCGAACCGGTGGCCGACAGCATGGCCGAGGCGAGCGCGCAGGCCCTGATGGGCGCCGGCGGCGACGACCCGGCCGCCAACCCGTTGGCCGGGATGGCCGAGATGCTGCGCCCGATGCTGCGCCGCAGCGGCAACGCGATGTTCGCCGTGCAGCTCGGCCAGGCGCTGGGCCAGCTGGCCGGTGAGGTGGTCGGGGTGACCGACATCGGCGTCCCGCTGACCAGCACCAGCCAGGTGGTGCTCCTGCCGACGAACGTCGCCGCCTTCGGCGAGGGTCTGCAGGAGCGTCCCGACGACGTGCTGCTCTACCTCACCATCCGCGAGGCCGCCCGCCAGCGGCTGTTCGCCGAGTGCGTCTGGCTGCGCCCGCAGCTGCTGGCCCTGGTCGAGGAGTACGCCCGCCACATCCGCATCGACATGTCCGCGATCGAGCAGGCGGTCGGCGAGATCGACCTGCAGGGTCTGGACCCGCAGGCGCTGCAGCGGATCGGCGAGGAGGTCCGCGAGGGGCTGTTCGAGCCGCAGCACACCCCCGAGCAGCAGGCGGTCCTGGGCCGGATGGAGACCCTGCTCGCGCTGGTCGAGGGCTGGGTGGACGAGGTGGTCGGCCAGGCCTGCGCGCCCTGGATGCCGGCCGCGCAGGCGCTCGGCGAGACGGTGCGCCGCAACCGGGCGGCCGGTGGCCCCGCCGAGCAGACCTTCGCCAACCTGGTCGGGCTCGAGCTGCGTCCGCGCCGGCTGCGCGACGCGGCCAACCTGTGGGCCGCGCTGCGCGAGGCCCGCGGCGTGGAGGGGCGCGACGCCGTCTGGAAGCACCCCGACCTGGTGCCCGACGCCGCGGCGCTGGACGACCCGATCGGGTTCGTCCGCGGTGACCGGGCCGCCGAGGGCACCGGGGGCGGTGACGACCTGGACGCCGAGCTGGCGGCCCTGCTCGACCGCGCCGACGAGACCGGGGAGGACGGGCCCGAGGACCCGCGCGACCGCTGAGCTAGCCGGTGCCGTCGGGCTCGTCGAGGTCGGACTCCTCCGGCTCGGACCAGCGCTCGCCCCGGGCGCGGGCCTGCGCGTCGGACCAGCCCTGCAGGTAGCCCTTGGCCTCCTGAGCCCGCGGGTAGCGCTCGACCAGTGCCCAGAACGCCGGGCCGTGGCCGGCGTGCACGAGGTGGCAGAGCTCGTGCACCAGCACGTAGTCGACGACCCAGCCGGGCAGCCCCTGCAGCCGGTCGGACAGCCGGATGGTGCCGTCGGCCGGTGAGCAGGACCCCCACCGGCGCTGCTGGTTGCCGACCCATCGCACCGAGCTGGGCCGCGGCACCGGGCTCGCGCCGTCCAGGTGGGCCCGGCACAGCTCCTCCGCCCGGGTGGCCAGCGCCGGGTCCGAGGCGGGCGCCGCGGTGCGGGCCTCGCGCCGCAGCAGCCGCCGCACCATCTCCGAGCGCCAGTGCTCCTCCTGCTGGCGCGACATGTCGGCCGGGATCACCACCACGATCCGGCCGTCCTCGCGGAACGCGGTGACCGAGCGGCGCCGTCGCCGGCTGCGACGCACCTCCACCCGGGCGTCGTCGGCGGGTGCGGGTGGAGGGACCGGCATGGCACCGACGGTAGCCGAGCCCGCCGACAGCCGGGGCCTCGGCGCGTCGCCGTGCACAGGGTTGTCCACACTGTGCACAGGCTCGTCCACAGGGTTGCCCACCACCTGGTGCACAGCGGTCCCCGGTGGTGGACGGTCTTGGTCCAGCCACTTGACGCCCGGCGCCGGGGGCCCTAGCGTCGAGACAACGAAGACCCCCAGATGGTCGGACCGCTCGCAGGGGAAGGCGAACGGCTCCGGAGTTCCTGGGGGTCTTCTCTTTGTCACCGCAGGTGCCCGACCGGAGGAGGAGCTGTGGCCGACGAGTCCTACAGCGGCGAGTTCTACTGCGTGAAGTGCCGCGCCAAGCGGGAGACCACCGGCACCGTCGTGGTCAACGAGAAGGGCACCCGGATGGCCCGTGCCACCTGCCCGGAGTGCGGCACCAACCTCAACCGCATCCTCGGACGCGCCTGACCGCACCGTCCGGGGCCGACCCGGACGTGGCTGTGGACAACCCGTTCCGGACGTCCCCGGCCGGGCCAGGGTGGGAGGGTGAGCGCTGGACGTCCCGACCTCGACCGCCCCCGGCTGCGGGCCGGGCTGGCGCTGACCGTGCGCGACGACGGCGAGCTGCAGGTCGGCGTAGGTGCCGCGGCCCGGCGGCTGCACGGCGTCGGCGCCGACCTGCTGCCGCTGCTGCACCGGATGGACGGCACCTCCCGGCTGGACAGCCTGCGCGGGCTCGACCCACGCGCCCCCGAGCTGGTCGGCGTGCTGGCGGCCGCCGACCTGCTCGAACCGCGCCGCGGCCCGGAGGCCGGCGGAACCGTGCTGGTGGTCGGGGCGGG
>NZ_QPKK01000096.1 GCF_003344635.1 Desertihabitans aurantiacus
CGTGGGCTCGGGGGTCGGGGTGGGATCGGGGGTCGGGGCGGCGGCGACGACCAGCTCGAGGGGCTGGCGCTGCTCGCCGACGGCCAGCAGCTGGGGGCCGCCATCCTCCGTGGGCGCGTTGCTGGCGACCAGCTCGACGAGGTAGGTGCCGGCGGTGCCGGCGGCGGGCGTCCCGGACAGCTCGCCGGTGCCGTCGCCGCGGTCGGTGAAGGTCATCCCGTCCGGCAGCACGCCGTCGACCGCGAGGGTCGGGGTCGGGTAGCCCTCCGCGGAGACCGGCACGCTCGCCGGTTCACCCTCCCGGAGCTCGGCGCGGGCCGGGGCGTCGATGACCGGCTTGGCGGTCACCTCCACCTGCACCTCCACCTCGACGCTGTCGCGGGTGTTGGTGGCGGTCAGCGTGGCGGTGGCGGGTCCGGCTTGCTCCACGGCGCCGGTGAGCAGCGCGGTGCCGTCGCCGCGATCCGTCAGGGTCAGCCCCTCGGGCAGCGTGGTGGCCTCGATCTGCGGCAGCGGCCAGCCCGATGCGCTCAGCTCGACCGACACCGGCTCCCCGCGGTCGATGGTCAGCGCGGTCGGGCCGGTCCACCGCGGGGCGGCCTCGGTGGTCACCGTCACCCGCTGCTCGGTCTCGCCCTGGGCGTTGGACGCGACCAGGACCAGCTCGGAGACCCCGCCGGGGCCGGTCGGCGTCCCGCTGAGGACGGCGGTGCCGTCGCCGCGGTCGGTGAGGGTGAGCCCGGCGGGCAGACCGGAGGCTGCCGTGATGGCGACCGGGGCGGTGCCGCTCGTGGTCACCTCGGCCGCCACCGGCTCACCCACCACCAGGGTCAGCGTGTCGGGGCTGGTGAAGGCGGGTCGCGCGGTGACCACGAGGGTGACCTCGATGGTCGCGGTGGCCTCCGCCTCGTCGGTGGCGGTGACCACCAGCGAGTAGCTGCCGGCGGTGCCGGCCTCGGGCGTCCCGGCCAGCACGGCCGTCCCGTCGCCGCGGTCGGTGAAGGTCACGCCGGCGGGCAGGTCGCCGTCCACAGTCAGCGTGGGTGCGGGGAAGCCGGTGGCGACCAGCTCGTGCTCAGCCGCGTCGCCCTCGACCAGCTCGACGGTCATCGCGTCCCGGTCGAAGGCCGGCGGCGCGGTGACCCGGAGGGCCACCTCGGCCACGTCCTCACCGACCCGGTTGGTGGCGGTCACCCTGATGGTGTGGTCACCGGGCTCGGTGGGAGCGCCGACCAGCCGGCCGTCGACCACCTCCAGACCGGCGGGCAACCCGCTCGCGGTCACCTCCGGGACCGGCCAGCCGGTGGCCTCCAGCGGCAGGCTGACCTCCTCGCTGTGGCGCACCGTGAGCTCGGCGGGCAGCGAGAGCTCCGGGACGCTGGTCACCTCGAGCACCAGCACGTCGGTGGCCGCGTCGCCGATCCCGTTCTCCGCGATGAGCGGGATGGTCAGCAGCCCGGCCTCGGTCGGCGTCCCCTGCAGCCGGGGGTCGCCGTCGACCGGCACCAGGGCGAGCCCGGCCGCCTCGAGGTCAGCGGTGCTGATGACCTCGGGCACCGGGTACCCGGTCCAGCCGACGAGCACGTCGACCTCGTCGCCGAGCGCCACCTCCACCCGGTCGGGGACGCTCACCGTCGGTGCCGTGCGGACGGTCACCACCAGCGTCTGGCTGGTGGTGCCGGCGGCGTTGGACGCCTCCAGCTCGAGCTCGAAGCGGCCGCCGGGATCGGTGGCGGGCACGGTGAGGACGGCGGTGCCGTCCCCGGCGTCCTCGAGCGTCCAGCCGCCCGGCAGCTCGGCGGCCGTCAGCGCGGGGGCCGGGACGCCGCTCGCCGAGACCTCGAAGGTGCCGCCGTCCTCGGCCGGGGTCAGCTCGACCGCGGCGGCGGAGGTGAAGACCGGACCCTCCTGCACCGTGAGGGTGAAGGTCTGGGTGGCGGTGCCAGCCGTCAGCGTGAGCACGTGCACCCCGCCGGTGCCGCTGGCGGGTGTGCCGGTGATCTGGGCGGTGCCGTCGCCGCCGTCGGTGAAGGTGAGGCCGTCGGGCAGGTCGCCGTCGAGCTCGATGGCGGGCACCGGGAACCCGGCGACGGTGATCGGCAGCGTCACCTCCTCACCCGCCACCACGGTCGCCCGGTCGTCGCTGGTGAAGGTGACATCCTCGGTGACGGTGAGGGTCAGCGGCGCGCGCTCGGCCCCCAGCCGGTTGGTGGCGACCACCTCCAGCGCGAACTCGCCGGACTCGACCGGGACACCCGTGATCGTCGGGCCGGCGCCGCCGTCGGTGACGGCCAGACCGGCAGGCAGGGTGCCCTCCACGGTGACGTCCGGGGCCGGGAAGCCGGTGGCGGTCAGCGGCAGCGTGAACGGCTCGCCCAGCTCGGCGGTCTCCGTCGTCGGGGTGGTGACGACGACATCCTCGGCGATGAGCAGGTCGAAGCTCGCCGACACCCGCCCGCTGGAGTTGGTGGCGGTGACGGTGACCTGGATCTCGTAGGCGCTCTGGGGGGTGCCTCTCAGGGCGAAGTCACCGCCACCGAGGTCGTGGAGGAGCAGCCCCGGCGTGCCTGTGACGGACAGCAGCGGTGTGGGGAAGCCGGTCACGCGGAACGGGATGTCGACCGGCTCACCCCGACGCCCCACCTGCTCGGTGGTCGGCACCTCCACGACGGGCGGGGCGAGGACGGTGATCGTGAAGGTCTCGGTGGCGCTGCCGAAGGCGTTGGACGCGGTGTAGCTGACCTCGTGCACCCCGCCCGGGCCGGTCGGCGTCCCGGCGATCTCCGTCGCGGTCGCCGTCAGCCCCCCGGGCAGCCCCTCGACCTCGATCGCAGGGGCGGGGTCACCCGTGACGACGATCGGCACCGAGGCCGGGACACCGACGGTGACGGTGGCGTCGTCCACGGGAGCGATGGTGGGGCGCTCGCCGACAAGGAGCTGCAGGACGACCCCGAATTCGCGGTAGCCGTTGTCGACCAGGACGGTGACGTCGTAGCGGCCGGTCGCGGTCGGGGTGCCGGACAGCACGCCGGCGCTGCTGAGCGTCAGCCCGGGCGGCAGGGTCCCCGCAGTCACGCTGTACTCGTAGTCGTCGGGGTAGCCGCCGCTGGCGGCCAGGTCGTGAGAGTACGCCTCGCCGACGACCGCCGGCGGAGGCGGCACCACGGCCTCCGCGGGCTCCGGCTCCCGCAGCGTCACCCGGGTCTCGGCCGAGGCGAGGGTCGGCTGACCCCACCCGTCGACGAGGACGCCGGCCGGCACCTGCACGGTCACCTCACCGGGACCGGTGACCGGGCCGATGGTGAGCACGGAGCCGGTCAGGCTGACGTTCGTCCGCCCGGGCGCGGTCCCGCCGACCGCGACGTCGGAGGCCCGCAGCCCCTCCGAGCTGCCCGGCTCGCGGCTGACCGGCACCTCGACACCGTCGCTGCGGAAGCTGACCTCGTAGCTGAGGGTGCCAGGCCCGTCGAACAGCTGGGTGCCGCTCGGCCCGTCCAGCACCGGGGTGGCCGGGGTGGGGACGGCGCCACCGGTGGGGGTGGTGCTGATCTCGTCCACCACCGCGGTCAGCGTGCCTTCGGTCCAGCTGCCGGGGAACATCACCCGCAGCTGGACCCCGGTGATGCTGAGGAAGTTGGCGTCGCCCTGGAAGCACGCCGACGCCCCGCCGGTGCAGTCGAAGTTGAGCGCCACCGCGAACCGGCCGGTGTTGCCCAGACTGGTGGTGTAGGTGCTCTGCCGGCCGGCGTCGTCGGTGACGGTGATGCCGACGTTGGCCGCGGTGAAGTCCTCCGGGGTGCGGGTGATGGAGGCGAACTGGACGAAGAACTGGGTGTTGCTCAGCCCCGAGCGCAGGTCGGTGGCCGGGAAGACGTAGTCGAGCTGGACGCCCGCGGCAGAGTTGTTACTGCCGGTGGCGGTGATGGTGCCGAGGCCGCCGGCCTGGCTGAACTGCCCCAACGGGGTCATCCCGTTCGGGTCGAGCGGGGTCACCGTGCGGGTGCCGCGGACGTTGCCGGCGAAGTCGTCGATGAGGACCGGTTCACCGACCGCCTGCGCGGGGGCGGGGACGCCCAACGAGAGCACCGCGACCAGCAGCGCCAGCAGCAGCGCGAGCGGACGGCGCCGCGGGGAAGGGCGGGAGCTGCGGGCAGGCAGGACGGAGGCCGTTCGGTGCATGGCGATCCTCGGTGACGGCGCACGCCCCCGCAGCACGCACTGGACGTCCGACCCCCCTGGCCGGACATCCGAAGTGTGGCAGTACCGTCAGCCGCCCCGCCAGTGCTCCGCCGAACTTCTTCGGGCTCAGGACGCCGAGGCCGACTGACCCCGGGCGAGGCGCAGCAGCACGACGAGGCCGAGCGCGGTGAGCACCGCGGAGACGAAGAAGATGTGCGGGATGCCGAGGAGGGCCACCCCCAGCCCGCCGATGGCCCCACCGAGGCCGCCGCTGAGCATGATCGAGCTCATGAACACCGACGAGGCCAACCCGACGCCGTCGGGGTAGAGCTGCTGGGCGACCGTCACGCCCAGGCCCGCGACCGCCGCCCACAGCGCCGCCATCAGCAGCTGGCCGACGAAGAGCCCGGCGACGTGGGTGCTGGTGGCGTAGGCGACGTTCGCCGCGATCCCGATGGCGGCGCCGATGGTGATGACGCGGAGCGGGCCGATGCGGTCGGCGAGGCGGGCGAAGAGCGGCATCAGGGCGAGCTCGACGAGGGGCTGGATGCCGATGACCGCACCTCGCAGGGCGTCGGAGAGCTCCAGCTGGTTGGCCATGTAGAGCGGCAGGAAGGCGAACTTGATGGTGTCGCCGTTCATCAGCAGCACGCAGGCGAGGACGAACACGTACAGCGGGGCCCGGCTGGTGCGGGCCGGCGCCGCCTCACCGCTGCCGGGTGCGTCCGGAATGGTCCTCGGAGCGGGGACGGTGTGCCGGACCACCCGCTGCAGCCCGAGCGGGAGCAGCTGGCCCACGGTCAGCGCCGCGGTGGCGATCAGCAGCGGCCGCAGCCCGACCACGGCACCGAACCAGCTGCCCAGGACGGGCCCGAGGATCCAGCCGGTGGTGAACGCCATCCGCACCGCCGACACGACCCGGTGCGCGGCGGTGCTGCCGTGCCGGGTGAGGTGGTCGCGGACGGCGGCGAAGAGCAGGCCCATCGAGGCGCCGGAGATGCTCAGCGCGACCGCGGCGATGGCGAAGGGCATCCACACCTGGGTGGCCAGGGCCATCGCCACCCAGCCGACGCCCCCGACCAGGGAGCAGACGCGGTAGGAGGTGAGCCGGTCGCGCTGCCGGTCCGAGAGGCTGCCCAGCCAGTAGCCGGCCAGCGGGGCGAGCAGGTTGGTCAGGTAGTACAGCCCCGCCACTGGCTCCGACGCGCCCAGCTCGTCGACCAGGAACAGCGTCATCTGCGGGACGGTCGCCGACACCGCGATCCCGGAGAGGAACAGCGACGCGAACGCCGCCCGGAGGAACGGGTCGCGCCAGATCGCGCCGGCGGCCGAGGACGCGCGAGCCGTCCGCGGGTGGGCAGGGGCGGTCATCGGGCTCCGGTTCGGCGAGGGGACGCTGGGGTCACCAGCAGCCTACGAGCCCGGGGCGGCGAACAGCTCCAGCTCGGCCAGCCGCAGCGGCTGGTCGGGCGCGCCGCCCAACCGCAGCCGGACGCTGCTCCACGCCCGCGGCTCTCCGCCGATGGCGAACGGCCGGGTGCGGGTGCCGGAGGGGAACGTCTCGCCGCGGCGGGCGTCCAGCTCGACCCAGGTCTCCCCGTCGGTCGACCCCTCGAGCACCCACCAGGTCGGCGCCCGGTCGGTGCCGGAGCTGGTGAGGGTGTAGCCCGACAGCCGCACCGGCGCGTCCCCGGGCGTGAACACCAGCTCGGCCGAGCCGGTGCCGAGGTCGACCGCGGTCCTCATGTCGTCGTCGGTCAGCGCCGACAGGTCGCCCCCACCCCCGCTCAGCCGGCCCGTGCCCGTCACGTCGGTGAGCCCGTGGGGCGGGGTCAGCGGCTCGTCCAGGTCGACCGCGCCCCAGTCGCTCGGCCCGTCCGACATCGTGAACCGCAGGGTGCCGCCGCGGCGCAGCAGGTCGCCGTCGACGGTGACGTCGGTCAGCGCGACGCCGTCCAGCTCCAGCCCGGCCACGTGCACCCGCCCGTCCGAGGCCCCGGGCGCCTCGACCGTCAACGACCGCCCGCTGCCCAGCGGCCGCACCGTGATCCGGTCGAAGGTGGGCGAGCCGACGGTGTAGTCGCCCGAGCCGACCCGCAGCGGGTAGAAGCCGAGCGCGGAGAAGACGTACCAGGCCGACATCTCGCCGTTGTCCTCGTCGCCGGGGTAGCCCTGGCCGATGTCGCTGCCGACGAAGAGCCGCTGCTGGATGTCGCGGACCAGCGCCTGCGCCCGCGCCGGGTCGCCGGCCTCGGCCAGCACGTAGGGGATGTGGTGGGCGACCTGGTTGGACATCCCCAGCATCCCGATCCGGACGTCGCGGGCCTCGCGCGCCTCGTGGATGGTGGAGTACGCCGCCCGCTCCGGGGTGGTGAGGAAGGCGTCCAGCTCGGCCAGCAGCCCGCGGCGCCCGCCGTGGAGGGCGGCCATCCCGGCCACGTCGTGCGGGGCGTGGAAGGCGAAGGTCCACCCCGAGGCCTCGGTGAACGCACCGCCCCAGTCGGCCTTGTCGAATTCCGCCCCCACCGGCCACGACCCGTCGGCGTTGCGGGCGGTGAACACCCCGGCCGCGGGGTTGAACAGCTCGGTGAACTGCCCGGCGCGGGCCCGGAAGTAGGCGGCCTCCTCGCGCAGCCGCGGGACCCGGTCGGCCGGGGTCGCCGGGTCCTCGGCCAGGGCGGCGGCCATCTCGGCGATGCCGAAGTCGTTGATGTAGCCCTCCAGCCCCCACGAGGCGCTCTGGTGGACGTCCTCGGGGGTGAAACCGAGGAAGATCGAACGCTCCAGCCCCTTGCGTCCCACCGCCTCGTTGGCCGGCAGCACGGTGGCGTTCCGGACCGCTGCGTCGTAGGCGTCCAGTGCCAGGTCGGTGGGCAGCGCCCCGGCCAGGTAGGCCTCGGCGAAGGCGACGTCGGAGCTGGTGCCGGTCATCAGGTCGGCGTAGCCGGGGGAGGACCAGCGGGCCACCCAGCCGCCGTCGCGGTACTGCTGGACGAACCCGTCGACCAGCTCGGCGGTCAGCTCGGGGTAGAGCAGCGCGTACAGCGGCCAGGCGGTGCGGTAGGTGTCCCAGAAGCCGTTGTTGACGTAGAGCTTCCCGTCCTTCACCGCGGCGTTGGTCTCGGTGTCGCCGGCCCCGCCGTGGGCCGGACCCTCCAGCGGGTCGACCGGGCTGGCGTAGCGGTACCGCGGCTCCTCGGCCGTCCCGGTGTTCTCGAAGGAGGAGTTGGGATAGAGGTTGAGCCGGTACAGCCCCGAGTAGAGCGTCACCAGCTGCTCGTCGGTGGCGCCCTCCACCTCGGCCACCACCGACAGCCGCTCCTCCCAGGCGGCGGCGACGTCGGCGCGCACCTCCTCGAAGGTGCGTCCGGCCAGCTCGAGGTCGTGGTTGCGCCGGGCCTGCTCCAGCGAGATGAACGAGGTCGCCACCCGCAGCTCGACCCGGTCGGTGTCGAAGGCGGCGAACCGGGCGGTGTCCGCCCGCTCGCCGCGGGCCGCCCCGGACGTCCGCGGACGGGTGTCGAAGGCACCGTGCACGAACATCCGCGTGCGCCCGGGCCAGCGCGACCCGCCCTCGACCCAGCCGGCGACCACGCCGTCGTCGCTGATCGACAGCGACGACTCCCCGACCACCTGGTCGACCAGCACCGAGCCGTGGCCGGCAGGGAAGTCGAAGCGGTACACCCCGCCGTGGTCGGTGGGCGTGATCGCGGCGGTGAGGCCGTCGGTGGAGATCACCTGGTAGAGGTCGGGACGGGCCACCTCGTCGGCGTGGTCGAACTCCAGCGCGCGCTGCGCCAAGCCGGAGTCGGGATCGTGCGTGGCGGCGGGCAGCACCGCCAGCTGGTTGCGGTCACCCATCCAGATCGAGGGCTGGTGGGAGATGCCGATGCCCTGCAGCTCGGGCAGGTTCCGCTCGTTGTTGTGGGCCTGGTAGGCGTACAGGGTGCGGATGGTGCCCGCGTCGGTCATCGGGGTGAAGAAGGCGAACCCGTTGGGCCAGGCGGCGGCGGGCAGGTTGTTGCCGCGGGAGTAGTCGCCCGAGGCGTTCGTGCCGCGGCGGGTGTCGACGTAGGCGAGCGGGCCCGCCGAGGCGTCGAGCTGCTCGGCCGGGCCGATCCGGACGTCGTCGAGCCAGCCCTGGAACCGGGTGCCGGCAGGGGCGTCGGGGCAGGAGTAGCCGAGCAGCACCTTCACCACCCGGCGACCCGCGAGCGCGGACAGGTCGACCCGCACCGAGTTCCACTGGTCGGGCCACAGCACGGCGGAGGTGCCCTGTCCGCGGGCGTCGGCGGGGAAGCCGTAGGCGTCGGTGGCGCCGGTGCCCGACAGCCGGGTGCCGTCGTCGAGCAGCAGGTCGACCGCGACGTGGGTGCTGGCATACGTCTGGGCCTCGTCCAGCACCGGGAACAGCAGGTAGGCCAGCTCGTCACCGGCGGCGATCTCGACGTCGCCGTCGAACAGCTCGTTGGTGGCCACCGCCTCCCCGTCGGCCCGGTGGCGGCCGCCGTACTCCAGCGACCGGGTGCCGGTGAAGCCGACCCCGGGCTTGGCGGTGGCCGACGTGGTCGGGCCACCGGCCGGTTCGGTGCGCATCGCCGTGGGCACCGACCCGCCGCCGGTGACGTTGCGGGTCTCGTCGCCGAAGGGCCGCGACACCGCCGGCGGGGTCTCGTCCTCCTCGAAGGAGCTGAGGAAGCCCGTGGTGGTCCGTCCGCTCGGCTGCGGGCGGCGGTCAGGGCGGGTCGACGGGGGCAGAGACATCACGCAGCGGACCTTCGCGGTCGGGGTGCCTGCGGGGAGCCGGTCGCGGGTGGCGACATCCCGGGTGACACCGCTGTCAGGGGGTGGGCGCCAACCTAGCAGCGGCGTGGGGAGGCAGGCTTCCCTCCATGAGCGGTGTGCTGCCGACCCGGACGATCGGTCGCGACCTGTCCCTGGCCGTGCTGCTCGTGCTCGGCGGCGGCACCGGATGGCTGCTGGCGCACCGGCCGGGCCCCCTGCTGGGGGCCGCGGTGCTGCTCAGCGGGGTGCTCGTCGTCGCCGGGGCGGCGGTGTCGCTGTGGCGGCGGCGGACCCGGTGCGGGCCCGCGGACCGGATCACCCTGCTCCGGCTGTCGATGACCGCGGTCTGCGCCGGCGGGGTGCTGCTCGCCGTGGCCGGCGTGGTGCCGGAGCGCACCTGGTGGCTGGCCCTGCTCGGCGGGGCGTCCGCGCTGCTCGACGGGGTGGACGGCTGGGTGGCCCGGCGCACCGGCACCGCCTCCGACGCTGGCGCCCGCTTCGACGTGGAGGCGGACGCCGTCCTGCTGCTGGTGCTGTCGGTGGCGGCCTCGCTCGTGGTCGGGGTGTGGGCGCTGCTGATCAGCCTGCTGCGCTATCTCTTCGTGGTCGCCGGCCGGGTCTGGCCGCGGCTGCGGGCGCCGCTCCCGCCGCGCCCCTCCCGCCGGGTGGTGGCCGGTCTGCAGGCGACGGCGCTGGTCGTCGCGCTGCTGCCGGTCGCCCCCGTGCCAGTGGCGGTCGTCGTGCTCGGGATGGCGCTGGCGCTGCTGTGCTGGTCCTTCGCCGTCGACCTGTGGGCGCTCACCCGGTGACCCCCGGACCGCGGGCTACGGTGGCCCGGTGGTGGAGGACGACCTGGGTGACTGGTCGCTGGGCCGGCTGCTGTCCACCGCTGCCCGGCACGTCGAGCGCGACTGGAACGCCTACCTCTCCGGACGCGGGCTCACCCACGCCGGGCTGCTCGCCCTGCACACGCTGGTGGACGGCCCGCGCAGCCAGCGCCAGCTCGCCGCGGCCAGCCAGGTCGAGGAGCAGACCATGGCCCGGGTGGTGGAGCGGCTGGTGCGCACCGGGCACGTCACCCGCGAGCGCGACCCCGCCGACCGCCGCCGGCTGCAGGTGCGGCTGACCGAGGACGGCCGCGCCGCCTACACCGCGATCACCGCCGGCGGGGTGGCCGACGACCTCGTCACCGGCCCGCTGGCCGACCCGGACGCCTTCCGCGCCGAGCTCGTCCGGCTCGTCCGGGCGGCCCGGCGCGGCGGCTGACCGCGGCGGCTGACTCAGCCCTGCTCGAGGGTCGCCAGGTCGTCGGCCGACAGGGTGACGTCCCCGGCGGCCACGTTCTCCTCCAGGTGGGCGACCGAGGAGGTGCCGGGGATCAGCAGGACGTTCTCCGCCCGCGCCAGCAGCCAGGCCAGCCCGACCTGGCTCGGCGTCGCCCCGAGCCGCGCGGCCACCGCGCGCACGGCCGGCTGCTCGGTCACCTTCGCCATCCCCGGGATGGCCGAGCCGAGCGGGAAGAACGGCACGTAGGCGATGCCCTCGCTCGTGCACAGGTCGAGCACCGCCTCGTCGGAGCGGTCGACCAGGCTGTAGGCGTTCTGCACGCAGGCCAGCCCGACCGGCAGGGCCGTCCGCACCTGGTCGGCGGTGGCGTTGGACAACCCGATACCGGCGATCAGCCCCTCATCGCGCATCGCGACCATCTCGGCCAGCTGGTCCTCCAGCAGGTCGTCGGTGCCGCCTCCCATCAGCCGCAGGTTGACCGCGGTCAGCCGGTCGGTGCGCAGCGTGCGCAGGTTGGCCTCGACGCCGGCGCGCAGGTCGGCCGGCTGCTGGGCCGGCAGCCAGGCGCCGGAACCGTCGCGGACCGCGCCGACCTTGGAGACGATGGCCAGGCCCTCGGGGTAGGGGTGCAGCGCCTCGGCGATCAGCTCGTTGGCGACGTCGGGGCCGTAGAACTGGGCGGTGTCGAGGTGGTCCACGCCGAGCTCGACGGCCCGGCGGAGCACGCGGACCGCCTCGTCGTGGTCACGGGGCGGGCCCATCACGCCGGGGCCGGGCAGCTGCATGGTGCCGTAGCCGATCCGGTGCACGGAGGTGAGGTCGGAGGAGAGCGATGTCGTCATGGCTCCACCGTGCACCCGGCGCCCGGACCGGGCCAGCCACCGTCCTTCCTGGTACCGGCAGGGACAGGCAGGGCCACCGCGACCGGAGCAGACTGGGCGCCATGGACTCCGAGCTGGCCACCGTCCTGCGCATCTGGCGCGACCGGACCACTCCCGAGCAGGTCGGCCTGCCGGTCAACGGCCCCCGTCGGGTGCCCGGGCTGCGCCGGGAGGAGCTGGCGATGCTGGCCGGCGTCTCGATGGAGTACGTCACCCGGCTCGAGCAGGGACGCGCCGAAGCGCCGTCGGCGTCCGTGCTGGCCGCGCTCGCCCGGGCCCTGCAGCTCGACGACGACGAGCAGGCGCACCTCTTCACCCTGGCCGGGCACGCCACCCCCGGCCGGACGCGGGTGCTGCGGCAGGTGCCGGCCAGCGTCCGTCGGCTGACCGAGCAGCTCGGCGGCCACCCGGTGGCGGTCGCCGACGCCGGCTGGGGCCTTCTGCTGTGGAACGAGCCGTGGGCCGCGCTCTTCGGCGACCTCTCCGGCGCCCGGGGCCGCCAGCGCAACGTCGCCTGGCGGCGCTTCGCCGAGGACGCCCGCGGCGGGATCACCCACCTCGACGAGGACGCCTTCGAACGCGGGCTGGTGGCCGACCTGCGCACCGCGCTCGGCCGCTACCCCGACGACGAGGAGCTGCGCTCGATGGTGGACGACCTGCGTGGCACCAGCCCCCGCTTCCGCTCGCTGTGGGAGCAGAACCGGGTGGGGGTGCACCGCGGCTCGAGCAAGACCATCGACCACCCGCAGGTCGGCCGCCTCACCGTGGACTGCGACGTGCTGACCGCCGACCGCGGCGACCTGCGCGTCATCGTCTACACCGCGCCCGCCGGCAGCGAGGCGGCCGGCAAGCTCGACCTGCTGCGCGTCCTCGGCCGTCAGGACCTCACCGGCGACCGCACCCGCTGACCGGCGCGCGCTCGTCCCGACATACGATGCTCAGCATGCTGAGTGAATCGACGTCGGGCGACCTGGCGCGTCGGCTCGTCACCACCGCCGCCGAGCTGTTCTGCCTGGTCGGGACGGCGGTCGGCACCGGCCTGCTGGGTACGGCGATCCGGGACACCGGGCAGGGCTCGCTGTCGGACCAGGCCACCCTGGTCGCCCCGGCCGGTCCTGCCTTCAGCATCTGGTCGGTGATCTACCTCGGGTTGTCCGCCTTCACCATCTGGCAGTGGCTGCCGCGCAACGCCGCCGACGCCCGGGTGCGGCGGCTGGGCTACCTGCCGGCGGCCTCGATGGTGCTCAACGCGGTGTGGATCCTCGTCGCCCAGACCGGCCTGGTCTGGCTCACCGCGGTGGTCATCCTGGCCCTGCTCGCCGTGCTGGCGCTGGTCGCGCTCCGGCTGGGCGCCACCGGGTCGGGTCGTCGGCTGGAGACGCTGGTGGTCGACGGCACCTTCGGGCTCTACCTCGGCTGGGTCGCCGTCGCGACCTGCGCCAACCTCGCCGCCGCCCTGGTCGACATCGGCGTCGAACCCGGCGTCCCGGTCGCCACGGTGCTCGGGGTCGTGGTCGTGCTGGTGGCCGGAGCCGTCGCCGCCGCGCTGGCCTGGCGATTCGGCGGCCGGGTCGCCGTCGGGCTGGCCATGGCCTGGGGCCTGGTCTGGGTGGCCGTCGGCCGGCTCACCGACACCCCGCAGTCCGCGCCGGTCGCGGTGGCCGCTCTCGTCGCCGCCGTACTCGCGCTGGGCGCCGTCGCCTGGGTCCGGCTGCGGCGGGGCGCCGGGACGTCCACGCCGGC
>NZ_QPKK01000097.1 GCF_003344635.1 Desertihabitans aurantiacus
CGCGGGTCGATGCCGCCGACCTCCAGGGCGGACGCGGTGGCGTCCCGGTTGCCACCTGCACTTCTCGGTCTTCGTCGACGGCTCGACCGTCGACCCCGTGCCGTTCCTCACCGAGCGCCAGGTGGAGCTGGGATGACGCGGTCCGCGTCGAGGGCAACGTGTGGTCCGATCCGAAGGAGGTCGTGTGAGCACCCCGCCGTCCGAGTACGTGGCCGCCTGGCCGCGGATCGTCGCGGTCGTCCACCCGGACAGCACCGGATCGCTCACCGTCAACGGCACCGAGCGCGTCTGCGCCGCCGAATCGGTGGGGTGCTGCGCACCGGCATGGTCGCCCGCTGCGTCGCGATCGCCCGCTCGGTGGCACGTCCGGTCCGGTTCACGGTGACCGAGGGCGAGGCGACCTGGACGCTCGCCGTGCGTCCGACCGGCGTCGTAGAGCTGGTCACCGAGACCCGCTGCCCGCAGTGCGGTGCCGACGAGCCGCTGCGGGTGGAGAGCGGGCCGTCGGAGGACGAGCTGGGCGCCCGGTCGGCGTCCTCGGCCTCCTCCCCGCCGCGACCCGTCCCGGACCGGCCACGCGCTGAGGCAGCGGCCCCGACCGCCACCTCCCCGTCGGAGCTCGAGCCGGAGAGCCCGCTGCCTCCTGCGAACCGGCCACCGCGGGCGCCGGGCCCGGCGACCCCGCCTGCGACGTCCGGCCCCGGACGACCCCGATCGGCCGGCGTGGCACCACCAGCCGGACCCGGCCCGGCCGCCCGCACCCAGCGCATGCGGATCAGCTTCGAGCACCAGCCACCCGTCCTGCTCGACGCACCGGGCGGCGTCGTGCTCGGTCGGGCGCCGCAGACCCGGGACGGGCGCACCCCGGTGCCCGTCGTCGGTCCCCGCGGCCTGGTCTCGCGCACCCATGCCCTCGTCGACGTCGAGGAGCGCGGACGGATCACCGTGACCGACGTCGGTTCCCGCAACGGCACCGGCCCGGTGGGCTCGCGCACGCCCTTCCGAGCGGCCAGCCGCAGGAGGTGGCCCCCGGGACCCGGCTCCGGCTGGCCGACGTCGTCTGCACGGTCGAGCTCGCCTGACGCCGTCAGCGGCCGGCGAAGCCAGGCTGGACCGATGCCGCTCCACGCTCCCTCCGGGCGAGCGACCACCCCGCCAGCACCGGCCCGAACCCGGATGCGTCCCGGCGACGCCGTCGCTACGGTCGGGCGGGTCCGACCCCGGCTGGACAGCCAGCCTCCCCCACGCGAGGAGCACCGATGCGCCGACTGACCTACTACGTGGCCACCACGCTGGACGGCTTCATCGCCGGGCCCGAGGGCGGTGACCCCAGCGGCCAGCCGTACTTCGAGATCGGACCCGACCTGGTCGAGTTCATCGCCACCCACTACCCCGAGACGCTGCCCGCGCCGGCCCGGGCCGCGCTCGGGATCGAGGGTCCGGGGCAGGTGTTCGACACCGTGCTGGAGGGTCGGAGCTCGTACCAGATCGGGCTGGACGCCGGGCTCGACGACGCCTACCCGCACCTGCGCCACCTCGTCTTCTCCACCACGCTGGGAGGCGTCGGGGGCGACGTCGAGGTGGTCGCCACCGACCCGGTGCAGCGGGTGCGCGAGCTCAAGGCCGAGGACGGGCTCGACCTGTGGCTGGTCGGCGGCGGACGGCTGGCGCACAGCCTGCTGCCCGAGGTCGACCGGCTGGTGCTCAAGGTGAACCCGTCGGTGATCGGCTCCGGAGTCCCGCTGTTCTCCGGCGGCTTCTCCCCCGCCCTGTTCACCTTCGTGGAGTCGGTGCCGCTGCCCTCGGGGATCCAGGTGCTGACCCTCGACCGGCGGCGCTGAGGCCCGAGGGCTTCGTCCGCGACGAGGCGGAGGGCTACGATGCCCGGGCCCCGCACCCCTGGAGGAGCCCGAGATGAGCAACGACGCCGCCCCTGCCGCCACCACCGAGCGCGAGCTGCCACCCGTGGCCGCCGGACCGGGCCGCGGCTGGACGCCGCAGAAGATCGCGCTCTGGGCGGCCATCGCACTGCTCGGCGGCGTCGCCTGGACGATGCTCGCCATCGTCCGCGGTGAGACCGTCAACGCGATCTGGTTCGTCTTCGCCGCCGCCTGCACCTACCTCATCGGCTACCGCTTCTACGCTCAGGTGATCGAGCGCTATGTCGTCCGCCCCGACGACACCCGCGCCACCCCCGCCGAGCACCTGGCCAACGGCAAGGACTACGTCGCCACCGACCGCCGGGTGCTCTTCGGCCACCACTTCGCCGCGATCGCCGGCGCCGGCCCGCTGGTGGGCCCGGTGCTGGCCGCGCAGATGGGCTACCTGCCCGGCACCCTGTGGATCATCGTCGGGGTGGTGCTGGCCGGGGCCGTCCAGGACTACCTGGTGCTGTTCTTCTCGATGCGCCGCGGCGGACGCTCGCTCGGCCAGATGGCCCGGGAGGAGCTCGGCCGGATCGGTGGCGCGGCGGCCATCGTCGCGACCCTGCTCATCATGGTCATCATCACCGCCATCCTCGCGCTGGTGGTCGTCAACGCCCTCGGCGAGAGCCCGTGGGGCGTGTTCTCCGTCGCGATGA
The DNA here is from genome assembly GCF_003344635.1 of Desertihabitans aurantiacus. Lineage (GTDB taxonomy): Bacteria > Actinomycetota > Actinomycetes > Propionibacteriales > Propionibacteriaceae > Desertihabitans > Desertihabitans aurantiacus. Next base: position 2,582 of record NZ_QPKK01000097.1, read on the forward strand.
CGGTGCCGATCGCGCTGTTCATGGGCGCCTACCTGCGCTGGCTGCGTCCGGGCCGGATCACCGAGGTCTCGCTGATCGGCTTCGTGCTGCTGATGGCCGCGATCATCGGCGGCGGCGTCATCGCCGACACCGCCTGGGGCGCGGAGCTGTTCACCCTCGACCGCACCACCATCGCCTGGGGCATCATCATCTACGGCTTCGTCGCCGCCGTGCTGCCGGTGTGGGTGCTGCTGGCCCCGCGCGACTACCTGTCGACCTTCATGAAGATCGGCGTCATCCTCGCCCTCGCGCTGGCGATCGTCGTGGTCCGCCCGGAGATCTCGGTGCCGGCGTTCAGCGAGTTCGCGAGCGGGGAGACCGGACCGGTCTGGCCGGGCGCGCTGTTCCCGTTCCTCTTCGTCACCATCGCCTGCGGGGCGCTGTCGGGCTTCCACGCCCTCATCTCCTCCGGCACCACCCCGAAGATGCTGGAGAAGGAGCGCCAGACCCGCTTCATCGGCTACGGCGGCATGCTGATGGAGTCCTTCGTGGCGATCATGGCGCTGGTCGCGGCCATCTCCATCGACCGCGGCATCTACTTCGCGATGAACGCCTCCGCCGGCGCCACCGGCGGCACCGTCGAGGGCGCGGTGGCCTTCGTCAACGGGCTCGGCCTGACCGGCGTCAACCTCACCCCGGAGATGCTCACCTCCACCGCCGAGGCGGTCGGTGAGGAGTCCATCGTGTCCCGCACCGGCGGCGCACCGACGCTGGCCCTGGGTCTGGCGCAGGTGATGCAGAGCTTCATCGGCGGTCCGGCGCTGATGTCGTTCTGGTACCACTTCGCGATCATGTTCGAGGCGCTGTTCATCCTCACCGCCGTCGACGCCGGCACCCGGGTGGCCCGCTTCATGCTGCAGGACACCCTGGGCAACCTCGCCCCGCGCTTCCGCGACACCTCCTGGCTGCCCGGGGCCTGGCTGTGCACCGCGATCATGGTGGCCGCCTGGGGTGCGGTGCTGCTGATGGGCGTCACCGACCCGCTCGGCGGCATCAACACGCTGTTCCCGCTGTTCGGCATCGCCAACCAGCTGCTGGCCGCCATCGCGCTGGCGGTGGTGCTGGCCATCGTCGCGCAGCGGCGGACCTTCCGCTGGCTGTGGATCCCGGCGCTGCCCCTGGCCTTCGTCGCCGTCGTCACCATCACCGCCTCGTTCCAGAAGATCTTCTCCCCGGTGCCGGCGGTCGGCTACTGGGCCCAGCACGCCTCCTACCGCGACGCGCTGGCGGCCGGGCAGACCTCGCTCGGCAGCGCCGACACCGTCGAGGAGATGCAGGCGGTGGTCCGCAACACCGCCATCCAGGGCACGCTGTCGATCGTCTTCGTGGTGCTGGCGATCGTCGTCATCATCGCCGCGCTGGTGGTGGTGGCCCGCGCCCTGCGCGGGGCGCAGCTGACCGACCACGAGGACGCCCGGGTGCCCTCGCGCCGCTTCGCCCCGGCCGGCCTGGTGCCGACCCGCGAGGAGCGCGAGCTGCAGCGGCAGTGGGACGCCCTGCCCGCCGACCAGCAGCCGTCGCGGGGCCACTGATGGCCCGCCCCGGCGTCGACGTCCCCGTCGCGCGGCGGGTCTGGCGCGGGCTGCGCTGGTACCTGCACGGGCTGACCGGGGAGTCCCGCTACGAGGCCTACCTCGACCACGAGCGCCGCGCCCACCCCGACCGGACGCCGCTCAGCCGGGCGGAGTTCTGGCGGGGCGTCCACGCCGACCAGGACCGCAACCCGCAGGGCCGCTGCTGCTGACGCCGCGCCGGTTCCTGTCGATGGCGTCCCATCAGGGCCCCCACGGGCCTGAGGGGACGCCATCAACATGTTCTGGAACGGCTCCTAGCCGGCATCGTCCGTCTCGCGGCGCCGCCGCGCCCGGCGCTTGCCCTCGTGCATGGCCGCCACCCGGGCGACCGGGATGTCGTGGCCCTCGGCGACCAGGTCGGCGGGCAGCTGCTGCGGGTCGGGCAGCTGCTCGGCCCAGCGGTCGGTGCCGAGCCGGGCGGTCACCGCGCGGAGCGTGAAGTCGCGCGGGTGGACGTCGGTCAGCTCGTCCCAGGCCAGCGGCCAGGAGACCGGAGTGCCCGGGCGGATCCGCGGGCTCCAGGCGGCGACCACGGTGGCCCCGCCGGCCCGGGTCGAGTCGACGAAGACCCGTCCGCCGCGGTCGGCCTTCACGTACTCGACGGTCGCCCGGTCCGGGTCGAGCGCGGCGGTGCGGGCGGCCAGCGCACGGGTCGCGGCGGCGGCGTCGGCCGGGTCGGCACCGGCCAGCGGGACGACGACGTGGACGCCCTTGGAGCCGCTGGTCTTCACCGCCGCAGCGAGCCCGCACCCCGACAGCACCTCCCGCACCACCAGGGCGACCGCGGCCGCGGCGGGGAAGGCGTCCGAGCCCTCCGGCGGGTCGAGGTCGACCACCAGCCGGTCCAGCACGGGCGCGTCGTCGGCGCCGGCCGCGCGCCGGTGCAGGGTCGGGTGGTACTCGACGGCGCGCTGGTTGCCGAACCACACCAGCGTCCGGGTCTCCTCGCACAGCGCGTAGGACACCTCGCGGTGCGAGGCCTCGGCCCAGATCGGCACCCGCGGGATCCAGTCCGGGGCGGAGGCCGGCAGGTTCTTCTGCATGAACGGCTGCTGTCCCGGCCGCACCCGGATCACCGACAGCGGACGTCCCGTGAGCTCGGGCAGCAGGTACGGCGCGACCGCCTCGAGGTAGTCGAGCAGGTCCCGCTTGGTCGCCTCCGCCCCGTCGAAGAGCTCGGAGTCGAGACTGGTGACGGGGACGCCGGCCCGCGTCTGCGTCGTCGCTGCAGCCACGACATCAGCCTGCCATGCTGACGGGGTGATCGACACGGTGCTGCTCGACCTCGACGACACGCTGCTCGACACCCGGTCCGCCACCCGGGCCGCGGTGCTCGCCTGGGCCGCCGACCTCGGCATCGACGGTGACCCCGACGAGATCGCCACCCGCTGGAGCCGGATCGCCGAGCCGTTCTACGCCCGCTACCAGCGCCGCGAGCTCACCTTCCCCGAGCAGCGCCGAGCCAGGGTGCGCGCCTTCGTCCCCTCCCTCGACCTCACCGAGGACGCCGCCGCGGACGAGCTCTTCGCCGGCTACCTGCGCCACTACGAGGACGGCTGGCGGCTGTTCGACGACGCGGTGCCGACCCTGCGGCGGCTGCGGGCCGCGGGTCTGCGCACGGGCGTGCTCACCAACGGCGAGGAGGAGCAGCAGACCCGCAAGGTCGAGCGGCTCGGGCTCGCGCCGCTGCTCGACGTGGTGATCGCCTCCTCCGCCCTCCCCTTCGGCAAGCCCCACCCGCTGGCCTTCTCCGGTGCGGTGCAGCGGCTGGGCACCCGGGCCGAGCAGGTGCTGATGGTCGGCGACTCCCTGGAGAAGGACGTCCGCGGTGCCCTCGCCGCCGGGCTGCGGGCCGTCCTGCTGGACCGGTACGACGTCCACGGCGAGGTCGACGTCGACCGGATCCGTGGGCTGGGTGAGCTGACCGTCCCCGGCTGAGCGTCCGCCACCGCGCCACGACGGCCGGGGCCGCGTCCCTGCCGGCCCGGCGGGTGGGCTCCGTAGAGTGGCGCCATGGACCTGACCTGTCCGAAGTGCCGAGCAGCCATGCGCCACTACGAGCGCAGCGGCGTCACCATCGACCAGTGCACCGAGTGCCGCGGGGTCTTCCTCGACCGCGGCGAGCTGGAGAAGCTGATGGACGCCGAGACGTCCTACTACGGCGGCGGCCAGCAGGCCGCCCCTCCGCCGTCGGGCGGCTACCCGTCGCACCAGTCCGGCTACCCGCCGCAGCAGCCGGTGCGGCCGCAGCGGCGCGGGTGGGGCAGCCCCGACTCGCCGGACTCACCCAGCTACCACGGCGGCTACCACCGCCGGCGCAAGGGCGGCTTCCTCGGCGACCTGTTCGGCTGAGCCGGCGGGGCGCGACGCGCCCGGTCAGCCGCCGACGGAGTCGCGCCAGCTGTGCCGGGGCTCGTAGCCCAGCACGCGGCGCGCCTTGTCGATCGAGAGCAGGGTGTCGTTCGGGCCGGCGGTCTCCCGGTACTCCACGCCGGGGAACACCTCGGCCACCAGCTCGGCGTTGGGTCGGCTCATCACGGTGTCGGCATTGGCGATGATGTAGCGCTCGAAGCCCTGCGGCGCGCGCTCGAGCGCACGCTCGACCGCCTGCGCGGCGTCGCGGCCGTCGATGTAGCCCCACAGGTTCCACTTGCGCTGCATCGCGTCGGCGTCGAAGGACGGGAAGCGGGCGTAGTCCTCGGGGTCCATCACGTTGGAGAACCGGAAGGCGCTGATCGAGAGCCGCGGGTCCCACCGGCACAGCTCGACCGCCATCGTCTCCTCCAGGTGCTTGACCAGGGAGTACACCGACTCCGGCCGGGCCGGGTACTCCTCGTCGACCGGGATGTAGGGCGGCGGGGTGTCGAAGGGCAGCCCCAGCACCGTCTCGCTCGAGGCGTAGACGATCTTCGTGATGCCGAGCCGGACCGCGGCCCAGAACGCGTTGAAGGTGCTGACGACGTTGTTGGCGAAGGTGGCGGCGTCGGTGAGGATGCCCGGCGCGGGGACGGCCGCCAGGTGCACCAGCGCCTCCACCGGCTCGCTGCGGTCGACCCCGGCGAGCGCGTCCAGCACCTGGCCGAAGTCGGTCGTCTCCAGCACCACGTCACCGGCCGCCCGGTCGCCGCGCCGGTCCAGGCTCAGCACGTCGTGCCCGGACGCCCTCAGCTCCCGCACGACCGTCCGCCCCAGCTTGCCCGCCCCGCCCGTCACCGCGATCCGCATGGCGCCCAGTCTGCCCCGCTCGCCCCACGACCTGCGCGCCACGCCTTGTTCAACCAGAAGGTTGACAACACCGTGGCCGCAGTGTGTAATCAACTCATCAGTTGACTACGGGAGGAGTACCACCCATGAGCACCACGAGCACCGAGACCCAGGTCGCCGCCCCGACGCCCAGCCCCCGGCTGCGGGCCCTCGACCGGCTGGTCGGCCGCTGGGAGGTCACCGGCGGCGCGACCGGCACGGTGGAGTACCGCTGGCTCGACGGCGGGTTCTTCCTGCAGCAGAGCGTCGAGCTCGAGCAGCACGGCGAGCAGGTCCACGGGATCGAGCTGATCGGGCACCTGCGCCCGTTCATGGCCGAGCAGAGCGAGCACGTCCACTCCCGGTTCTTCGACAACCAGGGCAACACCCTCGACTACACCCACGAGATCGAGGGCGACACGTACACCATCTGGGCCGGTGAGCCGGGCTCGCCCGCCTACTACCGCGGCACCTTCGACGCGAGCGGGGACGTCATCACCGGCAGCTGGGTCTACCCCGGTGGCGGCGGCTACCCGAGCGTGCAGACCCGGGTCGGGCGCTGAGCGTCCACGGTGGAGGAGACCTCAGACACCCCCGACGACGAGCTCGACCGGGCGTTCCTGGCCCTGGCCGACCCGGTGCGACGGGCCATCGTCGCCCGGCTCAGCCGCGGCTCGGCGACCGTGAACGAGCTGGCCGACCCGTTCCCCATCTCCAAGCAGGCGGTCTCCAAGCACATCCAGGTGCTGGAGCAGGCAGGGCTGGTCACCCGCACCCGGGACGCCCAGCGCCGCCCGGTGCACCTCGCACCGGAACGGCTCGAGGCGCTCACCGCCTGGATCGACCGCTACCGACTGGTCCGCGAGTCGCAGTACCGCTCGCTGGACGCCCTGCTCGGGTCGACCGGCCCGGGCGCACCACCACACCACCACGCACCACCACCCGACAAGGAGCACCCGTCATGAGCAACGCACTGTCCGTGGAGGCCCCGGAGGGCCTGCCCTTCATCGACTACACCCGGGAGTTCGACGCCCCAGTCGAGGACCTCTTCCGCGCCCATGCCGACCCCGAGCTGTTCGCCCGCTGGGTCGGCCCGTCCGACCTCACCACCGAGCTGCCCACCTACGACTTCACCAGCGGTGGCCGCTGGCGGATGGTGCAGCGGCGGGGCGAGGAGGAGTACGCCTTCCGCGGCACCTTCCACACCGTGCGCGAGAACGAGCTCGCCGTCCAGACCTTCGAGTTCGAGGGCTTCCCCGACGCCGTCAGCCTGGAGTTCTTCACCTTCGAGCAGCTGCCCGGCAACCGCTCGCGGCTCGTCGGCCACGCGGTGTACCCGACCCTGGAGGCCCGCGACGGCATGGTCTCCAGCGGGATGGAGAGCGGGCTGGCCGACGGCTACGACCAGCTGGACGCCCTGCTGGCCGAGCGGGCCGCCTGATCTCCCCGCCGCACACACCTTCGCCGACCCGCACACCTGCTGCATCCGGTGTGCGGGTCGGCGGACGTGTGTGCCGGGCCAGCGGGATCACGGTCGCTAAGGACGTCTAGGGGCAGCGTTAGACGGCGTCAGAGAGCGGCATCACCGGCGCTGCGACACGCTACGGATGTCTACGACGCACCCTAGACATCGCCATACGCTGCGATCGTGGACCCGATCCAGAACCCGTACGCCCCCGGCGCCGGGCAGCGTCCGCCGGAGCTGGCCGGACGCGACGACCAGCTGCGGGCCTTCGGCATCGTGCTGGAACGGGTCTCGCGGGGACGCCCCGAGCGCTCGCTCGTGCTCACCGGGCTGCGCGGGGTCGGCAAGACGGTGCTGCTCAACGCCCTGCGCTCCGACGCCGTCCGCCGCGGCTGGGGCACCGGCAAGCTCGAGGCCCGACCCGACCAGGGGCTGCGGCGTCCGCTGTCGGGCGCCCTGCACCAGGCCGTCCGCGAGCTCGCCCCCGGCGGCCCGGAGTCGGCGCACGCGGACTCCCAGCAGCACGTGCTCGGCGTGCTGCGCTCCTTCGCCCAGCGCGACGCCGGGGCCGGCGCCAAGCTGCGCGACCGTTGGAGCCCGGGCATCGAGGCCGCCCCGGTGCGCGGCCGGGCCGACTCCGGCGACATCGAGATCGACCTGGTCGAGCTGCTCAGCGACGTCGGCGGGCTGGCCGCCGAGCTCGGCCGGGGGGTCGCGGTGTTCATCGACGAGATGCAGGACCTCGGCCCCGACGACGTCTCCGCGCTCTGCGCGGCCTGCCACGAGATCAGCCAGGCGGGGCTGCCGCTGATCGTGGTCGGCGCGGGTCTGCCGCACCTGCCGGCGGTGCTCAGCGCCAGCAAGTCCTACTCCGAGCGGCTGTTCTCCTACCAGCGGATCGACCGGCTGGGCCGCGAGGCCGCCGACCTGGCCCTGACCGCCCCCGCCGCCGAGGAGGGCGCGGCCTACCGGCCCGACGCGCTGGCCGCGATGTACGCCGCGACCGGCGGCTACCCCTACTTCATCCAGGCCTACGGCAAGGCGGTCTGGGACCGGGCCCCGCGCTCCCCCATCACCGCCGAGGACGTCGCCGTGGCCGCCCCCGAGGCCGAGGAGGAGCTCGCCGTCGGCTTCTTCGGCAGCCGCTACGAGCGGGCCACCCCCGGCGAGCGGGAGTACCTGCGGGCGATGGGTGAGGTGGCGCTGAGGCTGTCGGAGGACGAGCGCGACGAGATCGGCTCGGTCCCCACCGCCGACGTCGCGGCCTTCCTCGGCCGCAAGCCGCAGTCGCTCTCCCCCGCCCGGGACGCGCTGCTGAAGAAGGGGCTGATCTACTCCGGCGAGCGCGGCCGGATCGCCTTCACCGTCCCGCACTTCGGCCGCTACCTGCGCGACCAGGCCTGACCCGGCGTCCGGCCGCTGCTGCCCGGACCGGCCCGGATGGTCCACCGGATGCGGTCGACGGCGGAATCCAGTGGTCTCTAGACGCCGCCGTCGGCCGCACCCGGTGGAGGGAGGACCGCGCTGGGACAGTCGGGGGATCTACCCCAGCGCGGCCCGTTCGTGGGGGGTGAACAGCCGGGAGCGGAGGAGGAACCGCTGCCCGGTGGGGCTCTCGACCGAGAACCCGGCACCCCGTCCAGGGACGACGTCGATGGTCAGGTGGGTGTGGCCCCACACCCGGTACTGCTCCTTGGAGATCCACACCGGCACCCGGTCCGGACGCGGTCCGTCGGCCGGCACCTCCACCGACGCCTCGGGGGCGTCCGGGTCGGTGATGTCGAGGTCGCCCAGGTGCAGGTCGGCGCTGCCGGTGAGGAAGGTCCCCGCCGGGTAGCACATCGGGGAGGAGCCGTCGCAGCAGCCGCCGGACTGGTGGAACATCAGCGGCCCGTGCTGCTGCACCAGCTGGCGCAGCAGGGCGGCCGCCGCCGGCGTGACGGCCACGCGCATCACGGTCTCCGGCGTCCCGGCGGGGCTGGTGGTCATCAGAAGAAGCCCATCGCCTTCGGCGAGTAGCTGACCAGCAGGTTCTTGGTCTGCTGGTAGTGGTCGAGCATCATCGAGTGGTTCTCCCGCCCGATGCCGGAGGACTTGTAGCCGCCGAAGGCCGCGTGCGCCGGGTACTGGTGGTAGCAGTTGGTCCACACCCGGCCCGCCTGGATGGCCCGTCCGGCCCGGTAGGCGGTGTTGACGTCGCGCGACCACACCCCGGCGCCGAGCCCGTAGAGGGTGTCGTTGGCGATCCGCATGGCGTCGTCGAAGTCGTCGAAGCCGGTCACCGAGACGACGGGGCCGAAGATCTCCTCCTGGAAGATCCGCATGTCGTTGGTGCCCTGGAAGATCGTCGGGGCCACGTAGTAGCCGCCGGACAGGTCCCCGCCGAGGTCGACCCGCTCCCCGCCGGTGATGACCCGCGCACCCTCCTGGATGCCGATGTCGATGTAGGACAGGATCTTCTCGAGCTGGTCGTTGCTGGCCTGGGCGCCGATCTGGGTCGCCGGGTCGAGCGGGTTGCCCTGCACGATCCGCTTGGTGCGCTCGGTCGCCTCGGGCAGGAACGCGTCGAGGATCGAGCCCTGGATCAGCGCCCGGCTGGGACACGTGCACACCTCGCCCTGGTTGAGGGCGAACATCGCGAAACCCTCCAACGCCTTGTCGTAGAAGTCGTCCTGGGCCTGGGTGACGTCGGCGAAGAAGATGTTCGGGCTCTTGCCGCCGAGCTCGAGGGTGACCGGGATGAGGTTCTGGCTGGCGTACTGCATGATCAGCCGGCCGGTGGTGGTCTCACCGGTGAAGGCGATCTTGCGGATCCGGCTGGAGGACGCCAGCGGCGCGCCGGCCTCGACGCCGAAGCCGTTGACCACGTTGACCACCCCGGGCGGCAGCAGGTCGCCGATGAGCTCCATCAGCAGCATGATCGAGGCCGGGGTCTGCTCGGCCGGCTTGAGCACCACCGCGTTGCCGGCGGCCAGCGCCGGGGCGAGCTTCCAGGTGGCCATCAGCAGCGGGAAGTTCCACGGGATGATCTGCCCGACCACGCCCAGCGGCTCGTGGAAGTGGTAGGCGACGGTGTCGTCGTCGAGCTGGGAGAGGTGGCCCTCCTGGGCGCGGATCGCGCCGGCGAAGTAGCGGAAGTGGTCGACGGCCAGCGGCAGGTCGGCGGCCAGCGTCTCGCGGACGGGCTTGCCGTTGTCCCAGGTCTCCCCGACGGCGAGCATCTCCAGGTTCTGCTCGATCCGGTCGGCGATCTTATTGAGCACCACGGCCCGCTCGGCCACCGACGTCCGGCCCCAGGCGGGTGCGGCGCGGTGCGCGGCGTCCAGGGCGAGCTCGACGTCCTCCGCGGTCGAGCGGGCGACCTCGCAGAAGACCTTGCCGTTGACCGGGGAGGGGTTCTCGAAGTACTGGCCCTTGACCGGCGCGACGTAGCCGCCGTCGATCCAGTTCTCGTAGCGCGAGCGGTAGCTCACGACACTGCCCTCGGTACCGGGGGCGGCGTAGACGCTCATTCCGAGGCTCCTCTCCTGGCACCGCCGACGCTGGCGTTGCCTCCGACGCCGCCGACGTTACGCAGCCCGACGTTGCAACGACGTTGCGTGCCGACGTCGCGTGCGCCGGTGGCGTGCGGGCGGGCCCTCAGGCCAGCTCGGACTCCAGCGCCGCGACGTGGGCGGCGGCCCAGCCCGCACGCACCGACCCCGCCGGGGTGCGGTCGCGCAGCGCCGTCCACAGCTCGAGGTCGTCGTGGCCGTGCGGGCTGTCGGCCAGGGCGAGGAGCGCCTCGTCGTCGTCGCCGGCGAGCACCGCGGTGCGCAGCTGGTGGTGCAGGGACTGGCGCAGCCGGACCACCCCGGGCGCCTCCGAGGCGGGCAGCACCGGCCCGCGGTAGCCCGCCACCGCCCGGGCCAGGTCGCCCTCGCGCAGGTGGCGCCGGACCCGCTCGGCGTCGACCTCGGGC
>NZ_QPKK01000098.1 GCF_003344635.1 Desertihabitans aurantiacus
CGTCCGGGCCGTGGCCGAGCTGCTGCCGGCGCTGCAGGGTGCGGGCCGCGGCGAGCTGGGCGCCGTGCTGACCGCGCGCGACGCCGCACTGACCGGACGCTCGCGGGCGCTGGTGGAGGGGGCGGCGGCGCTGGCGGAGCTGCTGCGGGGCAACGAGAAGGCCGCCGACCCGAGGTGATCCTCGGTCCGGCGGCCTGTGCTGGCTCCCCCGACTGGACTCGAACCAGTAACCCTTCGATTAACAGTCGAATGCTCTGCCAATTGAGCTACAGGGGATCGGCGCGAGGCCCAACACTAGCAGCCGTGCGGCGAGATGTCGTACTCGCGACGCAGCTCCCGCATCGCCCGCTGCGTGGCCTCCGCCACACCCGGCGCGCTGGCGCTGGTGCCGCGTTTGAGGTGCACCCGCCACTCCAGCGCGGTCGGGGTCGCGGTCGCGCCGGAGGCCGGCAGCGCGCGGCGTCCGCTGAGGGTGAACTCGGCCCCGGTGGCGGCGTCGGTGACGTCGCGCTGGACGACGATGGTGGCGTTGACCCGTTCCCGGAACACCTCCGGCAGCCGTCCGGGGTCGGCCAGCCGCAGCTGTCCGCGGCGTCCCTCGGCGGTCGTCCACCGCAGCAGCCGGTCCGGTCCGCTCCAGCCGCCGTGCTCGATCTGGTGCCAGCCCAGCAGCTCCCAGCCCGCTTCCGGGCCGCGGTCGACGGCGAGCACGTCGGGCAGCGCGGCCACCAGGCCGCGGTCGGACTCGGCCCAGCGCAGCACTCGTGGTTCGGCACCCACGACCTCGCGCAGCGCGGCCAGCCGGTCCGCCGGCAGCCGCCGCCCGCGCAGCCGGGACCACCACGAGCCGGCCGTCGGGCTCACTCCGAGGTGGCCTCGGCGTCCAGGTCGGACAGGAAGGAGTCCGCCCAGTGGCTGATGTCGTTGTCGAACACCTGCTTGCGCAGCGTGCGCATCCGCCGGGCCTTGTTGGCCTCGCTGTCGTTGGCGGCCAGCTCCAGCGTCGACTTGATGTCGTTGATGTCGTAGGGGTTGATCTTGTAGGCCTGCTTGAGCTCGTAGGCCGCCCCGGCGAACTCGCTCAGCACCAGGGCCCCGTTGTCGCCGTCGCGGCAGGCCACGAACTCCTTGGCCACCAGGTTCATCCCGTCGCGCAGCGGGGTCACCACCATGACGTCGGCGGCGGAGTACATCGCCGCCATCTCCTCGCGTGGGAAGGAGGCGTGCAGGTAGACCAGCGCGGAGCGCCCGATCCGGCCGGCCTCGCCGTTGATGCGTCCGACCAGCATGTCGATCTCGTCGCGCAGGTGGCGGTACTCCTCGACCCGCTCGCGCGACGGGGTGGCGACCTGGACGAAGACCACCTCGTCGGGGTCGAGCCGTCCCTCGGCCACCAGCTCGCCGAACGCGCGCAGCCGCTGCTTGATGCCCTTGGTGTAGTCGAGCCGGTCCACACCGAGGAACATCACCTTCGGGCTGCCGAGGTCGCGGCGGATCTCGTGGCTGCGGGCGGTGACCTCCGGCGTGCGGGCCAGGTCGTGGAAGCCCTGGGAGTCGATCGAGATCGGGTAGGCCTTGGCCCGTGCGACGTGGCCGTCGGGCAGGGTCACCCGGTCGCGCCTGACCTGCACCGACAGCCGCTGGCGCACCAGCCGGAGGAAGTTCTGCGCGGCACCGGGCAGCTGGAAGCCGATGAGGTCGGCGCCCAGCAGACCCTCGCTGATCTGGCGCCGCCACGGCAGCTGCTGGAACAGCTCCACCGGCGGGAAGGGGATGTGCAGGAAGAAGCCGATCCGCAGGTCGGGACGCAGCTCGCGCAGCATCTGGGGCACCAGCTGCAGCTGGTAGTCCTGCACCCACACCGTCGCGCCGTCGTCGGAGACCTGGGCGGCGCGCTCGGCGAAGCGGCGGTTCACCCGCACGTAGGCGTCCCACCACTCGCGGTGGAAGGCGGGCGGGGCGACCACGTCGTGGTACAGCGGCCACAGCGTGGCGTTGGAGAAGCCCTCGTAGTACTCGGCGACCTCGTTGGTCGACAGGGGTACCGGGACGATGGTGATACCGCCGTCCTCGAACGGGTCGAGGGTCTCGTCGGGGGCGCCGTGCCAGCCGACCCAGGCACCCTCGTTCTGCTTCATCACCGGCTCCAGCGCGGTCACCAGGCCGCCGGGGGAGGTGCGCCAGGCCACGCTGCCGTCGTCGGTCACCACCCGGTCGACCGGTAGCCGGTTGGCCACCACCACGAAGGAGGCCGAGACCTCGGTGTCGCGCTCCGACTGTGCTCTCGTGCGTGTGCCTGCCATGATGCGGCCGAGCCTATCGGCGGGACACCGACGTCCGGCGCCCGGGGTTGGCGCGGCGGAGCCACCTCCGACAGGCTGGCCCCATGACCGAGCTGACCACCGCGGCGCTGGCCGAGACCCCGGAGGGGCGCCGCTGCCTGCAGGCGATGCAGGACGACCCGGGCTCCGCCCTGGTGGCCTTCGACTTCGACGGCACGCTGTCCCCGATCGTGGAGGACCCGGCCCGCGCCGTCGCCGACCCGGACGCGGTGGCGGCCCTGGGCCGGCTCGGTCGTCTGGTCGGCACGGTGGCCGTCATCACCGGACGCCCGGCGCGCACCGCGGTCAGCCTCGGCGGGCTCGACCGCGTGCCCGGCCTGGAGTCGATGGTCGTCCTCGGCCAGTACGGGGTGGAGCGCTGGGACGCCGCCACCGGGGAGTTCCAGATCCCCGAGCCGCCGGCCGAGATCGACGACGTCGAGGCCGCCCTGCCAGGGCTCTTCGCCGAGCTGGGGCTGGACGACGTCCGCCTCGAGCACAAGGAGCGGGCGATCGGCCTGCACACCCGCCAGTCGGCCGACCCCGCCGGCACCTTCCAGGCCCTGGTCGAGCCGGTCCGGAGGCTGGCCGAGGAGCACGGGCTGACCGTCGAGCCCGGGCGCAACGTGCTGGAGATCCGCCCGCACGGTCACGACAAGGGTGATGCCCTGCGCGCGCTGGTGGCCGAGCGGGGCGCCCGCGCGGTGGTCTTCGGCGGGGACGACCTCGGTGACCTGCCGGCCTTCCACGCCGCCCGCGGATTGCGGGAGGAGGGGCTGACCGCGCTGCTGGTCTGCTCGGCCTCCGACGAGGAGGAAGCCCTGCAGCAGCTCTCCGACGTGGTGGTGCACGGCCCGTCCGGGGTGGCCGCCTGGGCCTCGGCCGTGGCCGACCTGCTGGAGGGTCGCGCCGCCTCCTGACCGCCTCCCGCCGGTACAGTGACGCACCGACCACCGCACGGGGGCGTTAGCTCAGCCGGTCAGAGCAGGGGACTCATAATCCCTGGGTCGCGGGTTCGAGCCCCGCACGCCCCACCCGGACCGCCAGCCCGGACGCCCGTCGTCCCCGACCGGTGGCACTCACCGTCGCAGCGGGCGGGAGATGGCGTCGTCCAGGGCTGGCATCCACTGGTCCCTGGTCGCCGCCATCGACCGGGCCGCCGGTGGCTGGGCCGGCGGCGGCGAGCCCCCGCGAGATCGTCACCGCTGAGGTGGCGGGTGCCAGGTGAGCTCGTCCGGCGGGCGAGCGGTTCGTCGTAGTCGACCTCGCTCCGAATCCGGGCAGCAGGAGATCGTCGGTCACTCGGTGCCGCGGATCGGACGGTCCTGACCGCTGTCCGGGCCAGGGCCGGCGAGGCGGAAGTGGCCGAGCACGTCCATGGCGATCGACCGCGGGCTGCGGTCGGCCGTGTCGAACGCGCGCTCGTCCTGGTCGACGGACCGGAGCCGGTGGGCCAGTTCCTCGTGGCGCTCCAGATGCCACTGCAAGGCGTCGGAGCGGTCGGCCGGGTACCGGCGGCGCAGCCGTTCTGCGACGACCTCGGCCCCGGCCTCGAGCCGGACCGGGCGCACCGGCAGGCCAAACGCCTGCTCGTACCGTCGCCGGTCGGCCGGGGCCGTGAGGACCCCGCTGACGACCAGCTGCCGGGAACCGGTCTGCCGGTAGTTCTGCCAGACCGCGGCCAGGTTCGTCGCCTCGACGAGGACGTTCTCCGGGTCGTCCGGCGCAGGAGGCCAGGACCGGTGGAACCAGTCCACGTCCATCAGGCTGAAGGGCCGGCCGGCCGCGGCGAGAAGGTCGCCGACGTGGTCGAGGACGGCCGACTTACCGACGCCATAGCAACCGTTCAGGAAGATCGCGAAGTCGCCGGTCGTCACCCGTTGGAGTCTAGAGCGGGAGCTGCTGCACGAGTGGCGACACCGATCTGTGGTGCCTGACGGCCTCGGGCACCTGGTCGAGGACCGCGGTCGCCAGCGCGGGGAACAGCGGGGTGAGGTCGGTGCCGCGCCGCGACACCAGCACGCGTGGCGCCGCCGGTGTGCCCGATGAGGGCGCGATAGCCGTCGACCTTCGGCTCGAACACCCGTCCCGGCCCGCTCGGCAGCTGCTCGGCCGCGCCGGGCTCCATCGTCCTGGCAGCCACGGTCGCTCAGCTGCCGGCGGTGGGTCCGCCCAGGTGCCGGGCCAGGAACCGCTCGAGGGTGGTGTACAGCTCGATGTTGCTGTCGGGGTTGATGAACCAGTGGCCCTCCTCCTCGTTGAGCAGGTACTCGACCTCCGCATCCCGGGCGCGGAGGGCCTCGGCGATGCGGTCGGAGTGCCGGCGGGCGACCCGGACGTCGTTGGCGCCGTGGATGAGCAGCACCGGTGCGGTGATGTCGTCGACCCGGCTGAGCGGTGAGCGGGCGCGCAGGTCGGCCACCTGGCCGGGGTCCTCGGGGTCGCCGATGTAGCGCAGGTAGCTGTTGGCCACCAGGCGACGAGCGAAGGGGACGACCGAGCCGATGAAGTCGACGAGGTCGGACATGCCGGTGTAGCTGACGGCGGCGGCGAAGCGGTCCGGGGTGAAGGCGGCGCCGACGAGGGCGGCGTAGCCCCCGTAGGAGGAGCCGTAGATCGCGACCCGGTCGGGGTCGGTGATGCCCTGCGCGACGGCCCAGTCCAGCGCGTCGACGAGGTCGTCGTGCATGCGCCCGGCGAACTCGCCGATGGCGGCCTGGGTGTGGGCCTTGCCGTAGCCGGTGGAACCGCGGAAGTCGACCTGCAGCACCGCGTAGCCGCGGTTGGCCAGCAGCTGCACCTCCGGGTCGTAGGTCCAGCTGTCGCGGTACCAGGGGCCGCCGTGCACCAGCAGCACGGTCGGCAGGCCGCGCGGCTCCACCCCGGGCGGCAGGGTGAGGTGGCTGGGCAGGGAGAGGCCGTCGCGGGCGGTCAGCGTGACCGGCCGCACCGGGGCCAGGTCGGTCGGGTCCAGGTGCGGGTGGCGCCGGAAGAGCCGGCGCGCCCGGCCGGTGGCGTGGTCGTAGGTCCAGGTGGCCCCGGGCTCGCGGTCGGAGACGAACTCGACCAGCCACCGTCGCGCCGTGGTGTCGCAGGACAGGTGGCCCACCTCGCCGTCGGAGAGCTCGGTCAGCCGAGGCAGCACCTCGGCGAAGTGCGGGTCGAGGGCGTGGATCTCCTGCCGGACACCGAGGTAGCGCGCACCGAGCAGGTCCCCGGTGCCGGGGTGGACGATCAGCGCCGGGGGGAAGCGGGTGTCGGCGTCGGGACGCGGGGTGTCCAGGTCGAACACGGGGTGGCTGTCCACGCCGGTCTGCTCGCCGGTCTCGAGGTCGACGCGGACGAGGCGGGTGCGGTCGGAGCCGCGGTTGGACCCCACCCAGAGCCCGTTCCCGTCCGGACTGGGCACGGCGGGGAGGACCCCGAAGATCATGTCGGTGCCGAGGAAGCGGGTGATCAGCCGACGCCCGCCGGCGGTCCACTCCCAGAGCAGGTGGTCCCCGTTCTCGGCCATCGTGAAGAACAGCGTCCGCGCGGCGGTGCCGAGCCAGCCCACGACGTCGCCGGGGTTCTCCGCGAGCAGGACGAGCTCGCCGGTGGTCAGGTCGAGCCGGAAGAGGTCGGCCAGCTCCGGTCGGCGCCGGTTGAGCTCGACGAGGACGGTCCCGGGCTGGTCCGGCAGCAGGTGCAGACCCAGGAGCCGCACACCCGGGAAGGGCGTCAGGTCGACCGGGGGCTCCTCGGGGCGGGTCGGGTCGGCCCGGTGCAGGTGGTAGTTCTCGTCACCGTCCCCGTCCTGCTGGAACAGCAGGTAGCGCCCGTCCACGGACCAGGTGAAGGTCTCGATGTTGCGCCGCGTCTCGGCCGTGACCCGCCACGCCCCGGAGGACCCGTCGGCGTCGTCGGTCGACCAGTCCGCGTCGAGCGGACGGACGAAGACGTTCAGGCGGTGCTGCCAGGGGGCGAGGACGGCCACCTGCGTGCCGTCCGGGGAGAGCACGGCCCGGCTGAGTGCAGGGAGGTCGAAGAGCTCTTCGACGGAGATGTGTCGCGGCTGGTCCATGGTGTGCGCCTCCGGGGGTCGTCGGTCGTGGGGGGCATCAGTCCACACACCGACGTCGCGTCGGGGTCAAGGCAGCGGGAGGGAGGAAGGAGAACTCTCAGGACTCCCGCGTCGGACCTCGTGCCGCACGTTGACCAGGGTGAGCACCCCGCCGAGCACCGGGACCAGGGCGAGCAGCCGGGTGCGCAGCAGCAGGCCGCGGCCCAGCAGGGCCGTCACCGCGACGGCGAGGTAGAGCGCGCCGTGCACCGGTCCGAGCGCGGAGGCGAGACCGTCCGCGTGCACCGTGGCGAGGTTGACCAGCAGGGCCAGCACGCTGAGCAGCTCGAGCACCGAGAGCACCTCCAGCGCCCGCAGCAGCGGTCTCATGCCGCTCCGGGCCGGACCACCATGAGCACGACCACCACCGCCCACAGCAGGTTGAACACCCCGGTGAGCGTCCGCAGGCCACGCAGCCGCGTGCCGTCGTCGGGGGCCTCGAGAGCCTCGCGCTGGATCGGCACGACGCGCAGCGCGAGCAGCCCCCCGGCCACCGCGGTGAGCACCATCGCGACGGTGATCCACACCTCGCCCAGCCGGCCCTGGACCCCGGCGAGCAGCAGCCCGACGACGGGCACCACCAGCGCGAGCACCCCGTAGCCCCGGGTGACCCGGTGCAGCGCGGTGGCGACCGAGCGGTCCGGGGCGCCGCGGCCCGGAGGGTGCCCGACGACCGGGGCGTAGCGCGGGAACAGGCTCGCCGTCACGGCGACCGGGCCCACGAAGAGGATGCCCGCGAGCACGTGGGCAGCCAGCAACACCTTCTCCATGACCTTCAGTCTAACTGAAGGTCAGCGGTCGGCGAACCTCCGGGTGAAGGAGGCCCTAAGCGCCTCGGCGAGGTGGGCGTCCGCAGCCTCGAGGTCGGCGTCGAGGCCACCGACCACCTCCGCCGCGCGGTCGAGGAGCTCCCGTCCCGTCGCGGTGACCCGGATCCGCGAGGCGGCACCGACCTGCTCGGTCACCACCTCCACCAGGCCGTCGGCCGTGAACCCCGCGACCGCGGTGTGGGCGCTCTGCACGGTGATCCGCGACCGCCGGGCGAGCTCGCTGAACGAGATGTCGGGGGTGCTGCGGATGTGGCCGAGCAAGCCGTAGCGGCGCACGGTGAGACCCAGCGGGGCCAGTCCCTCGGTGAGCGCGGACTCCCAGGCCCGGGCGATGGTCAGCAGGGTGATCGTCGGGCTGAACGCCGGCGGCTCGGACATGCCCGCAGGCTAGTGCGCCACCGGCATCTCCGACGTCCTCGCGGGCGGCCTCCCGGACGACCTCTAGGGTCACGTGCGTGATCGCCAGGCTGGACGACCTCGTGGCCGACCGTGCGCTGGTCGTCGACCACGCCGAGGAGGTGCTGGTGGCGCGCACCGTCGAGGAGGTGGTGCCCCTGCTGCGCCGGGTCGAGCAGGCGACGGCGGCGGGACGCTGGGCGGTCGGCTACATCGGCTACGAGGCCGCCGCCGGTCTCACCCCGCGGCTGCAGACCCCCGCCCCCGACCCCGGCGGGCCGCCCCTGGCCTGGTTCGCGCTGACCCGCCGGCCGCGGGAGGAGCGGGCCCTGGCCTCCGTACCGGGCGGCTCCGGGTGGACGGCCGATCCCTGGCGGCTGGGCTGGGACGCCGCCACGCACGCCGAGCGGGTGGCGGCCGTCCGCGACGCCATCGCCCGCGGCGAGACCTACCAGGCCAACCTCACCACCCGCCTGACCGGTGCCGTGCAGGGTGACCTGCTGGCCTTCTACGGCGACCTGGCCCGCCAGCAGCGCGGTGCCCACCACGCCTACCTCGACCTCGGTGACGTCGTCGTCGCGAGCGCGAGCCCGGAGGGGTTCCTGCGCTGGAGCGGCAGCACCGTCACCAGCAGCCCGATGAAGGGCACCGCCGCCCGCGGGCCCACGCCGGAGGCCGACGAGACGGCCCGCCGCGCCCTGCTCGCCTCGACCAAGGACCGCGCGGAGAACCTGATGATCGTCGACATGGTCCGCAACGACCTGTCGCGGGTGGCGGTGCCCGGCACGGTCCGGGTCACCGACCTGTTCCGCTGCGAGCGGTACCCGACGGTGTGGCAGCTGACCTCCGACGTCTCCGCGGAGGTGCCCGCCGACCTCGGCCTGGTCGAGCTGCTCACCGCGCTGTTCCCCTGCGCCTCCATCACCGGCGCCCCGCGCGAGCGGACCGTCGAGCTGCTCGCCGCCCTCGAGGACGGCCCCCGCGGCGTCTACACCGGCGCGGTCGGCATGGTCGCCCCGCCCGGGGAGCCGGTGCGCGCCCGCTTCAACGTGGCCATCCGCACCGTGGTGGTCGAGCGGACCACCGGTGCCGCCCGCTACGGGGTCGGCAGCGGCATCACCTGGGGCTCCGAGGCCGCGACCGAGCTCGCCGAGCTGGAGGCCAAGACGCGGGTGCTGCCGACCCGTCCCGAACCCGAACCAGCGCTGGTGGAGACGCTGGGGCTCCGGCCGGTCGACGGCGTCCCGACGCTGGTCCACCTGGAGGCGCACCTGGCCCGGCTGGCCGCCTCGGCGGACCACCTCGACATCCCGCTCGACCTGGGACGGGTCCGCGAGGCCCTCGCCGCGGCCACCGCCGGGCTGACCTCGGCCCGGGTCCGGCTGCAGGTGGAGCGTGACGGCCGCTGCGCGGTCACCATCGCCGAGCTGCCCCCGCCGTCCGCGGCGCCGGTCCGGCTGGCGCTCGACCCCGAGCCGGTCGACCCGTCCTCGGTGTGGCTGCACCACAAGACCACCCGGCGCGACGTCTACACCGAGCGCCGGGACCGTCACCCCGACGCCGACGACGTGCTGCTCGTCAACGACCGCGGCCACGTCACCGAGAGCACCGTCGCCAACCTGGCGGTGCTCCTGGACGGGCGGTGGTGGACGCCGCCGCAGGAGGACGGCCTGCTGCCCGGCGTCGGACGCGGACGCCTGCTCGCCGACGGCACGCTGGCCGAGCGCCCGCTGACCCCGGACGACCTGCGCCGCGCCGACGGGCTGGCGCTGGTCAGCTCGCTGCGCGGGTGGCGTCCCGCGGTGCTGCTCGGGCCGGTTGACCCCGCGGGGGCGGGGTAGCGCAGGAGGATGGACGACACCCGCGAGCGGGTCGAGGCGGCCTTCCGCGCCGTCCCGCGTGCCCGGTTCCTGCCCGAGGACGTGCGCGACCTGGCGGAGGAGGACCGTCCGCTGCCGATCGGCCACGACGCGACGAACAGCCAGCCCAGCACCGTCCGCGAGATGCTGGTGCGGCTCGACCCGCGCCCGGGGGAGACCGTCCTCGACGTCGGCAGCGGCTCGGGC
This sequence comes from Desertihabitans aurantiacus, assembly GCF_003344635.1. Lineage (GTDB taxonomy): Bacteria > Actinomycetota > Actinomycetes > Propionibacteriales > Propionibacteriaceae > Desertihabitans > Desertihabitans aurantiacus. The sequence continues at coordinate 9,716 of NZ_QPKK01000098.1, forward strand.
TGGACCAGCGCGCTGCTGGCCGAGCTGGTCGGGCCCGGCGGACGGGTCGTCGCCGTCGAGCTGGAACCGGCGCTGGTGGCCCGCTCCCGGCCGGTGCTCGCGCCGTGGCCGGTGGTCGAGGTGCACCAGGCCGACCCGGACGTCCCCGGGGTGCCCGCCGGCGCGCCGTATCCCGCGGTCCTCGTCTCGGCCGACGCCCCGCCCGAGCTGGCCGAGCTGCTGGCCCGCCAGCTCGCCGACGGCGGCCGGATGGTCGTCCCGGTGGGCGGGCGGATGCTGCGCTACCGGCGGCGCGGGGACGAGGTGGAGCAGGAGGACACCGGCGGGGTGTGGAGCTTCGTCCCGCTCCGCTGACCCGGCGCGCGATGCCGTCAGGTGGTCGGCGCGCTGCCCGGCAGCTGCTGCAGCGTGCCGGTCTGCGTGCGGCGCACCGCGTCCAGCAGCGCCACCGTCATCAGCACCAGCCCGAGGACCGGGGTGAGGGAGGCCAGCACCAGCTGACCGGTGTCGTAGGTCAGCTCGACGTCGGCGCCACCGGGCAGCGTCTCCCACGGCGCGGCGGCGACGTAGACGGCGAACACCAGCCCGGTCGCGCGCACCGCCATCGGCACCTGCGGCCGGGCCATCACCAGCGCCAGCGGCACCACCCAGACGAAGTGGTGGCCCCAGGAGACGGGGGAGGCGAGCAGGCTGGCCACCCCGAGCAGCGCGACCGCCAGACCGGTCTCGCCCCGCCGGTGCCACAGCACCGCCACCGCGATCCCGAGCGCCGCGGCGACCGCGCTCACCGCGAGCCCGGTCAGCTCGCTGCCGGGGGCGAGGCGGAAGATGCGCAGCCAGGCCCCGCTGATGGACTGGTTGGCGTAGTAGATGACGCTGCCGCCGAGTCCGGACTCACCGGAGGCGAGCCGGGTCCAGAACGCCCACGAGCTGCGGGGCATCACCAGCGCCGCCAGCAGCCCCAGCCCGAGGAAGGTGCCGAGGGCGACCGCGGCCGAGCGGCGGCGTCCGGCCAGGAACAGGTAGGGCACGGTGATCCCCGGGGTGAGCTTGAGCGCGGCCCCCAGCCCGCTCGCCCAGCCCTCCGGCAGCAGCCGGCGTCCGCCGGTCCACCGGTCCAGGAAGCGGGCGCCGGGCACCAGGTCGAGCACCACCAGGGCGACCAGGATGATGCCGAGCTGGCCGAAGGCCAGGGTCTGCTTGACCGGCTCGACCAGCAGCACCACCCCGGCGGTGGCCGGTCCGAGGGCCCAGCCGCGCACGTTGAACCGGTACATCACCGCCAGCAGCAGCGCCACGTTGAGCACCACCCAGCCGATCTCGACCACCGCCACCGGCAGCGCGGTCAGCGGCACCGCCAGCAGGGCGGCCAGCGGCGGGTAGAGGAAGGGCAGCTCCGAGCCCTCGTCGTAGACCGGCAGCTGCTGCAGCACCTGCCCGCCGGCGCGCAGGTAGACCCCGAGGTCGACCATCACCGAGCGCCACGGCACGACGGTGCCGCCGAAGGTGGTCGCGGCCGCCCACAGCCCGGCGAGCAGCGGCAGCGCGAAGGTGGCGAGCGCGTGCCACCACCCCGCCGACGTGCTGCCGGCCGGGGCCGGGACGTCGTCGGGGCGGACGGGACCGCGCTCGAGCTCCACCACGAGAGCAGATGCTACGGGCGTCCGGGCCGGCGCGACGTCGACGCGGCGGTCAGAGCCAGCCGCGGAGGGTCCGACCGACCGCGGAGTCGGCGTTGGAGCCGATCACGGTGGCGCAGAGGTCCGACAGCGACGGGTGCGCCTCGGCCATCACGTGCGGCCGCCCGGCCCACGACAGCATCGCCCGGTCGTTGGGCATGTCGCCGAAGGCGGCCACCTCGTCGGGGGTGATCCCCCGCCGCTCGCACCAGTCGGCGAGCGCGCTGGCCTTCGTGACGCCGGGGGCGCTGAGCTCCAGCAGGCCGGTGCCGTCGGCGGCGGAGTGGGTGACGGTCAGCCGCTCACCCACCACCGGACGCACCCGGGCGGCCAGCTCGTCGGGGTCGAGGTCGGGCTGCTGCACCAGCAGCTTCACCGCACCGGGGACGGCGACCAGCTCGGCGGTCGGCAACCGGCGGACGTCCCCGGCGCCGTCGCCGCGCAGCTGGTAGCCCTCGCCGACGTTGAAGGTGACCCCCTGCTCGGTGGCGAACCGGCTGCCCGGGACGGCCTCGGCGATGTCGCGCACCACGGCGGCCAGCACCTCCGGCTCGATCGGGCTGCTGCGGAGCACCTCCTCGCGGGCGACGTCGTAGAGCATCGCGCCGTTGCTGGCGACCACCACCGAGTTCGCCAGCCCGAGGTCGGCGACCACCTGCAGCCAGCGGATCGGGCGCCCGGTGGCGAAGACCACCTCGATCCCGGCCGCGAGCGCGTCGGCGACGGCCTGCCGGTTGAGCTCGGAGACGGTGCCGTCGGGGGAGAGGAAGGTGCCGTCGAGGTCGCTCACCACCAGCCGGGGACGCCAGCCCTCCGGCTCGGGCGTCGGCGTCCGCGGGCTCGCCGAGGTGTCGGGCTGCCGGTCGGTCGCACCCTCGGGGTCGAGCTCGCCCTCGCGGCCCGCCGCGGGCTCCAGCCGGCTCGTCACAGCCGTGACCTCGGCGTCGGCGAGCCCGGACCGGCGGACTCGGTGGGCGTGTCACCCGGCGACGGCGAGGCCGAACGCGACGGCGACTGGCTGGGCGAGCCGTCGGTGGGGCTCGGGCTGGCCGAGTCCGACGGGCTGGCCGAGTCGGACGGGCTCGCGGAGTCCGACGGGCTCGCCGACTCCGGGGACGGCGAGGCCGAGTCCGGCGGCGGGGAGCCGGACTGCGGCGAGGAGCTCTGGCCGGTGGGCGGCGGCGGCGCCTGCGGCGGGTCGTCGTGGAAGATCCAGATCGCGATCAGCACCGCCAGCGCGGCCAGCAGCAGCATCAGCAGCCAGGACACGAGGATGCTCACCCAGCCGGCGCGGGTGTGGCGTCCGGGCCAGGGCAGCGGCCACAGCCGGGTGAGCCCGGGGCGGACCCGGTCGATCCAGTAGTGCTGGTAGTCGGGGCCGGCGGGCCGGCCCTGCGGCGGCAGCATCGCCAGCTGGACGTCGTCGAGGATGGCGCGGGTGCCG
>NZ_QPKK01000099.1 GCF_003344635.1 Desertihabitans aurantiacus
CGGCGCAGCGCCCCGCCGGCGCTCGCGGCGCGCACCGCGGTGAAGGAGTCGGAGGTGACCAGCCCGGCCCACACCAGCTCCCACAGCGCGTTCGCGGCGTCGCCGCGGGTGAGCTCCTCGTCCAGCAGGTCCTCGAACCGCCACGCCCCGCCCCGCCCGAGCCGCTCCAGCAGCAGCGTCGCCTGGCTGGAGGCCGGTTCGCCCGGCGGAGGCGCGAGGTCGAGCTCGGCCGGCCAGAGCCGCACCCAGCCGTCGCCGGCGCCATCGGCACCGGCGCCGATCCGGCCCGAGCCGGCCCAGCTGACCTCACCGGCCGCCAGCAGCTCGTCGAGGAAGCGGGGCTGGTAGTCCTGCACCCGCGAGGGCAGCACCACCGCCTCGAGCATGCTGGCTGGGACCGGGTAGCCGGCCAGCGACTCCACCGCCGCCAGCGTGCCGTCCGTGCCGCGGGTCCGGTGGCGCTGCGGGGCCGAGACGCCCTGCCAGTCGGCGAGGAAGCGGGTGAAGGTCGGCTGGTCGACCGGCTCCACCTCCCGGCGCAACCGGGCCAGCGTCCGACGCTTGATGAGCGCCAGCACCCGCTGGTGGCACAGCTCGTCGCGGCCCGGTGCGGTGTAGGCGCCGCTGGCCAGCGTCCCGCTGCGGACCAGGGTGCGGGCCGCCGCGGCCACCACGGCGGTGCCCAGCCCGAGCCGTTCGGCCACCGCGGCCGCGGTGAACGGGCCGTGGGTGCGGGCGTGGCGCAGCACCAGCGCCTGCACCGGGTCCTCCTCGTCGACCGGTGGGGCGGCGTAGCCCGGCGGCAGCGGCACCCCGAGGGCGTCCCGGAGCCGGGTGAGGTCCTCGGTGACGGCCCAGCGCTGCTCGCCCGCGATCCGCACCTCCGCGATCCGGCGGCGTCCCGCCAGCTCCTCCAGGGCGGCGGGCAGGTCGAGGTCACGGCTGCGCAGGTCGAGCTCGGCGGTGGCGTACGGCCCGGCGGTGCGAATCAGGTCGAACAGCTGCTCGACGGTGTGGGCCTGGCGCTCCTCCGGCAGCGACTGCAGCCCCGACTCGACCTCGGCGATGACCTCGGGCTCGAGCAGGCTGGCCAGTCCCTCGGTGCCGAGCAGCTCGGCCAGCAGCCCGGCGTCCAGGGACAGCGCGGCGGCCTTCCGCTCCGCCAGCGGCACGTCGCCCTCGTAGACGAAGGCGCCGATGTAGCCGAACAGCAGCGAGGTGGCGAACGGGGACGCCTCGGACGTCTCGACCTCGACCACCTCGACCCGCCGGGACTCCACACCCGCGAGCAGCTCACGCAGCCCGGGCAGGTCGTAGACGTCGTTGAGGCACTCCCGGATCGTCTCCAGCACGATCGGGAAGTCGGGGAAGCGGGAGGCCACCTGGAGCAGCTGGGCCGAGCGCATCCGCTGCTGCCAGAGCGGCGAGCGCGAGCGGGGGTCGCGCCGGGGCAGCAGCAGGGCCCGGGCGGCGCACTCGCGGAAGCGGGAGGCGAACAGCGCCGACCCGGTGACCTCGTCGGTGACGATCCGGGTCAGCTCGTCCGGCTCGATCCGCACCAGGTCCGCCCCCGGCGGCTCGGCGTCGGTGTCGGGCACCCGCAGCACGATGCCGTCGTTGGTGGCGGTCGCCGACACCTCGGTGCCGTAGCGCTCCCGGGCCCGCTGCTCGATCGCCAGCGCCCAGGGAGCGAGCACCGAGGAGCCGAGCGGGGAGTGGATGCACACCCGCCAGTCGCCCAGCTCGTCGCGGAACCGCTCCACCACCACCGTCTTCTCCGAGGGCAGCACGGTGGTGGCCTGTCGCTGCTCGGCGAGGTAGGCGATGAGGTTGTCCGCGGCCCAGTCGTCCAGCCCCGAACCGCGCAGCCGCTCGCGGGCCTGCTCCTCCGGCAGGGCGGCCACCTCGCGGGTGAAGGTGCCTAGCGCCCGGCCCAGCTCGGCCGGGCGGCCCGGAGCGTCGCCCTTCCAGAACGGCAGCCGGCCCGGCACCCCCGGCGCGGGGGAGACCTGCACCTGGTCGTGGGTGATCTGCTCGACCCGCCACGACGTGGTGCCGAGGGTGAACACGTCCCCGACCCGGGTCTCGTAGACCATCTCCTCGTCCAGCTCGCCCACCCGGCGACCGCCACCGCCCTCGTCCGAGCCGACCAGGAACACCCCGAACAACCCGCGGTCGGGGATGGTGCCACCGGAGGTGACCGCCAGCCGCTGGGCGCCGGGACGGGCCGACAGCTCGCCGCTGTCGCGGTCCCACACGATCCGCGGTCGCAGCTCGGCGAAGTCCTCCGAGGGGTAGCGCCCGCTGAGCATGTCGAGCACGCCGTCGAAGGCGCTGCGCGGCAGCTCGGCGTAGTTGGCCGCCCGCCGGACCAGTGCGTACAGGGTGTCGGCGTCCACGTCGTCGGCCGAGGCGATCGCCACCACCTGCTGGGCCAGCACGTCGAGCGGGTTGCGCAGCTCTGCCACCTCCTCGATGGCCCCCTCGCGCATCCGCTCGACCACCACCGCCGTCTCGACCAGGTCGCCGCGGTGGTTGGGGAAGAACACCCCGCGCGAGACAGCCCCCACCTGGTGCCCGGCCCGGCCGACCCGTTGCAGCCCGCTGGCCACCGACGGCGGGGACTCGACCTGGACGACGACGTCCACCGCGCCCATGTCGATGCCGAGCTCGAGGGAGGAGGTGGCGACCACGCAGGGCAGGGTGCCGGCCTTCAGCGCGCCCTCGATGTCGGCCCGCTGCTCCTTGCTGACCGAGCCGTGGTGGGCCCGCGCCACCACCGGCGCCACCCCGGCCGAGGCACCGGACTGGGCCATCACCTGGGCCGGCGGCGCCGCGTCCTGCGGCACCTCCATCCCCAGGTCGGCGGCGTGCAGCTCGTTGAGGTGGGAGGTCAGCCGCTCGGCCAGCCGCCGGGAGTTGGCGAAGACGATGGTCGAGCGGTGGGCGGTGACGAGGTCGAGCACCTGCCGTTCCACGTGCGGCCAGATGGAGGGCCGTTCCGGGGTGGCCAGCGGGTCGTCGGGGTCGATCTGGGGACGGCTGCCGAGCGCGGTCATGTCCTCGATCGGGACCGCGACCGTGAGCTCCCACTCCTTGACCGCGGGCGGGTCGACCACCTGCACCGGGTGGCTGCCGCCGAGGAAGCCGGCGACGCGCTCGGCCGGGCGCACCGTGGCCGACAGCCCGATCCGCTGGAAGGCGGGGTGGTCGTGGTCGGTGACCCACTGCTCCAGCCGCTCCAGCGTGATGCCGAGGTGGGCGCCGCGCTTGGTGCCGGCCAGGGCGTGCACCTCGTCCACGATCACCGTGTCGACGGCGGTGAGGATGTCGCGGGCCTGGGAGGTGAGCATGAGGAACAGCGACTCCGGCGTGGTGATGAGCACGTCGGGCGGGTGCGTGGTCAGCCGGCGCCGGTCCGCGGCCGGGGTGTCCCCGGAGCGCACCGCGACCGTGATGTCGGGGGCGGTGCCGCCGAGCCGCTCCGCGGTGCGCGCGATGCCGCGCAGCGGGGCGCGCAGGTTGCGCTCGACGTCCACGCCGAGGGCCTTCAGCGGCGACACGTACAGGGTGTGCACGCCCGTGCGCTCCGCGTCGGCGGGTCGCCGGCTCAGGCGGTCCAGGGCGGCCAGGAACGCCGCCAGCGTCTTGCCCGAGCCGGTCGGGGCGATGACCAGGGCGTGCTGGCCGGCGGTGATCGCCTGCCACGCCCCGCTCTGGGCCGGGGTGGGGGTGGCGAAGGAGTCGGTGAACCAGCGTCGGGTGGCCTCGGTGAAGTCCTCCAGCCCGGTACGGGGCGTCACCGCGCACCCCGGCGCGGTGCGCTGCTCCGCTCGCCTGTCGTCATGGGTCCATCCTGCCGGGCGGCTCCGACAGAACCGGTCGGCGGTCGGCGGAGTTGGGCTGCCGCCGACGCTGCGCCATGCTGGTCGGGTGCGTGAGGCGGAGCTGTGGGAGCGGATGACACGACACCTCGGGCCCGCCTACGCCCGGGTGTGGGCCGCCCAGTACGTGCTGGCCGCCGTCGACGGGCGGACCGTCGAGGAGGCGCTGGCCGACGGGGTGCCGGCGAAGGTGGTCTGGCGGGCGGTCTGGGAGGCCCTCGAGCTGCCGCCGTCGGAACGCTGAGAGGCGCCTCCGCGGGTCCTCCGGATCGCTCCGGCGTGTCGGGCCCGCTTCGAACACCTGTTCGGTAGAGTCGGCTCCGACGAGTTGTCCACAAGGGCCTCCGTGTCCACAGGAACCGACGAGCGGACGAGAACTGTCGGTCGCGGTTCGTACGTTCTCCACCGACAACGACGACACCGCAGCACCTGACGAGGAAGGAACCACCATGGCGGCACCGGCGAACCGGGGGACCACCGATCGCGAGAAGGCCCTCGAGGCAGCGCTCGCCCAGATCGAGAAGCAGCACGGCAAGGGTTCGGTGATGCGGCTGGGGGAGGAGAACCGCCCACCGGTCGCGGTCATCCCCACCGGCTCCATCGTGCTGGACGCCGCCCTGGGCGTCGGCGGGCTGCCGCGCGGCCGGGTGGTCGAGATCTACGGCCCGGAGTCCTCGGGCAAGACGACGGTGGCCCTGCACGCCATCGCCAACGCGCAGGCCGAGGGCGGCATCTGCGCCTTCATCGACGCCGAGCACGCCCTCGACCCCGAGTACGCCAAGAAGCTGGGGGTCGACACCGACGCCCTGCTGGTCAGCCAGCCCGACAACGGTGAGCAGGCGCTCGAGATCGCCGACATGCTGGTCCGCTCCGGCGCGCTGACCCTGGTCGTCATCGACTCCGTCGCCGCGCTGACGCCGCGGGCGGAGATCGAGGGCGAGATGGGTGACTCCCACGTCGGTCTGCAGGCCCGGCTGATGAGCCAGGCGCTGCGCAAGATGACCGGTGCGCTGAGCGGCGCCGGGACGACGGCCATCTTCATCAACCAGCTGCGCGAGAAGATCGGCGTGATGTTCGGCTCGCCCGAGACCACCACCGGTGGTCGGGCGCTGAAGTTCTACTCCTCGGTCCGCCTCGACGTGCGCCGGATCGAGACGCTCAAGGACGGCACCGAGATGGTGGGCAACCGCACCCGGGTCAAGGTGGTCAAGAACAAGGTGGCCCCGCCCTTCAAGCAGGCCGAGTTCGACATCCTCTACGGCCAGGGCATCAGCCGCGAGGGCAGCCTGATCGACATGGGCGTCGAGTCCGGCATCATCCGCAAGGCCGGCGCCTGGTTCACCTACGACTCCGACCAGCTGGGTCAGGGCAAGGAGAACGCCCGCAACTACCTCAAGACCAACCCCGACATCGCCCACGAGATCGAGAAGAAGATCAAGGAGAAGTTGGGCATCGGGCCGCAGGTGGACGTGCCGGCCGGGGTCGACCCGGTGACCGGCGAGGTCGCCTTCTGACGGTGACCGGCCGTCCAGCCACGACAGCCGCCGCGCGTGGGACGTCGCGGGAGCCGGGTGGGGTGACCCCGGCTCCCGCGGTGCCACGCCTCTGACGGATGGGGAGGGACCATGGCTCGCGCCCGTGAGGAGAGCGACCCCGAGCAGAACCCAGACGCGCACGCCGACCCGGAGGCAGTGGCCCGCGAGATCGTCCTGCGGCAGCTGACGGCCCAGGCCCGCAGCCGCCAGGAGCTGGCCACCGCGCTGGCGAAGAAGGACGTGCCCGAGGCCGCCGCGCAGGCGGTGCTCGACCGGATGGAGGACGTCGGGCTGGTCGACGACTCCCGGTTCGCCGAGGGTTGGGTGGCCTCGCGCCAGCAGCGGCGCCACCTGTCCCGCCGGGCGCTGCGCCATGAGCTGCAGCGCAAGGGCGTGGACGGCGAGGTGATCGGTGAGGTGCTCCAGGGCGTCGACGACGAGGACGAGTACACCGCCGCCCTCGACCTCGCCGAGCGCAAGGCGCGCTCGATGAGCGGCCTCGAACCGCACGTCCGCCGGCGCCGGCTGGCCGGGGCGCTCGCCCGCAAGGGGTTCGGCGCCGGTGTGGTCACCCGCGTCCTGGCCGAGGTCGGTGGCGGGTCGGAGGGCACCGACGAGGCCTGGGACTGATAGTCCCGGCCGCGCCGCTCAGTCCGCGTCGGCCCCGCGACCGGCCACCACGCCGACCGCCGCGGCCTCGACAGCCCGCTCCGGGTTGCCCGGGCGGGGCCCGCGCTGGCTGCGGCTGAGCCGGCGCTGCACCTGGTGCGCCACCGCGGTCAGCGCGCTGTTGAGCAGGATGTACATGATGGCGCCGAGGACGAAGGCCGGGATGATGTTGCCCCGGTAGGTCGCCAGGTCCTGCAGCTGCTTGAGCAGGTCGACGTAGAGGATGGCCGAGCCGAGCGCGGTGTCCTTGAGGATGACGACCAGCTGGGAGATCAGCGAGGGCAGCATCGCCGTCAGCGCCTGCGGCAGCTGGATGCTGGTCAGCACCTGGCCCGGCGTCATGCCGATCGCCAGCCCGGCCTCGCCCTGGCCGCGGGGAAGCGAGTGCACACCCGAGCGCACCAGCTCGGCGATCACCGAGGCGTTGTACAGGGTCAGCCCCATCACCACACCGAGCAGCGGTGAGCCCTCCCGGCCCAGCACCAGCACGTACAACCCGATGTAGTACCAGAGGATCATCATCAGCAGCACGGGGATGGCCCGGAACACCTCGACCAGCACACCGCAGACATTGCTCACCGCACGCACCGGGCTGAGCCGCCCGCAGCCCAGCAGCAGTCCGAGCACGATCGAGGTCACCACCGAGATGGCGGCGGACTGCAGCGTGGCCAGCAGCCCGGGGAGGATGTAGAACTGCCAGGTCCCGGCCTCGAGGAAGGGGCTCAGCTTCGCCGAGGTGAACTCCGCGCGGAAGCCCCAGGCCAGTGCGCCCAGCAGCCCCAGCAGGGCCAGCCAGCCGACCACGGTGATGATCGTGTTGCGCTGCCGGGCTGACGGGCCGGGGTGGTCGAAGAGGACGTTCTGCGCGCTCATGCGATCTCCTTCGCGGCACTCCGGTGCTGGCTGTTCATCGCTGCACCGCCACCTTGCGCGACAGCCAGGTGAAGAACAGCCCCGTGGGCAGGGTCAGCACGACGAAGCAGACCGCCACCAGCACGAAGATGAGGTAGAGCAGGTTGGGGAAGAACTCGATCGAGGTCTTCATGCGTGAGGCCAGCTCGGCGATGCCCACGGTGGCGGCGACGGTGGTGTTCTTGGTCAGCGCGATGATGACGTTGCCGACCGGGGCGACCGCCCCCCGCACCGCCTGCGGCATGATCACGTGACGCAGCGAGGCGCCGAAGGGCAGCCCGATCGCCCGGGCCGCCTCGGCCTGGCCGAGCGGTATCGTGTTGACGCCGGAGCGCAGCGCCTCGGCGATGAACGAGGCGTGGTAGACGCTGATCGCGACGACGCCCCAGAACAGGTTCTGGGTGCTCAGGTCATCTCCCACCCGCATCCCCAGCGAGTTCTGCAGGCCGAAGACGCAGAAGAAGAGGATGAGCGTCAGCGGCGAGTTGCGGATCAGCGTCACGTAGGTGCGAGCGAAGAACTGCAGCGAGGTGAACGGGGAGACGCGCATGATCGCCACCACCATCCCCAGCAGCAGGGCCCCGACGGTGCCCAGCACCGCGAGCCGCAGCGTCATCCAGAACGCCGCCAGGAAGTCGGCGCGCTCGAGCATCTCAGCCATCGTCCACCACCTCTCGTGCTACGTGCGGAGCGGGAGGGGGCGCGGCCCCCTCCCGCTCGAGATCGGTCGGCTCAGGAGCAGGTGTCGAACTCCGGCGGGTTCACCGAGGTGTCGACCTGGAAGTCCGAGGCGCCCAGGGTCTCGTCCAGCGCGGTCTGCCAGGCACCGGAGTCGACCATCGAGGTCAGGGCGTCGTTGATCTGGTTGCACAGGTCCACGTCGCCCTTCGGGATGCCGACGCCGTAGCGCTCCTCGGAGAAGGTCTGCCCGACCACCTTCAGCTGGCCGGCGTACTGCTCCTGGGCGGCGAACCCGGCGAGGATGGTGTTGTCGGTGGTCACCGCGTCCACACCACCGGTGCTGAGGGCCTGCACGCACTGGGAGTAGCCCGGGTACTCCTGCAGCTCGACCTCGGGGTACTCCTCCTTGACCTTCTCCGCCGGGGTGGAGCCGGTGACCGAGCACAGCGTCTTGCCGCTGAGGCTGTCCGGGCCGGTGATCGAGGTGTCGTCGGCGCGGATCAGCAGATCCTGGCCGGCGATGATGTACGGCCCGGCGAAGGAGACCTGCTCCTTGCGGGTGTCGGTGATGGAGTAGGTCGCGAAGATCATGTCGACCTGACCCGAGGACAGCAGCGTCTCCCGCTGGGCCGAGGGGGACTCGACGAACTCGATCTGGTCCTCGCTGTAGCCCAGCTCGTTAGCGACGTACTTGGCGACCTCGACGTCGAAGCCGGTGTAGGTGTCGCCCTCGCGCAGACCGAGGCCGGGCTGGTCGAACTTGATGCCGATGGTGACGCCCTCGCCGCCACCCTCGCCGGCGGGCTCGCCGCCGGTCTCGGCCGCCTGCTGGTTGACGCACGCGGACAGCGGCAGCGCCACCAGGGCGGCAGCCGCCAGACCGGCGAGCTTCTTGGCCGTGATCATGATGTTCCTCTCGTCGGGTGGACGGGTCAGTGGGTGAGGATCTTGCCCAGGAAGTCCCGGGCGCGCTCGGAGCGTGGGGCGGTGAAGAAGGTCTCGGGGTCGGCCTGCTCGACGACCTGGCCGTCGGACATGAAGACCACCCGGTTGGCGGCCTTGCGGGCGAAGCCCATCTCGTGGGTGACGACGACCATGGTCATGCCCTCGCGGGCCAGGTCGGTCATCACGTCGAGCACCTCGTTGATCATCTCCGGGTCGAGCGCGGAGGTGGGCTCGTCGAAGAGCATCACCTTCGGCTCCATCGCCAGCGCGCGGGCGATCGCCACCCGCTGCTGCTGGCCCCCGGAGAGCTGGGCCGGGTACTTCTCGGCCTGGTGCGCCACGCCGACCCGCTCCAGCAGCTCCATGGCGCGCTTCCGGGCCGCCTCGGGCTTCTGCTTGCGGACCTTCACCGGCCCGAGGGTGATGTTCTCCAGGATCGTCTTGTGCGCGAAGAGGTTGAACGACTGGAACACCATCCCGACGTCGGCGCGCAGCCGGGCCAGCTCGCGTCCCTCGCTCGGCAGCTCCTTGCCGTCGATGGTGATCGAGCCGGACTCGTACGGCTCCAGCCGGTTGATCGTGCGGCACAGGGTCGACTTGCCCGACCCCGACGGCCCGATGACGATGACCACCTCGCCACGGTGGATGGTGAGGTCGATGTCCTGCAGCACGTGCAGGTCGCCGAAGTGCTTGTTCACCCCCGACAGCACGACCAGGGGCTCCCGGCTCGCTGGGTCAGCAGCGGCGCGGGCGACGGGGCCGGATTCGGTCATGACCGGGACACTAGCGGCGCGCCGGGACCTCCCGCCAAAACCTGACGGTTGAGATTCGGTTACGTTTCGGCGCCGCGGCGCCCGATCAGCGCCCGCCGACCCCCCAGCGGCAGGAGAAGTCGTCGCCGGGAGCCAGCACCAGGACGCCGTCGTGGGTCGGGCCGGGGTTGAAGGCATCGGGGCCGCAGGTCATCGGCTCCACCGCCAGGCCGAGGTCGCGCCGGTGCTCGCCGGTGAACACCTGGATCCAGTCCAGGCCCTCCTCACCCCACAGCACGACCTCCGCCTCGCCGCGAGACAGCCGCACCCGCCAGCGGCCGTCCTCGTCCCGGCTCAGCCCGGTGAAGGCCGTGTCGAGGACGCGGTCGCCGAGCTCGGTGCCGGGGCGCAGGTCCTCCGGGCGGCCGTCCACCGGGTGCAGCGCCACCGGCAGCAGCCGGTCGTCCACCTCCAGGTAGGTCGAGGCCGGCACCTGCACCGCGATGTCGTCCACCCGGTCCTGCCCCACCCCGAAGTAGGGGTGGGCGGCGTAGCCGAAGGGCACCGCGACCGGGCCGATGTTGCGGGCCCGGACGTCCACGGTCAGCCCGTCGTCGCCGAGCGTGTGGGTCACGGAGGCGCGGACGGTGCCCGGCCAGCCCTGCTGCGGGTGCACCACCACCTCCTGGGTGAGCGAGGAGGCGGTGTGCTCCAGCGTCGTCCAGGACACCCACCGGACCAGACCGTGGATGGCGTTGTGCCGCTTGGGCTCGCTGAGGTCGAGCTGCAGCTGCTCGCCGTCGAACTCGTACACCCCGTCGCGCACCCGGTTCGGCCACGGCAGCAGGTGCTGGCCGCGGCAGCCCTTGACCCGGGCCTCGGGCGGGAAGCCGTCGACCAGGTCGCGGCCGTCGCGCTGCAGCACCCGCAGCGCCGCACCCACCTCGGTGATGACCGCCCGCCACGGTCCGTGCTGGATCTCCAGCTGCTTCCCGGTCGGCAGGGCGGTCTCGGTCGCGGCGGCGTCGCTCGTCATGGCCCCTGACCCTACCGATGCGCAGCCGCGACGTTCGGCGGGTGCCCGCGGGCTGACCTAGAGTTGGCCCGTCATGACCGAGCTCCAGACCCCGCCCTCCGCGGCCCGCACCGAGCGGCCCCGCCGCTACCAGGTGCGCACCTACGGCTGCCAGATGAACGTGCACGACTCCGAGCGGATCTCCGGGCTGCTGGAGGACGCCGGCTACACCCGGGCCGCCGAGGGCGACCAGCCCGACGTCGTCGTCTTCAACACCTGCGCGGTCCGTGAGAACGCCGACAACCGGCTCTACGGCAACCTCGGCCACCTGCTGCCCAGCAAGCAGGCCCACCCCGGCATGCAGATCGCCGTCGGCGGTTGCCTGGCGCAGAAGGACCGGGGCGAGATCACCCGCCGCGCGCCCTGGGTGGATGTCGTCTTCGGCACCCACAACCTCGGCTCGCTGCCGGTGCTGCTGGAGCGGGCCCGGGTCCAGGAGCAGGCCCAGGTCGAGGTGGTGGAGTCGCTGGAGCGCTTCCCCTCCACGCTGCCGACCCGGCGCGAGCAGGCCTACGCCGCCTGGGTCTCGATCAGCGTCGGCTGCAACAACATCTGCACCTTCTGCATCGTGCCCTCGCTGCGCGGCAAGGAGACCGACCGGCGTCCCGGTGACGTGCTGGCCGAGATCCGCGCGCTGGTCGAGGAGGGCGTGCAGGAGGTCACCCTGCTGGGGCAGAACGTCAACGCCTACGGCGTGGAGTTCGGCGACCGGCAGGCCTTCGCCAAGCTGCTGCGCGCCTGCGGCGAGGTGGAGGGCCTGGAGCGGGTGCGCTTCACCTCCCCGCACCCGCGCGACTTCACCGACGACGTCATCGCCGCGATGGCCGAGACCCCCAACGTGATGCCCCAGCTGCACATGCCGCTGCAGTCCGGCTCGGACCGGGTGCTCAAGGCGATGCGCCGCTCCTACCGAAGCGAGCGCTACCTCGGCATCCTCGACCGGGTGCGCAGCGCGATGCCGCACGCGGCCATCACCACCGACATCATCGTCGGCTTCCCCGGTGAGACCGAGGACGACTTCGCCGCCACCCTCGAGGTGGTGGAGCGTTCCCGGTTCGCCGGTGCCTTCACCTTCCAGTACTCGATCCGCCCCGGGACGCCGGCGGCCACCATGGCCGACCAGGTGCCCAAGGCGGTGGTCCAGGAGCGCTACGAGCGGCTCGTGGCCCGGGTCAACGAGATCGCCTCCGAGGAGAACCAGGCCCAGGTCGGCCGCCGGGTCGAGGTGATGTTTGCCGACGGCGAGGGCCGCAAGGACGGCGCCACCGCCCGGGTCACCGGCCGCGCCCGCGACAACCGCCTGGTGCACGTGCAGGCCCCGGCCGATCCCGCCCGGCGTCCCCGTCCCGGCGACATCGCCGAGGTCGTCATCACCCACGGCGCCCCGCACCACCTGGTCGCCGACGGCGAGCTGACCGGGCTGCGGCGCACCCGCGGCGGCGACGCCTGGGAGGCCTGGCAGACCGACGGACCGCCGACGCCGCGTCCGGTGAGGCTCGGCATGCCGCAGGTCGGCGTCCCCGAGCCGCTGCCGCAGGTCTCGGGCTGCGCGGTCCGCTGAGCCGCCGAGCTGACCGTCCCGGACGGCAGACTGTCGCCCATGGTGGACGAGTGGGACTGGTTCTGGGCCAGCGAGCACGGACGTGACCGCATCCTGCGCGACGAGCTGGAGAACGCCAGCGCGTCCGCGGCCCGGGCGCACAGCACGATGCGGGGGCTGCGCAGCCAGCTCACCGAGCTGCAGGGCGACGTGGGGCTGCGGCTGCGACGGCTCTCCCGTGCCTTCGACGCCTACGTCGAGCTGGGCGACATCCGTGAACAGCTGCTCGACCACGGCGACACCCGGCTGATCCGTCGCGACGCCGCCCGGGCGGTGGAGGCGCTGGCGGCCGGTGCCGTCCCGCCGCCGCTCGACGCCGACGACTACGTCGCCGACTACTGGCTGGTCGAGGCCATCAACGCCGTCATCGCGATCGCCGCCGGTCGCCGGGACCCGGCGCTGGAGCAGCAGGTGGTCACCGCCGAACCGCGCGGCGAGCTGTTCCTGCTGGCCTGCGCGGCCGCCCTCGGCCACGGGTCGGCGGTGGCCGACCGGCTGCCCTCGGCGCTGGCCGGCGACGGCACCCTCGACCCCGACCGGCGGGTGCTGGCCGAGGCGGTGCTGGAGGGCCGGTTCGGGCCGGCGGGAGACCGCCACCTCGACGGCGTCGTCGCCGAGGCCCTCGGGCGGGTCGACTGGTCACGCTGGTGCCGGGAGCGGGCCGGCGGCGACGACCCGGGGCACCGGCTGGCAGAGCTGGAGCGGTTCTGGCAGGGCTCCGAGCCCGCTGGGCCCGAGCAGCCGGCCCGGTTGCGGGTCGGGAGGTGGCGC